>JAZRAE010000049.1:0-75492 GCA_045634385.1 Eubacteriales bacterium | reverse complement strand
GACAATATCCACAAAATGGGTTTGACTTGTACGTTCTCTTTTATAACAACCACAGGAATTTGTGTTGCCTGATGTCAAATAACTTGTTACAGTGGTTATTTGTTTTCCACAATCGCATTGACATAACCATCGTCCTCGGCGTTTTCCGTCAGTAGGACTTATGAAATCTTCAACGCGATGTAAAACAACAAGTTTGCCAAAGCGCTGCCCCGACAAGTCAATTAGTCGATCTTCCCTTAGTTTCTCTAAACGATAACAACCGCAAGAAGTGGTCTGCCCAAATGTCAATGATGTACCCTTGACGGTTACTTCGTTTCCACAATCGCATCGGCACTCCCACCAAGCCCCAGCTTTGTTTTCAAACATAGGGGTTTCACTTAATTTCACAACTGTTAATCGTCCAAACTTTTGCCCCTTTAAATCGCGTATTCTCTGTTCTCGTAATTTGGCTTTTTTATTACAACCGCAAGAAGTAGATTTGCCGATATTCAAATATGTACCTCGTGTAACATACTCTTTCCCACATTCGCATCGACATAGATAACGTTTTTCTCTTTGCCCGTTCCCTGGTCTTATATAATCTTCAGCCGGAGCAACAACAGTAAGCTTGCCAAAAACATCTCCCGCTTCTATGGTTTTGTATTTTTTCATAGTTTACTCCAAACGTTATATTGCGTTCTAATTATATCACATTCTGCGCAAAAAAATCAAGATATAGCGTACTATAAAATGTGTTTTGGCACCGAGGTGCGTGCTTGTCCTCTGTACGTGAACTTGAGAAGATAAAGGCATCTAGGATTTTGACGCAAAGCATCAATATTCCTCGCCTTGCCGCTTACGAGCAAGCTCGACGCGCTCTGCGGTGGGAATGCGAACCTAACTTTGTGGCGTTGCCACAAAACTACGTTAGACTCCGCAGATACGACCACTAACAAAAAGAGGTCAACCGCAAGGGCTGACCTCTTTTTGTTGGTGGACCATCTAGGACTCGAACCTAGGACCGACCGGTTATGAGCCGGTAGCTCTAACCAACTGAGCTAATGGTCCAAATAACATATATGTGACTAATATATTGTATCAAAGATATATGAATAATTCATTAACGAAATATTAACAATATATTAATTTAAACGAGTTTTTTCGCGTCTTTTTTGTTATTACTCAAAATCGGTATTGACAACGGTTTTTATAGTGTGTATAATATATAGACACGGAAGCATAGCTCAGTTGGTTAGAGTACTTGCTTGACATGCAAGGGGTCACTGGTTCGAGTCCAGTTGTTTCCACCAAAATCCTCGTTCTTCGGAACGGGGATTTTTTCTTTGGTGGAAACAACATTGGACTCGAATCAGCTCGCGCTATTCGCTTTGTTTGCACAAAGCTTCGCAATCTTGCTTTGTTTGAACCAAGTTTGTGCGCGAATCTGGTTCGCATACCCCACTCGAAGATCGACAAGCTAGCTTGTCAGGCGCAGAGCGCGGGTATATTGATGCTCTGCATCAAAATCCGGTTGTAAAGGGGATGTCATAGGCAGTCCCTTTTTGTTTGGTGGAAACACGGGCTTGATCAGCTCGCGTACAGAAGTGTGTGGGATGGATAACGATTTTATCTATTTCGATTTCGGATATCTTGTCGATCAGCCAACAAAATTCGTTTAGCGCACGCTTGTTGCTTTCCTTATCAAGAGATGAAATATCAAAATCGGGTCGCATATGTGAGTGTATTGAGAAAAGCTCTATTCCCGTGGCATCGGCATTATTCCTAACTTTTTTGAAATCAAGATCTTTATAGTCGGATAAACAAATTTCCACGGCATCCATACCGGCTGATTTCATAGCTGTGAATTCCTCAAGATCTGTCGGCTTGCCGCCACAGGTTGAAATTCCTACTCTGTACATAAGACCTCCCACCTATAGAATAAAACATGTTTTTAAAAATTATATCATACGCAAAATACGCTGTCAAGCTTGGCTTATTCCATAAGCATCGGTATGATTAAACGCTGAAAATATTTTTTAGGCACGTGTAACCTTTTCACTATTATTACTGTCATATAGGATGAAGGCGTATTTAAGGTTTGTTTACATATAGTAGATTGACACGCATTTATTTGTATGCTAAAATGAAAATGTAAGAATTAAAGTAGGAGGTAATGAAAATGAAAAAACGTATTTTATCACTCGTTTTGGTATTCGCAATCGTTTTTAGCTTTAGTGCTTGCTCGGTAATGGGCGGAGGAGCCAAGGATAATGCAGCCGATGGCGGATATTACGGCAACGGGGCGATGGCGCCGTCTTTTGACAGTGCAGGTTCGCTTGAGGGCGAAGGCTATACCGAGATCACGGAAAACGGCTTTGTTAATACAGCCGAGACTCCGAGCAGCTATTTTTCCATAGATGCAAACACGGCATCTTATCCCAACTTACGCAGTATAATCAATCAAGGATACAGCTACGTTCCGAAGGATGCTGTCAGAGTTGAGGAGATGCTCAATTACTTCAACTACGATTACGAATCACCTACCGACGGATCGGTGCTGGCACTTACTTCATCTCTTTTCGATACACCCTACAATAGTGAGACAAAGCTTTTGACTATCGGGCTTGCGGCCGAGGAGGTTGAGTTCTCGGGTGTTAAAAACAATCTTGTATTCCTTATTGACGTTAGCGGATCGATGTACTCGGACGATAAGCTCCCTTTGGTACAGCAGGCGTTTATGATGCTTGCCGAAAACCTTAACCCCGAGGACCGTGTATCGATTGTGACCTATGCAAGCGGTGACTCCGTAGCACTTTCAGGTGCTTTTGGATTTGAAAAGCAGAAGATCGTTGCGGCTATTGAAGACCTTACCGCAGGCGGTTCTACCGCGGGTAGCAAGGGTATACAAAGAGCATATCAGCTTGCAGAACAGTACTTCATTGATGGCGGCAATAACCGTGTAATACTTGCCACGGATGGCGACTTCAACGTTGGAGTAAGCACTACAAAGGGACTGGAAGAATTGATTTCCGAAAAGCGCGAGAGTGGTATATACTTCTCCGTTTTTGGTTTCGGACGCGGAAATATTCAGTCTGAAAAAATGGAAACATTGGCGCTTAAAGGTAATGGCGTGTACAGTTATATAGACTCTGTTAAGGAGGCAAAGCGTGCTCTCGTTGAGGGTATCGGTGGCAGTATTGTAACAGTTGCAAAGGACGTTAAGGCAGGCATAACCTTTAATCCCGAGTACGTTGAGTCATATAGGCTTGTCGGCTATGAGAACAAGCTTCTCACCGAGGAGGAGTTCAATGATTCGACTACCGATGCGGGTGAACTTGGAAGCGGTCATACCGTCACTGTTGTTTATGAGATAGTAATGACGGATAAGGAACTTACCGAGGGCGAGAATGTTGCGGATGTAATCGTAAAATACAAGCCTACAGAAAACGTCGGTGGCGACGCATTGGCGGAGAAGGAGATTACACTTTCCATCGGCACAGACAAGTATCATACCGAGATGACCGATACTGATGCATTTGTTTCATCTGTCGTTGAGTTCGCACTTATTTTGCGAGATTCTGAACACAAGGCGGACAGCGATTTAAACGCGCTTGTTACAAGACTGTCCGATCTTGATCTTTCGGATGATGAGTTCAAGTCTGAGTTTAAAGACCTTGTGATCGCCTACCGCGAAAAGGTAGAAAACAATATAATAAATACGCCGGATTAAAACGGCATGATCGGTAATTGGCACCGATTCAAAAAAATAAGTGTGTGGACCGTAAGCTTTCTGAAAAATGCTTTTGGTTCACACCCTTTTAGTAATATGTAGGTTTTAAGTTTTTATTGTTTATAATAATCGTACTTGCATCTGGGACATTTTGGATAGTCAAAATCGTGCTCGTCGCCACACTCGGGACAAACGCGCTTTGGCAGAACAGTCTCGCGATTTTGCTCGCTGTTTACCGAGAAGAACTCAAGCTTTTGACACTCCGGACAGACATAGATGTCGACTTCAAGCGATCCTGCGAGCAAGTTAGGAAGATCTCCGAGCAAAAGACCTGTTTCGCCTAACTGAATTCTCTCGCTTCCTATATATTTCATTTTTGCATTGCAACGAAGACAATTTAAAACTTTCATAATCTACATCTCCTTTTTTCTACATTATATCACCGCGATAAAATAAAGTCAATATAAACGGCGGACAGATAATTTATGTTCTGCTTTTTTCAGATAAGTGTTGCTTTAAGATTTGGATTGTGATAAAATTTACTTGAATGTACCAAACAGAGGTGATTTAGTGATTCAGCTTATGAAGACAAGACTCCATCCCGAAAGCATGGAGATTTTATATGAATGTAATAGCTTTACCGATGAGATAATTGAGCGTGACTTTGAGTTGCACGGCGGTAAGTGGTATTGCGAGGAAGGTTGGCTGATCGGTGAGAACCGTGAATGTACGGCGGCTATGGTAATGACTCGCGGTGAGTACGTTGGTGATGTGTTTGTGGAGTTTGATGCGGCAACCGTTGCCCCCGCGACACATGATATCAACGTAACCTGGCACGGCGGCTGGGATTATGAAAAGGACACGCGCGGTATGGGGTACGTTATGGGCGTTGAAGGATTTTGGGAAGGCTTCATAGGTTTTGAGAGGAGTCCGGATTATTCTTTGCTCGCAATGACCGACCTCTTTGATTTTACACCCGGCGAAATTTATCATATTGCTGTTGGCAATATAGGCAATACTTTGTTCATGGCTGTAAATGACCGTCTTGCGCTTTCTGTGACAGATCCTACACCCCTCGACGTTAACAAGTACGGCAAGGTCGGGTTTGAGGCGTTCTGTACTAAGGTAAAATACCGGAATCTAAAGATAAGAAAACTTGTGTATGAGGATGATTGGAAAACATATACTCCGCAGTTTTAATAGCATTTTGACAACTATTAATTACAATTATGCGCATAAATAGTGCGGCATACGCTACTTTTGTTTTTGGAGGCGCGATGTATCTTTTTTATATACTGATATCACTTTTACCTATGTTGGCACTTAAGCCGAGAAAGGAAGAGGACAAAAACATACTTGATTCTCGCTCTACAACCTGTATAAAGGGAATACTTTGTATATACGTTATGTTCCACAATCTCGGACTTGATCTTGAGAACGGAGAGTTTAAGGAGTTGGTTTGCGAGCACACGGGCGGTGTCGGAGTTGGTCTGTTCTTCTTCCTGTCCGCGTTTGGCATTATCCGCTCGTATCAAATGCACGGCAACAGATATTTGAAAAAGCTATTGCTTGTTCATATTCCAAAGCTGTGGGTGGTTGCTGTCTTTATCAATGCTTTGACCTATTTCACGTTTCAGCGAGGCAGCTATGAGCCAACCGACAGATGGCTCAGAATACTTAATCTCGATCTGTTAAATGGTTTTAACCGCATAAACAGACACGGTTGGTACATCGCGTCGATAATTGCGCTCTACATTATTTTTGCGCTGGTTTACTTCGTATGCTCAAAACTTAAAACCGAGAAAAGGATGATGATTGCCGGAATAGTAATGGCGATAGTACCTGTTGCCGCAAGAGTTGCGGCTCATATCGCAGATGAGGGCGGAATGTACACACGAGAGATGCCTGCATTTGCTATAGGATGTATCTATGCCACTTTCTACGATAAGATCAATATGTTAGCAAACAAGCACTTTAGACTCGGACTGATCCTTTCCGTTTTTGTGTTTGTTGTAGGCTTTATATTCTATGAGCCTGCTGCGACCTATGCTGCGGCTGTTATCATCATTCTTGTTTCACAGAAATACACCTATTATAACAGCGTTACACATTTCCTTGGCAAGATATGTATAGGCGTGTATCTGTTCTTGCATTATTCCTCTATCGTTATGCAGGGCTTTATTTACAACGAGTATCTTTGGGTACTCACCAATGCAGGCTTTATCATAGAGGTTGCCATAATGATCTATGCGGTGCAGTATGCAATAGAATACGCTGTGCGTTATATAGTGGGCGTTCTAAATAGCAAAAAGAAAAACGAAGAAGCTATTTTGGATAGCAATTGATGTATATGAAAAATATTGAACTAAATTTTAAAAGGCTAAACGGTGAGGAGTATTCCCTTGGAAGACTGTTTCAGGCGGATAGCTATGATTGGCCGGGAGATTGGGAGGGCAGGGCTTTACTTGCTTTCCTTTGTCACGTAGAGATACACGGCAAAGAAGTGCCGCATTTACATAGGTTTTTCTCGGAAATTCCAAAGCATACCAATGATAAGCTTTATTTTGGCAAACCCTTTGACGGTGTGACTGTTGATGAACAGCAGTTGTCCGGTCATAACTGGTACTTGCGCGGTTTATTGAAGCATGCACACCTATATAGCAGTGACAAGGCAATGGAAATGGCGAGAAGTACGGTTGAGAATCTTTATCTGTCCGCTATTGATTGGTACTCACACTATCCGCTTGCGAGAGATGGCTTATGCGGTGACGTGAGTGGGTCGGTTACAGGTATTATTGACGGATGGAAGCTATCGAGCGATATAGGTTGTGCGTTTATGTGTGTTGACGGACTCGCACATTATTACGCGGTAACCAAGGACTCTCGCGTACTTGCTTTTCTTAACGGTGTGATTGACTTTTTTGTAACGGTCGATCTTTTGAAATATAGACTCCAGACACATACAACTCTGACTTGCCTTCGAGGTATTCTTGAGCTATACAGAGTCACACAGAATGAAAGATACCTTGGCATAGTTAGGGAAAAGTTTGCATTTTATATTGAGCACGGTATGACCTTGACTTATGAGAACTTCAACTGGTTTGGCAGAGAGGATACTTGGACCGAGCCGTGTGCCGTGGTGGACAGCTTTATTCTCGCAACCGAGCTTTATAAGATAACCAAAAACGAGGAATACAAGACGCTTGCCCGCAGGATATGGTTTAACGGACTGCAGTTCTGCCAGCGTGAAAACGGCGGCGCAGGACCTAACTCCTGTGTTACAAAGGGGCAGGGCGTGTTGAGAATTTCGATGTATGAAGCGCCTTTTTGCTGTACTATGCGATATGCCGAAGGGTTGCTTGAGTATTACAATAACCGCGATATGTTTTCGTGGGATGAATCTGCAAATGTATCTGTTGACGACTTTGGCAGAAGATATGTTGATGATAAGCTTCTCGTTATGCACGATGGCAAAACCGTACCGATTTTCTCATGTAACGGAATACCCGAAAGTGATGCTGCAGAGCTTGAGCTGATTGTGTTTTGACATCCGTGTTATTCGCCGTAAGGAGCGTTTTATGAAAAAGGTTATATATTTGCCGCTTGACGAGCGGCCGTGTAATCTTGCCTATGTGCGCGAGGTAACACGTGATAACATAGCTCTTAGGGTTGTGACTCCCGGACTTGGCGAGGTGCTAAAGCTTGGAAGCTTAAACTGCGAAATGATCGTAAATAGGATAAACGAGCACACCCGTGTGAATTTTCCGGGCATTTTCGCAAAATATGAAGCGGTAGAATGCTATCTGCCGTGGTCGAGATTATTTGAAATAGGACTCAAAGTGGAGAAAAGAAAAAATGAAGCTTGAGAAAATAAAGGAGTTAAGAAAATATTATTCCGATACGTTATTTAACGACGTTTTGCCTTTTTGGTTAAATTCGGACCTTATCGACAAGGAGTACGGCGGATTTATTACCAGCGTTGACAGAGAAGGTAAATCGTACAACGACGACAAGAGCGTGTGGTTCCAGGGCAGATGCCTTTGGACATTTTCTAAGATTTGTAACACTTACGGAATAAATGAGAATTGTGCCGCAGCTGCGGACAGCGGAGCAAGGTTTATTAAGGAGCATTGCATCGACACGGACGGTAGAATGTTCTTTACCGTGACTCGCGACGGCAAACCCCTTCGTAAGAGAAGATATTTTTACTCGGAGAGCTTTCTTGTAGTCGGTTTTGCGGAGTATTATCTTCTTCGCAAAAATCCCGAGGATCTCGCCCTTGCGGAGAAGTATTTTGACCTGATGTACAGACTCTACCGTGATCCGTCATCCGACCCTTTCAAGATTACCCCAAAGGAGAATGCCGAGGTTCGTTCTTTGCGCTCTAACGCATATCCGATGGTTTTAATAAGTTCGGCACAAACTCTAAGACGCGTAAGCGGAAAGCACGAGTATTACGATGTGATCATTAATGACGTTATTGCGGATATGATAAATCTCCACTACAAAGAGGAATACAAGTGCGTTCTTGAAACGGTCTATACTGACGGATCAATACTTGATAATCCCGCGGGCAGAGTCATCAATCCAGGCCACTCGATCGAGAACTCCTGGTTTTTGATGAACTATGCAAGATTAACGGAAAATCCGGATCTAATGGAGAAGGCGCTTAATATAATGAATTGGCATTTTGAACTTGGATGGGATGATAAGTTCGGGGGCGTGTATTATTTTCGCGATCTTTTCGACCGTCCTTGTGAGCAGCTTGAGCACGATATGAAGCTGTGGTGGGTGCATAACGAGTGCCTTATTGCAACTCTGGCTGCACATTTTATAACGGGCGATGACAGATATGAGGCTCTTTACGATAAGGTTCACGATTACACCTTCTCGCACTTCTCGGACAAGGAGTTTGGTGAGTGGTACGGATACCTTCACCGTGACGGTACGGTATCTCACACGCAGAAGGGATCGCTTTGGAAAGGCCCTTATCACCTGCTTCGCTGCTTGATTCTTTGCGAGCAGATCCTCGCTTCTGTGGAGCGCGGAGACAGTATTCCCACGTTGCTTTAAAATATTTTTATAAAAACTAAATTGCTTATTGACATGCTTGATTTTGCGCGGTATAATAAATCGACAAACAAAGCAAGGACAAGGAGAAATGAAAATGTCCGAAACAAATAAAAGTTTTAAGGTCGGCGTCATAGGATGCGGAAGAATCTCGGTTATGCATCTTGTTTCGATAGCATCACTTGAAAGCACAGAACTTGTTGCTTGTTGTGACAAGGTTAAGGAAAAGGCTGAGGAAGCCGCAAAAGAGTACGGCGGACGAGCATATACCTCTTATGAAGAAATGTTTGAAAAAGAGGAGCTTGATGCGGTACATATCTGCTTACCTCACCACCTTCACTGTGAAGTGGCGATCTATGCCTTTGAAAGAGGTGTGCACGTCCTTACGGAAAAGCCTATGGATATTGATCTTGAGAGCGCGGAGCTTGCTGTAAAACGCGCCAAAGAGTGCGGAGTTCAGTTTGGAGTTATCTTCCAGTGCAGATACAACAATTCCGCAAAGCTTGTTAAGGATGCCGTGTCGAGCGGCAGACTCGGAAAGGTTATTTCCGCGCGTTCAACTCTTACCTGGTCAAGACCTGATGATTACTATTCCGAGAGCGATTGGAAGGGCACTTGGGATAAGGAAGGCGGCGGAGTTGTTATCGACCAGGCTATCCACTCTTTAGATCTTGTAAGATGGGTGGTTGACGGAGAGGTGGAGAGCATCTCCTGTACTATGGCAAACAGAGGTCACGATACGGTCGAGGTCGAGGATAGCGCAGAGGGGCTTATCACTTTTACAAATGGAGTAAAGTACGGCTTCTACTGTATGAACAACTACGGCTGTGATGAGCCTATAGAGATAAGACTGTTCTGTGAAAACGGCAAGGCGATTTTTGGCTATGACGATGCTTACATAACTTATAATGACGGCACATGTGAGGAAGCTCATCCCGACTTTGTCCATCTTAGTTATGGCGGCGGAAAGGACTACTGGGGGCTTCACCACGTAAGACAAATCAGACAGTTCTACGATGCACTCCTTGGCTTGGAGCCTCTTGAGATAAGCGGAGAAGAAGCTTTGAAAACACACAGAATGATAATGAAAGTTTACAAAATAGGCAGAACAACATTAAACAAGTAGTTTTTTATTAGTTTGCTAAAAGCGAAAATATAAAAATACTTGCTATGCCCTCGAGTGAATAAACAGATAATATAAATAATAAACAAGGCCAACCTGAACCATAGTACAGTCCGGGTCGGCCTTGTTTATTTTGTGTGCAACATTACGTTAGACACAGCGTTGTTTACCGAATAGCATACAAGATTATGTCTCTTTATGCCGCGTTGGTAATATAGTTTCTTATCAGCGCGTTCATAAAGCATTCGGTTATTTTATCCATACCCAAGTAATTTGGGTGAAGAGTGCTGTCACACATATAGGTTGCAAGGTTGTCTTTGTTAATGCCTGTATCGTTGTAGATGTCTACGAGTGTACAACCATACTTGTTTGCGATATTTTTGATAACTTCATTAAAATTCACAACGTCAGCGGAGTTGACGCTCGAGCTTTCAAGGTTTGTAGTATAAACCAGAGTAAACAGATAAATATCCTTGTTTTCGTAGGTATTCATCATGCTTACAATCATTTCCTCATATTTAGCTTCGAATGCTTCCACGGTTTTTGCTCTGCGGAAGTCGTTTATTCCCAAATATACGGCAATAATATCCGGTTCGGTTCCCGAGTTGTTGTGAAGCTGTTGCGCGCGGGAAACGCCTCGGTTTGTAACCTCGTCGCCCGACCAGGAGTTGTTTACAACAAGTTCAAGACCGGAACGGTTAACAGCTTGCATCCACCAGGTTTCGTTTACATTGGTGAAGCCATAATTATTACCCGTGTAATAAACGGCGTTTGAGCCGATGGTTGAGTTGTATGATGTGTTATTTGACCAACCGCTGTATGTAGAAATACTGTCGCCAAGGAAAGAGATACCTTTTCCTGATAATATTTCCCGGAGCTGTGCCTCGATTCGTGCCTGCTCCTGCTCGGCCTCAAGTCGGTCTTGCTCCTCCTTTAGTTCTCTCAGGTATTCCTCGTAGGTGTAAACCTTTTCTATCTTAACATCAAAGAAGATTCCCCGTGATACGTTTCCATTCGAATTGCGGAAAGCGTATGTGCTGTTAGAGTATCCGCTTTTCCATCCCCAAACAACGGTATCATCTTTACCGCCGAATGCTAAGGTTTCATCTTCTGCAAGCTGAATGTCCACGTCAATATATACCCACTTGTTGACGGTAGTGCTATCGCCGAGTTGCTCGAGGGGAAGTGTATAGGTTTTTTGGCTTACGTACTGATATGCGCTCGTGTTTGCTGTTGCTGTGCCTGATGTTTTTATTACGGAGAGAGTGAAGGTCTGGTTGTTGTCAAGGGCTTTTACTCTTTTTACCGGGATACCGATTTTAAGCACTCTTGAGCCCGAGAAAAGTGTTTGATCAACGTAAGAGTAGGGAGGTGTGGAGAATTCTACGTCATTACCGCCTGAAATTGCGCTTTCGGGGAAATCAACAAGCACACATGAAAGTGCGCTGCCGGTGGTAACATGAGCGAGTCCGTACTCGGTTTGTGTAAACTCAAGAGTTTCTGTAGCGTACACGTCGAAGAGAATAGACTCGTTTATATAAGAATTCCATCCGCCGGTTGCGGATCGGAAGGTGTAAGTGCTATTCTTGGTTTTTGCATATCCCCACGATACTGTATCGGTAGGCATACCGAATGCAAGAGTTTCGTCCTCCATTAGATGAAGATCGACGTCAACGTAGATCCATTTGTTTACTGTAGTAGAGTCACCTAACGATTCCTTCGGGAGTGTTATCACATTCTGTGAAACGTATCGGTAAGTATCGGACGTTGTCTTGACAACCGAGAGAGTAAAGGTCTGATTATCGTCAAGAGCCTGAACTGTTTTTACAGGAATTCCGATTTTGGTAATATGCTTGCCCGCAAACAGACTTTTGTTGGTATATGCATACGGGGAAGTGCTAAAAACTACGCCGGGGGCGGTAGCCAATGAACCCTCTGGCAGATCAGTCAGAACGTTTGACAGAATACGCTTCTGTCGGGTTATAACCGTATTGCCGTTCTGATCGTAGCTATTATCAAATGAATCATTCTCCCAAGCAAACTGTGTAGCAAGAAGCTTGACGGATATACCGTTGCCTACGCTTAGATTCTGATATTCAGTTCCTAAGTCGTCGTGCATTGTCAAGACAAGGCAATATTCAATGGATCCGGATGGGAAATCACCCGTTTTGCCGGATGGCAAAAGGACTCCGTTTATAAATCCATTTGAAACGTTGAGTATATCGCTTAGCGTACCGTATGGTGTTGAATTGTCAATAAGATCGCGAGTTACTGTTTGATTTGTATCAAATATATATACGTCGATTACGTCAGCAAGATTCGGCTCTCGAGACTGCGTATTGACGTCGGAGGAAAGCGTGAGCTTGTACTGAAATGCAAGACTTCCAAGATTTTCAATTTTTAAAATTTTAGCATCGATACAACCCGGTTCCCATAGGTCGGATTTGAAAATCGTACCGTTGGAAGCATCTTTATATTCTGTATCGCCGATCTCTTTGTATGACATTGCTACGTCTAAAGTACCGGTTTGAATAATATTATTCTCACTCGTTACGGTAGAAGTAAACCAGGCAAAGGTAGAACCTACAAGCATGGTGAAGCACAATGTTAAAGAGATAACACTGTATATCAGTGATCTGCGAATAAGCTTTGAATTGTTCACAGTTTATTTTTCTCCATATTTTATGCCGTAATGCATCTATTGTATCACAAATACACAAAATAGTCAAGTAACGTTTACAAAATAAACGGCGAAATGTAAAGTTTTTTGCAATAAATCTGTTTTAAAAGTAAATTTTACGGCAGAATATTTTTCAACCCTTTTAACGGTGGTTTTTTCGATTGGTTTTAGTGAAGAAGCGGGGATAAAAACAAACGAACCTTATAATATCAATATGAGTTACAGCCTTGAATTAAGCTTTTTTGAGTATGTCTTGACGCAAAGATATACGGTAATCCATATTGCAAAGTAGATTACCGCAAACACGAGGAAGAAAATAAGCAATGCATGAAGCTCAAATGGAATCCAGGAGTTAAGCATATAGGTAAGTGAGTAAACGGCAAAGAGAGAGGAAAAATGGCAGAGCAGCGACTTTGTTAACGGCCAATCCTCTATCTGATTAAATACCGAAGCTCCCGCTTGGACAAATGCGAGGATGTAGGCTGAAGTGATCGCAAGTAATATATCGATTCCTCGAAGGTTAAGATCCGTGCCGCTCAGCTCAATGAAAAAGAAAACTATGCCGATAATTATAGGGCCGAAGCCGCCGAAAACTAAACCTCTGTGCAGAAATTGCTTTAAATACTTTTTCATCTTAAATACCTAACCTTTCCTTGACGGATTTCATCTGCCTGCGCGAAACGTAGTCGTGCCTCACGTTTTTAAAATGTACTGTTAGAGATGCACCTATTGATACGCTGAAATGGTCGACAAGCTTCATATTTGCAATGGTAGATTGATTGATTTTTACAAAGTCATTACCCAATATTTCTTCTATCTCGTACAGCCTTCTTTTTATTAGAGCATCACCCCTTATTAAGGAAGCAAACAGCTTTTTATTTTCAATGTAAAAACAGTATACTTCCTCGGGCTTGATTTCAATAATATCGTTGTTTATATATCCTATAAGCGGGGGCGTGTTTTGTTTTTTGGCATTAATCAGCCGTTCTATTTCATCTATAAGTTCGTTTTTTTGTCTTGCGTATATGATTATTTCCTCATCGAATTCATCTGTAATATGTAAAGTGTACTTCATAGTCTTTCTCCCTTTATATCTATTTTAGTTGATAGGGTGTCCTGAAATCAAGACAGATTTTCCGTTCGGTATAAAAATTGTGTCGTTCGGTTTGAATGCTTGCTAAAAAAAGTTGCGAAAAAAGATGCTCCCGACGGTTAAAGCCTGAAGCATCTTATATTTTTTATAAAGCTTGAACAAGTATTACGGCAATCGGCATTGTAGCAATGCAGAGTATAGTTGATACCGTAACAAGCCTTGATACGTATGGTGCGTCGCAGTCGTATTTTTCGGCAAACATCGTTGCGCTTGTTGCTGCTGGCGCGGATGCCATAATTGCTATAACGAGGGCGACCGTATCGGTAATAGGAAGGAAGAGTGAAATCAACTTCATCACAAGGACGGTAAGCACGGGCAGGGCGAGGTGACGGAGAACGAGGAATAGGTACATATATACGTCATTGAAGAAGCCGTTAAGATTAATATCCGCGAGTCTTAAGCCGATAACCACCATTGACAGTGGTGCAACGAGATTCTTCAGCATCAGAAGACTGTCGGAAATAATAGACAGATGCACGGATGCTAAAAGCGAATTGTTAACACCGAATATCATAAGTATAACGCCGATCAAGGATGCGAGAGTTACAGGATGAAATATAACCTTCTTTACAGATATCTCGGATGCCGCGGTGAGCTCTTCGTGGCATTCGCAGTCTTCATCGTTGTGCATATGAGGAAGCTCATCTGTACATAGCTTTACACCAAGTGTCCAAAGAAAGAGATTGAAGGTGATGTTATATATTGATGCGTAGATTGCAGCTGTGGGATCGGCAATAATTGCCTGGATCAAAGGAATACCCATAAATGCCGCGTTAGAGAATATCGTGGCAAAGCGAAGCATCCTGCACGCACCGTCTGGGGCTTTTTTAAACACAGGCAGAGCAACCGCAGTAAAGATTAAGTGTGCGACAAAAGAAAGGATGAATGTCATAAGACATCCAAGCCATATATCCTTGAAGCTGGCATTACAAGAGAGATAGGCGTATACTATCAGACAGGGCTGGGCAATGTATAAAACGAGGTTTGAGATGCCCTTGCCGAAAGAATCGGAACAAAATCCGCACTTTTTCATTATGACTCCTGGCACCATCATTATAAAGAGTATTGCTACGTTAAGGATTAGGTCGGTAATTTGCATATCGTCTCCTTGTGTATAATATGTAAATATTTTATCATGAAACGCGCGTATTGTCAATTAAAATATTAAAAACAAGAAAAAAGGCATTGACAAGAGGATCAAATTGATGTATCATAAAGAAGAAAATTGAGAGTAATTCTCATTTAAGTGGAGAAAATATGGGTTATTCAACAGGAAAAAAAGAACTGATAACCGAGCTTTTATCCCACAACCATGACAAGTCATATACCATAGAGGAAATTTCAGAGGCTGTGACTTATGACGGAAGAGGAAAAAGTACGGTGTATAGGCTGATATCGGAGCTTGTCCGGGAGGGAGTTTTAAGACGGCTGTCGGACGGTAAGACCAGGCACTGCACGTATCAGTACGTCGGTGATGAGCATTGTCACAAACATATGCACCTAAAGTGCAACGGCTGCGGAAAGCTCATTCATCTTGACGAAAATACGACTCGCGCATTTGAGAAAAAAATATTATCACTCGGCGGATTCAGCATTGAGGAAGGGAGCTTCATCTACGGAAAATGCAAAGAGTGTACGGAGGTAACAACATGACATCATTTTTACACATTGACGGTTCATCTCACAGTTCAATAGGTGAGATGCTCTCGGATAAGCTCGGCAGATTCGGCGAGTTTCTTGACGAGGTTTTAATACATAGCTTTACAGATACTTTGAAGCTTGTTTTATTCCTGTTCTTTACATATCTTTTTATGGAGTTTGTCGAACACGTGGCGTCTGACGGCTTGAAGTCCACTATGAATAAAGCGGGCATCTTCGGTCCTATCGTTGGCGGCGTTTTCGGTGCAGTTCCACAGTGCGGATTCTCGGCTGCTGCGGCAAATCTTTATTCGGGACGAGTAATAACTTTCGGCACGTTAATTGCGGTTTTTCTCTCAACATCCGATGAGATGCTGCCGATACTTATCGCCGGAAATGTTAATATAAACAAATTATTGCCAATAATTATTTACAAATGCGCGGTTGGAATAGCAGTTGGTCTTCTGATAGATATTGCTATGAGAGTTATCGGAATGTATGAAAATGATATGTACATTGATGATATAGATGATTGCAGTTGCGGTGATGATGGCATATTTGTCGCTACCGTGAAGCGTACTCTTAGCGTATCTCTCTTTGTATTTCTCATAACTGCGGGGATAAATGCGCTGTTCTTCTTCGTTGGAGAGTCTGCTCTTTCCGGTTCGCTGTTTGCATCTCCCTTTGTCAGCCATATTATTTCGGCTATAGTTGGTCTTATACCTAACTGCGCATCATCTATTGCACTTACAAAGCTTGCTATGAGCGGAGTAATTTCAACAGGTGCTATGATGTCCGGTCTGTTTGCAGGCTCGGGTGTCGGATTGCTCGTGCTCTTCAAAATGAACAAGCGCCCCATACAAAACGTATTTATTATGTTGCTTCTCATTGCTGTGGGCGCAGCTTTCGGACTTCTTGCGGATCTTATTGGCATTTCAATAGTTTAATTTTTAAAAAATGAAATAATATCCCTTTATATATTTATAATATATAGGAACACATTTTAACACTTTTGCTTGAAACGTTTATAATGATCATAGAAGACAGCATAAAAGCTTTTTATCTCTATATTATTGAAACATAATTCGACAAGTTACTAATGAAACTTGTTAGTAAAGCAATGATTCACCATCGAAATTCTCAAATTTCGATTTTCGATTGTCGTTATAATGGTGTGAGAGACACGAAAGGAGGAAAATATGGAAAGATGGGTAAAAAGAACGATTGAGCTTGGCGCGGGCCTTGTATTTACCGGCAAGAGCAATCCTTCGGTTGTTCCTTATTATCCTCAAAAAACGGATATATGCGGCGAAGAGGCGCAATATTTTCACAGGACATATCCCGAGAAAAAAGGAGTATCGTCAGGACGTCTGTTGGCAATGCTGAAGGCTCTTGAAAAAAATAAAAGCTCCAATATTCATGCTCTTATGTGTGTAAAAGGCGGAGAGGTCATATGTGAATGCGCACACCCCGGATACAGCGTAAACACGTGGCATCTGTCGCACTCTATGAGTAAGACTGTTACGGGTATTGCAATAGGCTTGCTCGTTGATGACGGTAAGCTTGATGTTAACACCCCTCTTTGTGAGATATTCCCCGAGCGTAATTATAAGGACCCGAATTTTAATAAAATAACGGTAAAGCATCTTTTGACGATGAGTACCGGAATCAAGTTTTCGGAGGCAGGATCTGTCACAGAGGCTAAGTGGTCGGATGCATTCTTTTCATCCGCCTGTGCTTTTGAGCCGGGGACGGATTTTGCTTACAACAGTATGAACTCTTATATCCTATCAACGATCGTAGTAAAGATTGCGGGAAAGAGTATGACCGAATTTCTTGACGAGCGTTTGTTTGGTCCGCTTCATATCACCAACAGGTTTTGGGAAAAGAGCGCCGAGGGTATTGAGAAGGGCGGATGGGGGTTATATCTGTCCTGTGAGAGCTGGGCAAAAATAGGCTATATGATGCTTTCCGGCGGTGTGTTTGACGACAAGCGGATATTGTCAGAGAAATGGGTAAACGAGTCTCATCAAAGGCACGCCAAGACACCTGACTCTGTGGGTAAGTTTGATTACGGTTATCAGCTCTGGTCATCGAGCAGAGGCAATGATTATCTCTTTAACGGTATGCTCGGACAGAACGTGTGGATTTGCCCTGATAACGATCTTGTGGTTGTAATTCTATCAGGCAACAACGAACTGTTTCAGAATAGCCCTGCGCGTGAAATACTTGAAAAATATTTGTCTATAGATTTATCTAATGATCTTTCCGAGTCTTGTTTTAGCGGAGATCTCGTCGATCTTCGTTATGCCGAAAAGCATTTCTTTGAGTCCAGGCATTGGATAAGGCCGTACGTTTCCAAAAAAGGCTTTGGACACAGACTTGGTCTAAAACATCATACTCATTACCCGGAGGAATGGAATGATCTGATAGGAAAGTATCATTTCTCCAAGAACTCTGTCGGAATGGTTCCTCTTGTCGTCAGGGCAATGCAGAACAATTTGCGTAGCTCTGTTGACGGTATAGAGTTTGAACGCGATGGAGATTCTATATTCTTCATATACTCCGAGGGCGGAATATCTTATCGACTCGAGGTTGGATTTTCCGACTTTAAAGAAACCGTAATCGATCTGCACGGAGAGAAGTATATAGTTAGGGTTATGGGTGAGGCTATGGAGGATGAGGACAGGAATATGCTCTACAAGCTTGAGCTTCTGTTCCCCGAACTGCCAAACACACGTATGATAAAGCTCTCCTTCACGGATGATGATAAACTTCTTATGAGAATGTCGGAAATACCGAACGAGGAGATCGCCAACGTTTTCCTAAAGGAAATGAACGTTACGAACCCCAAGATGAACGCGTATATGGATATCATTGAAAAGAGAATCGGCAAGAACACCGCCAATAAGCGCATGACGGACACATTTGCACCAAGGCTTATCGGTGCGCGTATAGGATCCGAAAACTACACGCGTATAATGGACGAGGAAAGAGAAAAGCTTAAGCTTGGAGAAAAGACGACTAAAATCGTTGATACCTTGATAGATAAGCTCTTGCATGATGATGAGGATGAATTATCCCATCGCGGATTCCTTAGCGAGATCGTTGACAAGATAAAGTCGAAGATACCGCAAAAAACGAAGGAAGATGATGAAATAGGGAAGGAAAATGATAAGTGATCAACTTTGTGATCAATACGATCCTTATCGAGATATCCGCTAACCTAACCAATATAAATAAAGAACGGACTCTGAATTGAGTCCGTTCTTTATTTATAGATGTGCGAAAAAATGCGAATTAGTCGAGGTTAAGCTTGTTGAGCATATCACGAAGAGCCTTAGCTTCTTCAACAGAAATGGTAACGCCCTTGCCCATCTTCTCATGATCGGGAGACCAGGTACGGATGTCATAAACGGGCTCTCTCTCATTCCAGCTGATAAGATTAAGCTCCTTGTTCCAGCCGTTGTTGCCTTCGCTAACGATACCGATCTTGTCAACTACTTCATACTTGATTTCAGGCATTTTTGTTTTCTCCTTATGTTATGTATTTATTAAAAAGATTTTTATTTTAAATTATCTATTTTTATTTATTTTAACATATAGTTATATACTTGTCAATAAATATATTAAAATAATATGAAAAAAATGTAAATTTTACGCATTTTTTCTTACTAATCCGGTTTCGAAGGTGAAATATTGAATGAAAAAAAGAATTTTAGGATGCTTTATATTTAAAATATCACCGGATTAGGAATAAATTACAGCTCCTTAGCGGTTGATTTTTCTCGTATAATATGTTACAATATCAGTACAATGCCGTAGTATGCGAAAAATGTATTTTACGGCTTTTTACGGAGGCATATATGAGAGCATACGAGAG
The DNA here is from genome assembly GCA_045634385.1 of Eubacteriales bacterium. GTDB lineage: Bacteria > Bacillota > Clostridia > Oscillospirales > CAG-272 > UBA1740. The sequence continues at coordinate 56,236 of JAZRAE010000049.1, read as the reverse complement.
ATTTTTAAAATACGCAAAATATCCTACAATGTCAAGCGAGGAGATAGGAACGCATCCATCAACCGAGAAACAACTCGTGCTTGCGCGTGAGCTTGTACGTGAGCTGACAGAACTCGGACTTGTTGGTGTTGAGCTTGACGAGTGGGGCTACGTTTACGCAGAATTACCCGCTAACACGGATGCCGTGTGTAATAATATAGGATTTATAGCACATATGGATACTTCGAGCGAGGCATCGGATGAGAATATACAAACTAAGCTTATTGATTACAAGGGTGGAGATATTCTTCTGAATGAGGAAAAGGATATTTGGCTTAAGGTTTCGGATTATCCTTACGTTGAGGAGCATAAAGGTGAAACTCTTATTGTTTCCGACGGTACAACTCTTATTGGAGCAGACGATAAAGCCGGTATTGCAGAGATAATGACCGCTCTTGAGGTGTTGATAGAAAAGAACGTACCTCACGGCAAGATATCTATAGCATTTACTCCCGACGAGGAGATAGGCGAGGGAGCAGATAATTTCAGAGTAGACCGTTTTGGTGCTGACTACGCTTACACGGTAGACGGCGGGGGACTTGGCGAGCTTGAATACGAAAATTTCAATGCTGCATCCTGCAGGGTTGATATCAAGGGTGTTTCCATACATCCGGGCTCTGCTAAGGACAGGATGAAAAACGCGGCGAGAATTGCGGCTGAGTTTGACTCAAGGCTGCCCGCTAATGAGATTCCCGAAAAAACAGAAGGTTATGAGGGATTCCACCATCTTTTATCTATCACGGGTGCTACCGAAGAGGCAAAACTTGTCTATATTATCCGCGATCACGATAGGGCAAAATTTGAGGAAAAAAAGCGTTTCTTCCTTGAACTTTGCGAAAAGATGAATACAGAGTACGGAGTGGGCACGGTAACGATCAACATCAAGGACTCTTACTACAATATGCGTGAGAAAATTGAGGACAATCTCTTTGTTGTCGAGCGTGCCAAGTCTGCTATGCATTCTCTTGATATAGAGCCTATCGTTATGCCGATAAGAGGCGGCACGGATGGATCAAGACTGTCGTTTATGGGGTTGCCTTGCCCAAATCTTTGTACGGGCGGCGCTAACTTCCACTCGAGATTTGAGTACGTATGCGTTGAGGATATGGATAAGATAACAGACCTTCTTGTGAAGATAGCATCCGACGTATCAAGCAGTGAAAAAATGACGGTTCAGGTATAGACGTGCGAAATAAACGGAGGGGAACTAATGTTTGATTTTGTTGTAATAGGTGCGGGAGTTATCGGCGGACTTGTATGCCGCGAGCTGATGAAGTACAAGCTCTCGGTGTGTATCGTAGATAAAGAGTCAGATGTCGCTATGGGTGCGACACGTGCAAACAGTGCGATTGCTCATGCCGGATTTGATGCTGCAGAGGGAACTCTTAAAGCAAAACTCAATGTACTTGGCTCGGAGATGATGGAAGATCTATGCGCCGAGCTTGGTGTAAAGTATAAGAGAAACGGATCACTCGTTGTTGGATTTAATGAAGATGACGCTGCGATGCTGAACTCGCTTATCAAAAGAGGAATTAAGAACGGAGTAAAGGGCCTTTCGTTCCTCGAAAGAGATGAAATATTAAAGCTTGAGCCGAATATCGGAGAGGGAGTCACATGTGCATTGAGAGCCGAGACGGGTGCTATTGTTTGTCCGTACGAGCTGTGTCTTGCGGCGGTTGGCAATGCGATGGATAACGGAGCAGAACTGAAGCTCGACTTTGAGGTGGAAAGGATCGAAAAGGTCGGGGGCGTGTATAGAATTTCCTCGAAAAATGACACCGTAGAGGCTAAATATGTTATAAACTGTGCGGGTGTTTTCTCTGATGAGATAGCAAGACTTGTAGGCGATGAGAGCTTTTTTGTGCGTCCAAGAAGGGGAGAATATATGCTCCTTGACAAGGAGTGCGGCTCTCTTGTAGGCCACACCGTGTTCCGTTGCCCCTCAAAGATGGGCAAGGGTGTTCTTGTAACACCTACGGTTGACGGAAACCTTCTCCTTGGCCCTACCGCAGAGGATATTGACGATAAGAACGATACTTCAACCACCGCAATAGGACTTGGCCGTATTTCTGCTCTCGCAGGTGAACAGGTCAAGGGGGTTCAGTTTGGAAAGGTAATTACATCCTTCACAGGTCTTCGTGCTACGGGTTCTACGGGTGACTTTATCATAAATTCTCCGTGCGAGGGCTTTATCAATTGTGCGGGTATTGAAAGTCCCGGACTTACTTCAGCTCCTGCTATCGCAACTTACGTTGTTGAAATGTTAAAGGGGGCGGGAGTTAAGCTCGAGGCGAACGCGGGCTTTAACGGTAAGCGTCGTCCGCTCCATTATTTCCGTGAATTATCTATAGATGAAAAGAACGAAATAATAAAAACCAACCCCGATTACGCTCACGTTGTTTGCCGTTGCGAGACGGTGACTGCGGGTGAAATAATCGAGGCGATAAGAACCAATCCCCGTCCTACGAGCATAGATGGCATCAAGAGAAGAACGAGAGCCTCTATGGGCAGATGCCAGGGTGGATTCTGTACTCCTTATATGGTTGATCTTCTTTCACGTGAGATGGGTATTCCCGTGACCGAGATAACCAAGTCGGGCGGCAACTCTTATATCAACGTCAACATAACATCAAAAGGCATAAAATAACGGGAGGCAAATATGTTAGAGAATAATTTGAGACACGTAAACCTCGTCGTTATAGGTGGCGGTCCTGCGGGTATGGCTGCAGCGGTTGCAGCATATGAAAAGGGCGAGAAGGATATCCTCATACTTGAAAGAGACGATGCGCTCGGCGGTATTCTCCGTCAATGTATACACAATGGATTTGGTCTGCATCGTTTTGGTGAGGAATTGACCGGCCCGGAGTACGCTTACAGATATGAAAAGCAGGTCAAGGAATACGGAATTCCATTTATGCTCGGCACGATGGTCATAGACGTGGATGAGAATAAGGTTGTGACCGCAATGAATCGTGAGTGCGGTATATTTAAAATTTGTGCCAAGGCAATTATTCTTGCCATGGGCTGCCGTGAAAGACCTAAGGGGGCGCTCAATATTGCCGGAACTCGTCCTGCGGGAATCTATACTGCCGGCACAGCACAAAAGTTTGTTAATATGAAGGGACTTATGCCCGGGCGTGAGGTTGTTATTTTAGGCTCGGGAGACATCGGTCTCATTATGGCGAGAAGAATGACGCTTGAAGGAGCAAAGGTAAAAGCCGTGTGCGAGCTTATGCCGTATTCGGGCGGTTTGGCAAGAAACATAGAGCAGTGCCTTAACGACTTTGGTATTCCGCTTATGCTTAGTCATACGGTAGTGGATATCCACGGCAAGGACAGACTCACAGCAGTCACCATCGCAAAGGTGGATGAAAACAGAAGGCCTATAGAGGAAACAAGGCAGACAATTTCCTGTGATACACTGCTTCTCTCGTGCGGCCTTATTCCCGAAAATGAGCTTACAAAAGCATCGGGAATCAAGCTTGACAGAATCACCGGTGGCGCTGTCGTTGATGGAGACAGAGAGACAGAAATTCCCGGCGTTTTTGCTTGCGGCAACGTGCTCCACGTACACGATCTCGTAGACTATGTTTCCGAGGAAGCTGTGATTGCGGGAGAGGCGGCAGTTAAGTATATTAACGGTGAAAAGTCACACGGTATAGGGCTAAATCTCGTAACCGACGGCAAAATCAGATATACAGTGCCCCAGAGAATCACCTCTCTTGAAAAAACTAAGGTCTACTTCAGAGTAGCCAACGTCTACTGCGACGTAAGGATAGTCGTAAGAGACGGAGAGCGAGTTATTCTTGAGAAAAAGAAGCAGAAGGTGGCTCCGGGTGAAATGGAGACGGTTCTCCTTACTGAGAAAATGTTGTCGGAATGTCAGCCGAATACTACCTTGACGTTCTCGATTGAGGGGGTGTAAAATGAGTATGAAAGAAAGAAAGCTTACGTGCATCGTCTGTCCTAAGGGATGTGATCTTGCGGTTGAGTTTGACGAGCAGGGTGCAATAAACAATATTTCCGGATATACCTGCCCAAGAGGCAAGGATTACGCCTATGCGGAGTGCACCGCCCCCGTGCGTACAGTTACCACAACTGTGCGTTGTGAAGGCGGAGAAGTTGTTGCGGTAAAGACAGCAACACCAATACCGAAAGAAAAAATATTTGATGTTATGGCATCCATCAACGCGGTTGTTGCACCTAACGACATTAAGATTGGTGATGTTGTTATTGCCAATGTATGCGGAACGGGTGTTAATGTTGTAGCGACGGCGGAGCACAAAGCATAAAAATATCATGCCAAACAGAAATAAAAAAACACGATCAAGCAAAAAGCTGATCGTGTTTTTTTACCTGTAAAGACAAAAAGTCATATATCAAGTATATTTTCGATATTCTTTATATTCTCGAGAGTATCACGCGGACCGACTATGGTGAAGGTCGATTTTTCCATAACCTTGCCGATCAGATCGGACAATCTTGCAAGCTCATCTATTGTTGCCTCAAGACACTCGTTTCGTGACTTCACTATATCCTCGTGCGTTTTGCCCGCAAGATAATGTCTTGTAGCGATTGAACCGTCGTTTCTAGGAGTAGATACTGTATCGCTTGAGCCTATAACACCGATGATGTATTTTAGCAGGCTCGGGGACTCGGCAAGAAATGCGTCAATCTCGTCCTTGATGTTATCAAAGAAGAAAACGGAGCTTTCAGGAGAGGGGTCGCGGAACGAATAGCAACCGACTGTTGCGCTGTTGGGCTTTGCTGTAAATCCGGTGTCGTATGCACCGTTCTTCAATCTGATCTCGTTCCACAGAAGCTCAAAGGATATGATGTTTGATATTAAAGAGAAGGCACCCGTGTAGAGATTTTCGCCTATTTCGTTGAGATTTCCTGTCCTCGCGGCAAATGAAACAGTTACGGGGGCGGCAATGCCCTCGTTTATCCTTGGCAAGGTAGTAACTCTGCACGCTCCCGCCTTTTCGCCACCGCCCTTGATGATCGATATAATTCGCTCGGCAAATTCAATACCGGAGGGCTCGGTGATACCGACGGTGAGTCTTTCGCGTCGGAAGTATTTATCTCTGATTTTTTCAAAGCGTTCAAGGACGTCGTTTGCCCTCATCTCTATTTCTTCGGAAAGTTTCTTTACAAACAAATGATAGCTGTGACCGAAGAGAGATTCGCTAAGCGCTTCAAAAGGTGAGTGCTTTGCTGCATCACGCATCATTGCAAAGGCGTCACCTCGGGATATGATACTTTCAACCGAATAGGTGTAAAGCTGTTTTACGTTCTTCGCGAGCAGATCCCTATCGTTAAATAATGTGAAATATAGATGTTCGCGGATAAGCTCAAGTGCAGTATCTTTTTCTTTTTCAAGGCAGGAGAGCTTTAAGGACAGATAGAGCTTGACCTGATCCTTGTTCTTTGTAGGATGCGGAGTCAAATAAAACGCACCGAGATGTTTTTTCACCCTGTTGCGGAAGTCACTTACACATCCGAGCTCGGTATCCCATTCGGACAGCATATCCGAGAAGAGCCTTACATATGGTATATCCTCGGGAGGGACATCGCTGATGTCAAAGAATAACTCGGGATATGATATTCCGCCCGTATAGATGGGATGATGAATTATTTCACATCCCCTAAAGCTTGAAATCTCTGTGGGGATTTTGCGAGGCTCCGATTTTAGATCCTCTATTGCCAACGTGGGCAAGCTCGCAAGCTCATCGGCGGTATTTGGGGTCATTTGCCACTCGGCAAACAGCTTGTTTTGCAGAGATAGGGATTCCTTATCGCTGTCGCTCATATTAAGCAGCATAGCATCAAGCTTGGAACGAAGTTCTGCTTCTTTTTTCTCTGTAAAGCTGTTATCCGGGTGTAAAAACAGTTTTGCCGAAGGAGATGCAAGCACCTCCTTGAGTAGACTTTCATAGTACCCCGTGTTGAGCTTTTCACGCAGAAATGCGAGAAGATCCTCGTATTTTAACGGTTCTCGCGGATCTTCGCCAAACAGTGCATACTCAAGACAGGAGCTCATATACGCCATTCCGGCAGGATATGTGCCAAAGTCGGATTCTCTGACGTGGAACTCGCGTCTGCCAAGTGCGGAGGAAAGATTCTCATTAGATATTCCTGCGAGAAGAATATCCTCTAATGCTTTCTCATAAACACCGAGAAGCTCGGATTCTTTTCCATCCTTTACTCCGATGAATATAGCGTTCAAGGCATTAAGACTATAAGAACGGGTAGAGAAAAACGTAAAGCTTTCGCACAGACCTGTGTCAAGTATTCTTTTGGTTAATGGTGCATTATTGGAGTCAGCGAGTGCCTCACAGACGAGGGAAAGCGCGGAGTTTTTGTATCTTTCCGCGTGAGGGAGTGTGTTGTGGCAGATGTATATCCGTGTTTTATCGGTTGGATCCTCTTCGTCTTCTATGGGGTAAGATGTGGAGAGAGGCTCGGTAATGGGCGGTCTGCCGTCATCAATGAAAATATCACATTCGCGTCTATCATACTCGCAAAGGTATGAGTCGATAAGAGGAAGCACCTCGTCAAGCTTTACTTCACCGTCGAGGAACAGACAAGCGTTTGACGGATGGTAGAATTTAGCGTGCGCTGCTTTGAAGTCCTCGTATGTTAGATTTGGGATATAGTCCGGGTTTCCGCCTGAGTCGTAGCTATAAGTACCGCCGGGTGACACTCTCCTCGTTATGAGGTAGTCGGCATATTCATCTGCTGAGGAATACACGCCCTTCATCTCGTTGTACACTACGCCTGTGATGTTGAGCTTGCCGTCATCGTCAAGCTCAAGCCTGTGTCCCTCTTGCATAAAGATAAAGGGGTTTTCAAGTGCGAGAGGGTTGAGCACGGCATCAAGGTACACGTCTACAAGACCGAGAAATGCCTTATCATTTTTGCTTGAGACAGGGTAAATGGTCTTATCCCCTGAGGTGAAGGCGTTGAGATAGGTGGTTATAGAGCCCTTGACAAGCTCGGTGAACGGGTCTTTTACCGGGAATTTTTTTGAACCGCAGAGGACTGAGTGCTCCATTATGTGAAACACGCCCGTATCGTCTGTAGGTATGGTTTTAAATCCTATTGCGAACGTTTTGTTTTCGTCCGCTCTGTCAAGATATAAAAGCCTTGCTCCGCTTTTATCGTGGATTAAATCATACAGAACGCCATCCACCTCGTTTATACGGGATTGTGATTGGACGGTAAATCCATAGATCCTTTCGTTTATCTTCATATTCTTTCCTTTTCAGATTGTTAACGTATAATATTGTGGGTGCAGATCAGGATTTCTTTTCCGGTATCGTAACCGCAAGGAGGATAAGAGCCTGAATCGGTACACCGATTATAAATAGCATCCATAGGTTGTGGCCGAGCGTGTGCAGGTAAATCGCAAGTATGACAGTCCAATTGTTGAAGGATGCGGTGATTGCTGTACAGACCTTGCTCTGCCACCACATTCTGTTATATATTGCTATTGTTGTGATGCTTGCGGGTATCGCCCAGACGAACAACTGCCATAGGTTGACATCGAAAATTGCCTGAACTGTTGTAAAAAGCAAGGTGGCCGCGAGCCATACTGTGCAGATTGTGATAAGACAGATGATAACGTGTCGTGCGCGATTGCCTTTTTTAGGAGATACTACGTAAGCTTCGGTCGGCTCTCTTTGCAAAAGATATTCAAAGCTGACTCCATATATTTCGCAGATGCGGCAAAGCGTTTCGATATCCGGCAGAGTCTCTGCATGCTCCCATCTTGATACCGCTTTGTCCGAATAATTCAGTTTTTCCGCAAGCGCGCCCTGTGTTAGTTTATTTGCCTTTCTTAGCTCGACCAAGTTTTTGGCTATTGTTTCTTTAATGTTTTCCATAATTGTCCTCAATATAATAAGTAAAATATTGTTTACATTTCTACAATTCCGTACTATAAGTATAACATTTTTGTCCGATTTTGTCAATGGGGGTGAGAAATTCTCGGTTTTGTGGAGTTGGATTTTTATCGAACTTGTGCGAGAATCTTGTATCTACAATGTGTAGCGGAGGAAAATATTAAAAAGTCCTTTTCTTTTTTCTCATCCTAAGTTAAAATGACAAAGACAAAGGAGGCGATGAGAAAAAATAATAGCTGCGTTTTAACATTGAAAAAGAAAGGACAAATATAATGAATAAAAAACACATACATATCTTTATGGCATCGGACGATAACTACGTACCGTATCTTATGATAACTGCCAAATCCATATCGCTTCATTCAAGCGATGAATACATATATGACATCACGGTGTTAACAGAGGGACTAAAGCCGCAGAATATCCGGAAGCTCAGACACATGGAGCTTACCAACACAAATATTTCGATTGTAAATATGGGGAAGGTGATAGTACCGTTTCGCGAGAAGCTTTCTTTGACTTTGCGCGATTATTACTCGGAGGCAATATTCTACAGAATGTTTATCGCATATATGTACCCCCGACTTACCCGCGCTGTGTACATTGACTGCGATACGATACTTGTAGACGATATAGCAAATCTTTATTTCACAGATATAGGTGACAATATTCTCGGTGCGGTAGCGGACGAGTCTATTCCCGGTGTTGCCGCATTCTGTGATTACGTAAAGAATTGGGTGGGAGTCTCCGTGAACAAATACATAAATTCCGGCGTCCTTCTTATGAATCTTAAGGAATACAGAAAAAACTTTATTCTTGAAAAATTCTTGAGTATTGTGAATGAGAGAAATTTTGAGACGGTAGCTCCCGATCAAGATTATTTAAATTATCTGTGCAGGGGTAGAATATATTACCTTGACGGTGGTTGGAACAAACAACCCAAGGCGGATAATCTTTTGCCTGCAGAGGAACAGCACCTTATACACTACAACCTTTATAACAAGCCGTGGCATTACTCTGACGTGCCTTACTCCGAGGTGTTCTGGAATGTAACAAGACAGACTCCTTACTACACGGATATCGTCAGAGAGCTTGTTGAGTATACAGATGAACAAAAGAAGAGAGATATAGCCGGGGGAGTAAGACTTGTTGAGCGTGCGGCAGAGCTCGCCGCAAGAGATGACGGTTTTAAAGGTTACAAGAAAAGTACCTTTCGATATAAGGCGGTGTAAGCAATGACGAAGGTTAATCAGAAAAAGAGGACGGAAAGACTCGCTGTTATTGATAACATTGCGGTTGCAGTAAAAGAGCGGGACCCATTCCGCAAGGTGGAGATAGGCGACCCTTCTCCTACCAAAAAAGATATAAAAAAGAAAATTGTCCCATTTGATAATTTAAGGATAAGGCCATTAAATAGATTTAAACGAGCAATAGCAAGGAAAATAGCCGACAAGGCAACTGTTAAGTTAAACTGCGATACTGAGATAGTTGGGCTTGAGAATCTTGCTTTGATAGATGGCGGTGCTATAATTACATCTAACCATTTTAACCCAATGGATTGTACGCTCATATGGTTGATGGCTATGTGTGCGGGCAGGGAACGAGAGCTTAACATCGTTATTCAAGAGAGTAACGTGTTTATGAAAGGCTTTTTCGGATTTTTGATGAGAAACTGTAATACTATGCCCGTGTCTCAAAGTGCATCATACATGTCGCGTAATCTAAAGCCTGCCATAGAGAAAAGGCTTGCCGACGGAGAGCTTGTTCTTATCTATCCCGAACAGGAGATGTGGTTCAATTACAAAAAACCGCGAGAGATGAGAATGGGTGCATATCATTATGCGGCCGAGTTTGGAGTTCCGATTCTCCCGTGCTTTACTGAAATGCGCGAGGAAGAGGATACGGACGATATTGGCTTTTACAGAGTGCGGCATATTCTTCATATAATGCCGCCTATTTATCCCGATTCAACACTTGATAAAAGGAATGCAAGAGAAAAGCTTTATATTGCCGACGGTGAGGCAAAGCGCGAGTGTTACGAGCGTGTATATGGCGTACCGCTTGAGAGCGAGTTCATACCCGAGCGAGATATTGCAGGATACAAAAAAAATTAAAATTTCACTAAAAACTATTGACAAAATAGAATTCCTTGTGTATAATAAATTTAGAATGAGTCTAAAATTCATTCAAATCTAAAAACGGAGTGATACATTTTGACAAAACAAAGAGCGGTTATCCTGGAGGTGATTCGCTCGGATATGTGTCATCATACCGCAGACGAGATTTTCACACTTGCCAAGGAGAAACTTCCCGGAATTTCCCGAGCAACCGTCTATAATAACCTTAAGGTTCTTGAGGCGGAAAAGCTTATCAGAAAGATAACGGGCGACTCTCTGTCGGATAGGTACGACAACTCCTATATTCCTCACGGTCATATGATCTGCGAGGACTGCGGTGGGGTTATGGATTTCAATCTTCGTGATTTTGATAAGATGCTATCCGAAGCTATCGGCTCCGACTTTAGCTCGTATGAGTTGAAGGTACGTTATTTATGCGATGCCTGTAAGGCGCGCGTAGGGGAATGCGGATAATGCATAACCAACATTAAAACAGTCAATAATTTAAGAAAGAATTTTTACCAAGGAGAAATTTGTTATGAACCTTAAGGGCACAAAAACCGAACAGAATCTTATGACCGCTTTTGCCGGCGAATCTCAGGCAAGAAACAAGTATACCTATTTTGCATCTGTAGCTAAGAAGGAAGGCTACGAGCAGATCGCGGCTATATTTGAGGAGACTGCAAATAACGAGAAAGAGCATGCAAAACTCTGGTTCAAGGCTCTTGGCGGACTTGGCAACACCGCAAGCAACCTTCTTGCAGCGGCAGAGGGAGAGAACTACGAGTGGACCGATATGTACGACACCTTTGCAAAGGAAGCAGAGGAGGAGGGCTTTACCGCTCTTGCACGTCAGTTCAGAGCAGTTGCAGCTATTGAAAAGGCACACGAGGAAAGATATAGAAAGCTTCTTTCCAATATTGATACGGGAATTGTTTTCTCAAGAGATAACGATACAATCTGGCAGTGCAAGAACTGCGGACATATCTGCATAGGTCAGAAGGCTCCCGAGGTTTGTCCCGTTTGCGCTCATCCTCAGGCATTCTTTGAAGTTAGAAAAGAAAACTATTAATTCTTATGCAGTAAAAATGCGTACAGCATAGCGGGGTAGCTCATTTTGTGAGCTACCCCATATTTTTTGTTTGATATAAATGCGCCTTGTACGGTTTTTTATATGTAATTGAAAATTGATTACCGTCTATTTTAAAAGCAAAATATAGGATTTTTTGACAGATGGCGATATACCGCACGGAGATAATTAAAAAGTCAAAAGCAAAGTAGATGGAAATACATCGAAGAGACAAACTATTGACTTTAAGTGCAAAAATATGTAATAATAATATTTAGAAAGTATTTTTCAAAGAAGGGAAGAAGATGTACTGCACACGAAAGGTTTGTGATGATATCATATGGGTTGGAGCCGATAACAGAAGATTAATGTTTTTTGAGGCGGTTTACTCTGTGCCGCAAGGAATGTCCTATAACTCATATTTGATACTTGATGAAAAAACTGCGCTTATAGATACTGTTGACAGAGCGGTTACGGATCTGTTTATTGAGAACTTGGAGCACACGCTGAGCGGACGTACGCTTGACTATCTTGTAGTCCAGCATATGGAGCCGGATCATTCTGCAACGCTTATTGACGTGCTTCTTCGACATCCTGAATGCACTGTAGTATGTAACAAGATGACTTACGATATGATTTGTGCCTTCAAGGGTGTTGAAGTAAAGGCACTCGTCATAAAGGAGGGGGAATCGCTTGAGCTTGGAAAGCATAGGCTCACTTTTATATCTGCACCGATGGTACATTGGCCGGAGGTAATGGTGACTTATGACTCGTTTAGCAAAACGCTTTTTTCCGCGGATGCGTTTGGTACGTTTGGAGCACTTAACGGCGCGCTATTTGCAGATGAGGTTGACTTCGACAGAGATAACCTTGACGAGGCGAGAAGGTATTATTCCAACATTGTGGGTAAGTACGGAGTACAGGTTGGTAAGCTTCTTTCCAAAATGTCTATGCTTGAAATAAAAATGATTTGTCCGCTCCATGGACTTGTTTGGAGAGAAAATATCGATTATTATGTAAACAAATATGTGCATTGGTCAGGGTATAAGCCTGAAGAACAGGGAGTCGTTATTGCATACGCTTCTGTGTACGGTAATACAGAAAATGTTGCAAATGTTCTTGCCTGCCGCCTTCGTGACAAAGGGATCAAATGTGTAATGCACGACGTTTCTGTAAGCGAGCATTCCGAGATTATTGCAGATTGCTTCAAGTTTAGCCACCTCGTGTTTGCATCGGTGACGTATAATGGAGGCGTGTTTGTGAATATGGAAAATCTTCTGCGTGATCTTGTTGCTCATTCGCTTTCCGGTAGAAAGATCGCGCTTATTGAAAGCGGATCGTGGGCGCTCAGTGCGGGTAAAGGAATGAGAGATATTCTTTCGTCTTTAAAAAACACCGCGTTTCTCAACGAAGGTATTTCCTTTAAATCGTCGATTCACACCGACACAGACGGAAAGATTGATAGGCTTGTTGAAGCTATTGAAAATTCAATTTGATAAAGGATGAGTGAAAACATGATAACTTTTGATGAAATTAAAAATAACAGTGACATAAAAACTTATATAACTAAGGCGGATGAATCGCTTATTGCTCTTGGATATACCGAGCATAGTTTTGCACACGTTGGCAAGGTGTCTGACAGAGCTGCTTATATTTTGCAAACGCTTGGCTATGATGAGAGGACGGTTGAGCTTGCAAGAATTGCAGGGTATTTACATGATATAGGAAATCTTGTGAACCGCGTTGATCATTCACAGAGCGGTGCGGTAATGGCGTTTAGACTACTTGATAAGCTTGGTATGCCGGCTGATGAAATAGCTACGGTAGTAACCGCTATAGGTAATCACGATGAGGGCACGGGAGTTGCGGTAAATCCTGTTGCTGCGGCTCTGATTATTGCGGATAAATGCGACGTAAGGCGTACCCGTGTAAGAAATTCCGATATTTCCACCTTTGATATACATGACAGAGTTAACTATTCGGTGGTGAGCTCTGAGCTGAAAATAAGCGAGGATAAAATGAATGCTGTGCTTGAGCTCGAGGTTGATACCTCTATCAGCGCGGTTATTGATTATTTCAGTATTTTTATAGGAAGAATGCAGATGTCACGTCAAGCGGCTGAAAGGCTCGGTCTTGTCTTTAGCTTGGTAATTAATGGACAGAGACTTCTTTAATGTAGGTGTATTTTGTTTAAACTGCCACTTGACAAGATTCCAAAAAGTATATTATAATTATTGAGATAGATAATTTATAATTATGTGCTGGAACTTTATCATCCTGCTTTAAATGAAAGGAATATGAAATGAACGGTTTAATGAGCTTTACCTTGTCGGCAAAAGCGGCAACCTTTGGATTTGGTGACGTTCTCGCTCTTCTTTGCGGACTTGCTCTTTTTCTTTATGGAATGGACGTTATGGGCGACTCACTCAAGAAGAGTGCGGGAAACAGCCTTAAATCATTTCTCGGAAAAATGACAACAAATCCCATAAAAGGATTTTTACTTGGACTTTTAGTAACTCTCATAATTCAATCATCATCTGCTACTACGGTTATGGTGGTCGGATTTGTTAACTCCGGTACTATGACTCTTATCCAGTCGGTTGGTGTTATTATGGGTGCTAACGTTGGTACTGCAATTACCGCTTGGCTCACTGCTCTTAACAGCCTTGGCGGAGAGAGCGGAGCAGAGGCTGTAGCAATGCTCAAGGTCCTTAAGCCTGATTCGTGGGTACCGATCGTTGCAGTTATCGGCATATGTCTTATCATGTTTGTAAAGCGCGGCAAGAAAAGGGATATCGGCGCGATTCTCCTCGGCTTTGCAGTACTTATGACGGGTATGACCATGATGTCGGATGCGGTTAGTCCTCTTAAGGGTGATCCCGCTTTCGCGAATATACTTATGATGTTTGAGAATCCCATACTTGGTATTCTTGCCGGACTTGTGCTTACTGCTATAGTGCAGTCATCCTCTGCTTCAGTAGGTATTCTTCAGGCTCTTACCGTTACGGGAGCTATCAGCTACGGTGCGGCAATTCCGATCGTAATGGGTCAAAACATTGGTACGTGCGTTACAGCAATGCTCTCGTCTCTTGGCGCAAACAAGAACGGTAAGCGTGCGGCGGTTGTTCATCTTTCGTTTAATGTTATAGGCGTTGTTTTGGTGTCAATACTTTTCTATGCGCTCAATGCAATCGTTAAATTTGCATTTGTGAACTTACCTATTGATGCTTGGGGCGTTGCGCTTGTACATACATTGTTCAAGCTTATTTGCGTCGTACTCATCAGTCCCTTCTACAAGCAGCTTGCCAAGCTTTCAACACTTATCATTAAGGACAGCAAGGATGATCAGGAGACGTCGACTCTTCTTGATGACCGTTTACTTGAGACACCCAGCGTTGCAGTTGGCAGAGCTACTCAGGTGGTTTACAGCATGGCGGAGCTTTCTACCCGAGCACTTCACGATTCCATAGCCCTCTTTGATAACTATGATTCCAAGCTTGCAGACTCCATCCGCGACGTTGAAAGTAAGGTTGACAGCCTTGAGGATGCTATAGGTTCGTATCTTATTAAAGCATCTGCAAATACGACCGATCCCAAGGATGCGGAGCAGGTAACCAAGCTTTTGCATATCATAGGAGATTATGAGCGTATTTCCGACCACGCAGTTAACATTGTTGAGTCTTGCGAGGAACTTCGAGATAAGAAAATATCCTTCTCCGAGGATGCAAACAAGGAGATTGCTGTGCTTCGCGCGGCTGTAAATGAGATACTCGACCTCGCTTGCGTGGCCTTCATAAATAACGATCTTGAAGTTGCGGCTAAGATTGAATCGCTTGAGCAGGTGGTTGATGATTTGTGTGACAAAATCAAGCTCAACCACATTGTCCGACTTCAGAAGAGTGAGTGTACTATTGAGCACGGCTTTGTGCTCTCAGATATCCTCACCAATTTTGAACGTGTTTCCGATCATTGTTCCAACGTTGGAGGATGCGTTGTTGAGATTGCAACCTATGATGATCTCGAGATGCACAAGTATAACAGAAGGAAGCACAAAAGTGAGGACTTCGAACAGAAATATAAGGAATATTCCTTGAAATACTCTATCTAAAAAGCGAATAAAAAGCTCACCTTTTCCTATAAAGCAGGGAAGGTGAGCTTTCTTTGTTGCGAAATACAAAAGTGTTCATTTGTTGAAAAATGAACACTTTTGTTGACTTTATTGCTTGTTAAATTTAAATTGATTCAAGAGCGAATACTACGTCATCGAGAGCTTCAAGCCCCTGTGCAACGGCTTGCGGTGTGGTAGGGCTTTTCGAAGACGGCAGTATGTTAACTTCAACACCTACGTATCCCGAAGTGCCGCTTCTCGGGGGTGTAATCTGTAAATCTATTGCATTGTAATGTTGAGAGAGATAGTCGATGATCGGACGCACCTTTTCTGCAGAAACTATCTCAACATACATACCGAATCTCGAATGACGTCTTGCCACTCTGTATTCAAAACGGTGCATAACGGTTACTGCAATTACAGAACCGAGAAATGTAACAATTGCACCTTCGTAATATCCAATACCGAGCGCGATACCTATTGTTGCCGCGCACCAGATTCCTGCCGCAGTTGTAAGACCTGTGATCTGGAATCTACCTTTGATAAGTATAGTGCCTACACCAAGGAAACCGATGCCGGATATAACCTGTGCCGCAAGTCTTAAAGGATCGTTTGTGCCGCCGATTAAGTTATAGGCGTACATGCCCGTCATTGATGCAAGTGTTGCGCCAAGACACACGAGAATATGCGTACGCATACCCGCCGCACGGCCGTGACGGCCTCTCTCCATGCCGATGATGCCTCCTATTATGAGTGCAAGGCTTATTCTGAATGCCGCTATCGCAAGTTCTTCCAAAGAAAAGCTCGGTGTGTAAGCCCACAGTAAAAAGTTCATATCATTCTCCTTTCCTCGTTTTGAGGTGGATTCATTGGGAATATATTTTATCACAGTTTTGTTAATTAGTCAAGAATAAAAAACAAACAATTAACACAAAAACAGCACCTACTTGACAAAATAACTGAAAATAACATATTTTAGGCATACGCCTGTACGTACACGCATTAAAATTTGTAAAATATTAACGAAATGTCTTGACAAAATTTGTACAGTATGATAAAATTATCGAGTTAGCAAACTTGGATCGAAAATTTAAAATCTCATAGACAAGAGCGTGTTTAGAGCTCGCTTGGATGTGTGAAAGGAAAAATAAAATGAAAGAAAGAAAAGTTCAGATAGAAACAAGCTGTGTGCAGGGCGGTTATTCCCCTTTGAGCGGCGAGCCGAGACAGATTCCGATAATTCAGAGCACCACCTTCAAGTATGCTACAAGTGAGGATATGGGCAAGCTCTTTGATCTTGAGGCGTCGGGCTACTTCTATTCCAGACTTCAGAATCCTACCTGCGATACCGTTGCGGCAAGAATATGTGAGCTTGAAGGCGGCAGTGCGGCAATGCTTACATCCTCCGGTCAGGCGGCAAATTTCTTTGCTGTGTTTAACATCGCATCAGCGGGTGATCACGTTATCTCATCATCTGCCATTTATGGCGGTTCGTATAATCTCTTCGCGGTTACTATGAAGAAGATGGGAATTTCCTTTACCTTCGTTTCTCCCGACTCTACGGAGGAGGAGCTTAACGCTGCATTTAGACCTAACACTAAGGCGGTATTTGGAGAAACTATCGCTAATCCGGCGCTCAACGTACTTGATATTGAGTTGTTCGCAAAGTGTGCTCACGCTCACGGTGTTCCGCTTATCATAGACAATACCTTTGCTACGCCTATAAACTGCAGACCTATTGAGTGGGGAGCAGACATTGTTACTCATTCCACCACCAAGTATATGGATGGCCACGGCTCGGCGGTCGGCGGATGCATCGTTGACTCAGGTAACTTTGATTGGATGGCTTATGCAGATAAGTTCCCCGGTCTTTGTACACCCGACGATAGCTATCACGGTATTACTTATGCAGAAAAGTTCGGTAAGGAAGGTGCATTTATAACTAAGTGTACCGCTCAGCTTATGCGTGACTTTGGCTGCACACAGTCTCCGCAGAGCGCATTTTTGCTCGGACTCGGACTTGAAAGTCTTCATGTGCGTATGGAAAGACATTGCGAGAACGCTCTTGCGATTGCGAAATTTCTTGAAGCTCACGAGAACGTATCTTGGGTAAGATATCCCGGTCTTGAGGGTGACAAATATTATGATCTTGCTAAAAAGTATATGCCAAAGGGCACTTGCGGCGTTATCAGCTTCGGCGTAAAGGGCGGAAGACTTGCCGCAGAGAAATTTATGAAAAATCTCAAGCTCGGCGCAATAGAAACTCACGTTGCCGACGCACGTACCTGCTGCTTACATCCTGCATCTGCGACTCACAGACAAATGAATGATGAGGAGCTTATAGCCGCGGGTGTATCAAGTGACTTGGTGCGTTATTCCTGCGGAATTGAAAATAAGGATGACCTTATTGCGGATCTCAAAGAGGCTCTTGAGAGTATATAAAGCTACGCTATAGAACGATTACTTAATGGAGAAATATAATGCCGATCAAGATTCCTAACGAACTTCCCGCTGTGAGAACTCTCGAGGCGGAAAACATTTTCGTTATGACGGAAACAAGAGCTATCACACAGGACATTCGTCCTCTGAAGATACTCATTTTGAATTTAATGCCAACAAAAGTTGACACAGAAACGCAACTATCGCGTCTTTTGGGTAACACACCCCTTCAGGTTGAAATTGAACTTATACACACAACAACCCATAAATCAAAAAATATATCCGAGGAGCATCTGCTCGCATTCTACAAGGAATTCTCGGATGTAAAGGATAGATACTTTGACGGACTCGTTATTACCGGAGCTCCGGTTGAGAAGATGGAGTTTGAAGAGGTTGAGTATTGGGACGAGCTTGTGGAAATTATGGAGTGGTCAAAGACTCATGTACATAGTACTCTGCATATTTGCTGGGGTGCGCAGGCAGGACTTTATTACCACTTCGGTATAAAGAAGTATTTGATGGATGAGAAGCTCTCCGGCGTGTATCCTCATACCGTTGACTATAAGCGTTCGATACTTTTCCGAGGATTTGACGAGGTATTCTACGTGCCTCATTCAAGGTATACAACTGTGTTGCGCGAGGATATTGAGGCAACGCCTCTTTTAAAGATACTTGCATCCTCCGAGGAAGCGGGTGTTTACGCTGTTATTACTCCGGGTGGCAAACAGGTATTCCTTACGGGACACTCCGAGTACGACGCCAATACTCTTGAGAAGGAGTATCAAAGAGATAAGGCTCTTGGTATAAATCCCAAGGTGCCGAAGAACTATTACCCGGGTGACGATGATACGAAGCCGCCGATGCTTACCTGGCGCGCTCACGCAACGCTTCTGTTCACCAATTGGCTCAATTACTTTGTTTATCAGACTACACCTTATGATATTGCTAAGATCAAGGACCAGTGATAGAGCGTTAAACCTCAATTTATTAAGGCTTACCTCCAAATTATCATTGCCTAATTCATCTTGGATATCGATAGGATGTGTGATGTTAAAAATATAGAGAAAGGATAAGAAAAATGAAGAAGATTATTTGTGGCACTGAGTATGATACCGCTACTTCTACCATCGTTAAGAAGGTAGTAAACGGCTACTTTGGCGATCCCGCAGGATACGAGGAAACTCTCTACGTTACCGCAGAGGGCAAGTACTTCCTCTACACCAACGGCGGCGAAGAGTCCAAGTACACCACCGAGGGCATCAAGAGAATGTCCAAGAAGGTTGCTGACGCTTGGGTTCTTGAGAATTAATCGAATAGCAAAAACAAAAGCAAGAGCTTGGGGAAAATCCTTGGCTCTTGCTTTTTGTTTGTCATATTAATCGTGTTTTATATGTAATGGCTCTTCTTTGTCCGGTTCTTCGTCCTCGATGGCGAGAGCGATATATACCGCGTATGCACCTGCAATTACTGCAATTAAAATGCAGGAGAGGATATACATATCTTTTTCTGCCGCCGCTTCGTTTGAAAATGCACTTGCAGCATTAAATAAGCTGTGCGTAAGAATGCAATAAATCAAGCTCTTTGTCTTACAGTAAATCATTACAAAGGCGAAGCCGATAGCGATGGCATAGATTATCTGTAATACGTTTTGCAAAAGCTCCGCTCCCGAGCCGTTGATCAAATTTATGATATGTCCGATGCCGAAGGTGAGGCTTGATACTATGATTGCAGATTTCAGATTGTCTTTTGCCATTGCGCCAAATAAGAATCCTCGGAAGATCATTTCCTCAAGAAAACCGACAAGGATCATAGACAGTACGTAAAGCACGGTTTCGACGGCAGAGGCGTTTGTTGCAAATCCAAACCAAAAGTTAGCTGTCAGAAGAATTATCAAAGGAATGTAATACAGCATCTTTTTGGCGGGGAGATTTGATTTGCAAAGACCATATCTTCCGGAAAGACCGTTTTTCTTTATAAAAATGAAAAGCACTAAAGAAAGAACTATCAATATCGGCAGAGTTAAAACCTTTATAATGCCAATATTTATTGACAAATTATCGCCTATTGATGCGAGCATGCAATACGCAATGATCCAAGCTATGCTGAACCCGAGCTCGCTTTTTTCATATAACCTTTTAATCATATACTTTCTCCGATTTTTCTCGGTATCTTTCATCCGCACACGCTTTGCCAAAGTACATAAGCTCCCAGACTGCGGGATCGCTTACCGTTTCGGTGACGGCACCGTTCTCAAGCTTTTCAACGGTGGCTCTGCCTTCAAAACGCAGATATCCGCCATCAAAACCTATAAGCTTTGCCAAAATACCGAGAGGCTTAGGCAGAACATCAACAAAGCACGTCTTGTTGATGTCACCGTGACGGTCGTAGATTATTCTGTATTCTTCACCCGACTCGGTTGTATATTCATAGACCACCTTGCCATATACGGGCTTACCGGTATACTCGTCTATATATCTGCCTTCGGGCTTGAATTTCAATGTGTGGTTTGAGTTGTCGCCAAGAATTTCGCCGTCCTTGGCTATCATAAATACGTCGTGATCCTTGAAGCCGTACTTTTTTGCGCCTGTTATCCAAGAGGATATAACCTTGTAATTTCCTATCTTGGCTCTGCCCCAATACCAATGATGCATGAGCTTTAACATTGAGATGTTGCCCCAATTGTGATCATGGTATCCGGAACCTTCAAGGTGAAGCTTTTTACCACCGTCATAAGTAACATCGGCGACTGCTTTGCCTTCGGGAATAGCAGGCAGCCAGGCAAAGTAGTGTTCTTCGTTATCTCCGAAGAAAATACTGCCCGTCTGTGAACGCCAAGCCCGTATGGTTCCGTCAAGTGTCATTCGGGCTTCCATATTCTTGCCCTTGAATACTACTTCGTAGTGCTTGAGATCGCCTTGACAGCAGCACTCACCGATCTTTACGTCGCATCTGTCCTTCGCGTAGTGGCTTTCCTCGATGGTTGCAAAAACCTCCTCGGAGAACTTTCGTCCATCCGGCAAAGTCAGCTCTATTGTCGAGATAGGCTTTATAGGTCCGTCAACAGCAATGGGCATCTTGGAATAAAAGAATATGACGAGGATAGTTCCGTCAGGATAGTGGGAGTCGTAGTACCACCATTCGTACTCACCCTTCTTGCCGCCTACACGCGAGCCGTCCTCCCAAAGCTCGACTACGTCACGTTTAAGCCCCATTTTTTCATAGTGCATATCATCGTCAGGGTGTATCGACTTTAAGATTTTACTCATTGGTAATCTCCTTAATTTTATAACTGTTTACAGATGAAACTGATACGTAAGCTGTACCTGTGGTAAATATTAAACCTACGATAAAGAACCACGGCAATTCGGAAATAAGACCCAAATGACCGAGAGCTATAAGGCAGTAGCCGTACATAGCCATCCAAAAGATAAGCATAGGGATATCCCATTTTTTTGGATGTAGGGGAATAAGCTTAATCTCTACCATTTGGCGGATTATTATCACCGTTAGAGTTACCCACAAAAGAGAGAACGCTATGCAAGAAAACCAATCATCGGTAATTGCGTTTAGTCCGAGAGACAGCAGGCTGCCCACCGCAGTAACCAAAATTGCGCCTATGGCAACAAGAAACATTCCAATCGTTTGTTTAACCCATTCGTTGGGTTTAACCTTTTTGTATTTCAGTTGTGTTAAAAGAACAACTGCCGGCGTTTCAAACATATATCCGAGGAAGTTTACCCAAATTACGCTGAGGAAGGTGTGTTGTGTGATCTCGGTGTTAATAGGATTGCCAACCCAGACCCAGAAACCTCCGTCAAGACGGATTGCCACAACGTCAAGCAGTATATCCATAGTAACAATAAAGAATCCTGCAGACAAGGCAGTCATCCATTTGCCGAAGTTAAGTTTTTTTGCAAGGCGGATTCCGTAGACGGTAAGACCTCCCCACATAAAGCCGCCAAACAGAGGAAATTGCTTAGGCACTTTGCCAAGACTCAACCAAAAACTATCATTATAATAATATATATCGGTTACCGCTACCGCGGCAAGCTCCATAAAGAAGCCGACCAAAGCCGCCGCACCAAAGGTGAAGAGCGCATCATAGTCCTTTTTTCTTACCAAATCTGCGAGCATGATGGCAACTATTATGTAACACATCAGCTCAAACGCATTTATCCAGCTCATTTTTCGCTCCTTTCTTTCGAATGTTTTTCGGTGTTTAATATAAAAACCTCCGAAAAGTTCTTTTTATAGGTTGTTCTGATTTCTTTTCGCTGTAAAAATTTGTTTTAGTTTCTTAATCGCGATGCTAAAGTCTATCTGCGAAAGAATTACCGCTACAAGCACTACTGCACAACCGAGATATTCACGCGGTGTGAGCGTCTGACCGAGGAACAGAGCAGTACCTATTATGCCGAATACGGATTCAAGCGAGAGGATTATAGATGCTACTGCAGGATTGATTCCTTTTTGTCCTATTATCTGCAGGGTGTAAGCGATACCGCTCGAGCCTATACCGAGATATAGGATGGGTAGAATGCTCGGGAATATCGCGCCCAGTGCTTTTGGGCCTTCCAAAGTCAAGGCAAGTATGAGATTGAGTATAGCCGCGGTAAAGAACTGTACCAATGACATTCTTATACCGTCACACTTGGGTGAAAAATGATCGATAGCTAAAATATGGATAGGGAATATCATAGAGCAGGCGATAACGAGCAGATCGGATGGGGCGATGCTGAGGTCATCCTTGATGCAAAGCAGATAGAAGCCGACAACGGCAACAGCAACACTTATCCACACGTTGATGGGCGCGCGTTTTTTGAGTGCTAAAGCATATACCGGGACGAGAACAACGTAAAGAGCGGTGATAAACGCCGCTTTTCCACCATCCGTGCCCGAATTAATACCGATCTGTTGGAAGGCAGATGCAACTACCAAGACAACTCCTATGATAATACCGCCGATAAGCTCGGTTTTGTTAATATCAATACCGCTCTTGCTGAACAGATGCCTACCCGTGCCGAGAAGCTTATCAAATGCGACAACGACTCCGATAAGGAATACACCCGCAACAATGCTTCTTGCAAATCCGAGTGTAAAAGCTCCGACCTCGGATGCCGCATCCTGCGCCGCAAAGGCAAAGCCCCAAATCACTGCCGCGGCGAACAAAAGTGCAAGGGAAATATATTTTTTCTTATTCATACGATTCTCCGTTTTTCTTTGTAAGAACATTTTACCATTTATAAGGTTGAAATGTCAAGGATGATGAGAACGCTTTTAAAAATGGTTTTGGAACTAACAAAAAATATCTAACAATAGAAAAGGCCGGAGAAAACCAAAGTAATCTCTGACCTTTTTAATCAAGTTTTTATAGTTTTATTAATCTTCCTCAGGCTCGTTAAAATAATCTCTGTCGAAAAATTCGGATAATGTTATCCCTGCGCCTTCACAAAAACGTTTTACGGTAATAACCTTTTAACACTTTGTTTTTCCTTTTAGTGATAGCTTACGTAAATCAAAATTACGGTGGAGCATACGAATCACTTAAAGCAGCCAAGCGAGTGGGGAGGGCGATAATAAACATTGCCGATTTTATTTGAACATTTGTAAAAAAACTCCGCCTGTTTTCTCTTGGTCTGAAAATGAAAATATGAAATCGCAAATAGAAGTTTGGAGAAAAAAATAATGTTATTTTAGCTAAAATAAACAAGGTTAAAAATAATCTGCCCCACTTTATTTTGAATGCAAAAAAAGCAAGTGGTAAAATAACCAAAAATTATTGTTTTTATTTGTTGAAAAATGATGTCTTTTCCATTTTTTAGAATTTTTTAAAACACTATATATAGTAATTGTGCCCTTGACAAAACACTAAATGTAGTGTATAATTGGCTTACTCGTCGCTCTCCGGCCCAAAACGGAGAGGGATGGTTTTTTTACACTCTACGGCGCCCTCGGATAACCGAATTATTACCGATCTGTGCGCCTTGTCAAAATATAGGAATTTTAAAAGAAAGGAAAAGAAAAATGAAACTTATTAAGAGAAACGGTTCAGAGGTTATCTTTGACAGAGAAAAGATAATTGTTGCAGTTACAAAAGCAAATGAAGCGGTTGATGAAAAGCAGAGAATATCCCCTGAGGATATTGAAAATATAGCTCTTGAGGTAGAGAGACTTTGCCTTACTATGGTTCGCTCGGCAGGTGTCGAGGAGATACAGGATCTTGTTGAAAAGGAAATTATGAAGCTCGGCGCGTTTGACCTTGCCAAAGCTTATATTACATATAGATATAAGAGAGAACTTATCCGTAAATCCAACACCACCGACGATAAGATACTTTCACTTATCGAATGCAATAATGAGGAAGTTAAGCAGGAGAACGCCAATAAGAATCCCACCGTCAACAGCGTACAGCGTGACTATATGGCGGGTGAGGTTTCCAAGGATATTACCAAGAGAATCCTTCTTCCCGAGGTTATTGTTAAGGCGCACGAGGAGGGAATTATCCACTTCCACGATGCGGATTACTTCGCACAGCATATGCACAACTGCGACCTCGTAAACCTTGAGGATATGCTCCAGAACGGTACTGTTATCAGCGGAACTATGATAGAGAAGCCCCACAGCTTCTCCACTGCGTGTAATATAGCTACGCAGATCATTGCGCAGGTTGCATCCAATCAGTATGGCGGTCAGTCTATCAGCCTTACTCACCTTGCTCCCTTCGTTAACGTTAGCCGTGAGAAAATACGCAAGGCGGTTGCAAAAGAGCTTCTTGAGGTTGGCGTTACCGACGAAAACGCTATTTCAAAGATCACAGAATCCCGTCTTCGCGAGGAAGTACGCAAGGGCGTTCAGTGTATTCAGTATCAGGTTGTAACCCTTCTTACCACAAACGGACAGGCTCCCTTCATCACCGTGTTTATGTATCTTGGCGAGGCTAAAAATGAACAGGAGAAGGCAGACCTTGCTCTTATCATTGAGGAAACTCTGCTTCAGAGATATCAGGGCGTAAAGAACGAGGCGGGCGTTTGGATCACCCCCGCGTTCCCTAAGCTTATCTATGTGCTCGAAGAACAAAACGTTCACCCCGATTCCCCTTACTACTACCTCACCGAGCTTTCGGCAAAATGTACCGCAAAGCGTATGGTTCCCGACTATATCTCCGAAAAGATAATGCTCGAGAGTAAAATAGACAAGAACGGAGAGGGACATTGCTACACTTGTATGGGCTGTCGCTCCTTCCTTACGCCTTACGTTGACGAGGATGGAAAGCCGAAGTATTACGGCAGATTCAACCAGGGTGTTGTTACCGTGAACCTTGTAGATATCGCGCTTTCCGCGGGCAAAAACAATATGGGCAAGTTTTGGGAGATCTTTGATGAAAGAATGGAGCTTTGCCACAGAGCACTCCAATGCCGTCACGAAAGACTCACAGGTACACTTTCTGATGCCGCACCCATCCTTTGGCAGTACGGCGCACTCACCCGTCTTAAGAAAGGGGAGACCATAGATAAGTATCTCCACGGCGGATATTCCACGCTTTCTCTCGGATATGCAGGTCTTTGGGAGTGCGTGTACGCACTTAACGGCAAGAAGCTTACCGAGCGTGAGGGTGAGGAGCTTGGACTTGAGATTATGAAGAAACTCAACGAGTATACCGCAAAGTGGAAGGCAGCCGAGAATATCGACTACTCACTCTACGGAACTCCTCTTGAGAGTACCACCTACAAGTTCGCCAAGTGCCTGCAGAACAGATTCGGTATCGTAAAGGGCGTTACTGATAGAAACTATATCACGAACTCCTATCATATACACGTTACCGAGCCTATTGATGCTTTTGCAAAGCTTGCTCTTGAAGCAAAGTTCCAGAAGCTCTCGCCCGGCGGTGCGATCTCTTATATAGAAGTTCCCGATATGCAGAACAATATTGATGCGGTTCTCGGTGTAATGGAGTTCATCTACGACAACATTATGTACGCGGAGCTTAATACCAAGAGCGACTACTGTCAGGTCTGCGGATATGACGGCGAGATCGATATTCAGAGCGATGAGGACGGCAAGCTCGTTTGGGAATGTCCCAACTGCAAAAACCGTGATCAGGCAAAGATGAACGTTGCAAGACGTACCTGCGGTTATATCGGCACGCAGTATTGGAACCAGGGCAGAACCCAAGAGATACAGGAGCGTGTATTACACTTATAATCTTGTGAATTTTATTCGACTGTCATCAAGGCTCGTCACCGAGCACCTTACGGGCAAGAGTTTGGTAAAGGCGTGGCTTTATGCTTGCTTGATTTAGGTTGACATTGGCTAAAGTCCTCGGTTTTGCCGTGAAAATAAAGGCTGAAAGTGTTATTTACTTGACACGTATTCAAATGTTTACTGAAATTGAGGTGCCGCAAAGAGAAAGGGTAATTTAATATTTAATATTTAATATTTAATATTTAATGTATCTGATAATTATCGGTTGTTATTGGTTTATTTAAATGTTAGGGAATAATTTATGAAATGTTTTATTAAAAGTATTTTAGCAGGCCTTGCTATTTCACTTGGCGGTTGGTTGTATTTATGCGTAAATAACAAGATGGACAATAATATTTTAGCCGCGTTTCTATTTTCATTTGGCCTTATCTTAATTTGTAATTTTGGATTCAATTTGTACACAGGTAAGATTTGTTATTTATTTAGTAATCAAGAAAAGAAATTTGGAACTAAATTACTTGATATGGGAATCATATTGTTAGGTAATTTGGTTGGTACTGTAATATTTAGTTTATCTATTAGACTTTCTACATCAAGTGGTAACGGTGCATTGTTTTCAGATCTTGAAAAAATAGTAGATACTAAAATAGGTTATGTTTGGTATGAAGCATTAGGCCGAGCTTTCTTCTGCGGTATGTTGGTTTATATAGCAGTTGAAGGTTTTAAGACTATTGAAAATAATTTTGGAAAGTATGTAGTTTTAGTGCTTGCTATTGGAGGGTTCATTATTTGTGGTTTTGAACACTCTATAGCTAATATGTTTTATTACTTTTTAGCTCTAAACTTTACGTTCAAGGCCTTCTTATCTATATTGCTTTTTGTAATAGGAAATTCAATAGGAGGATTATTTATTCCTTTTATGAATGGTTTAATGAATCTGCAAAAGGAAGAATAAATACGTTAACCTATATTGAGGTTATCAAACAAAGCAAAACGGTAAAATATCAAATAATCAATCGGTAAGTAGGATATGTTTAACAGGTGATGTAACGCTGTGTATGGTTTATTTAAAGAGCTTCCGGCACTTAAGATAAATATAGATGATGAACATAATGTATATTGATCCTGTAAAAACAAAAACGACTGAATTCTTAGTGTAAAACACCTTTCGGAGCTCGCTATATTTAGGATGAAAATCGGCGGCTGACGAACTATAGTCGTACAAGTGTATGTTGAGAGAGGATACACCAATAGAAAAAGAGCAAAAAGCTGGAAATCGTGAAGATTTCCAGCTTTTTTGAGTAAAATATGCTTTGAGCAATTACTAACTAATGCTCAAATCGCTCTTTTCGGTTACGGCTAAATGAAGTAGCCCCTTAAAGCATTTGCGATCAATCTATTTGTTTTTTTACACCCAGGACTCCTGCGCTGATGAGTATTGCGTAGTCTTTTTCGTCGGGCGTGTAGGAGATCGAAGCTATGGTTTTGTCGGGGTACGGGTTATCCCACACCTGACCGAGCAGAAGAACAGGCTTTCCTTCGGATGTGCGGTATTCGTACGTGGGATCTGCAAACCAAGTGCCGACATAACCTTGATGACGGTAGTAGTTATCGGGCATAGGCAATCCGTAGTGAGAGTTAATATGGAGTATTCCGCCCGCTGATTTTACGGGTACAGATACACACTCTCCGTCCTCATAATGTACCGTGTATTCTCCAACAGAGTAAAGTTCCTGCCAGCAGATGCGCGGTGCGGGGTTGAGTGTTGCGTGTTCAAAGATAAGTCTATCAAACTTACCCGAAACGGCAAGTGCCTCCTTTGGCTCTGTGAGTCCAAGATAGGATAGCTCGTCGGGGATTCTATCCGTACAACTGTTGAAGCTGCCGATAACCTCAGCCGAGTCGAGATCAGAGGCGAGATACAGATCGTATCTTCCGTGCATCAGATCACGTAATTCGGGTATTATGATTTGACCGATAAGCGCGGTGTACGATGCGCGGTTTCTTTCATCGTAGGAGTATGCGTTCCAAAGCATCTCACTCATGTACGGGAGGTCAAAGAACTTTCCGTTAGAGGCGAATTTTTCCTCGGACACGGCGGTCCAGGTGGAAACCTCACCGCCTATCATACCGTCCTTTTTGATCCTTGATGCATATCTCGGATAGTGCGATGAATAGAGATTACCCATCATAATTTTATATCCTTCGGGCAACAGGAAGTCCTCGATATCTGTGCCAAGATGGAAGTACCAGGTGAAATCAAGCAGGACAAGATCCTTCGGCAATTCGCGCTTTACGAGGTCGAAGTGGTCACCCGTGTAGTACATATTGGTGTGGAACATATCCGACCAAAGCATTGTTCCAAGACCTTTTTCTGCAAGATAATCGTGGAGATGACTTACGTGCTCAACGTATACTCTCGGTGCGCCCTTCTTACTGCATTCGGGGCACAGACCGAGGTGGTACACCTCGTCGTGACCGATATGTACGTATCTTTTCGGCTTAACGACCTCTACTACCTCGTCTATAATATCGCGGACTATTGCCATGCATTTTTCATTGTGTGGGCAGTAGCAATGATCCGGAACATGAGTGTGCGGTATATTTTCAAGATCGTCCTTTGATGCCGTCTTCATATATTTACCAAGCTCGGCAAATTCCGGATATGCGTTGGTGATGTATTCGATATGTGCGAGAGTCTGCACCTCCGGTATAACCTCTATACCGTAGCTATCAAACATTTCAACAAGCTCTCTGACGTCAGACTTTTCAAGTGCCGTACCCTCTGCACCGATGTCCGCGTGCATAACTCTTGGGCCCTTACCCTCTTGGTAGAGCTTTTCGGATTCGATCCATTTCTCGGTTATTTCGGGATGTCGGTCATAACGCATATCACCGTTGAATTCGAGGATTACGTGATTGTATCCGAATGGGAGTAAAACGTAGCGAGCAAGCTTTTTGACAAAGTCCTTTCTATCAACGCGGGGCAGCCCCATATGGAATCCGCGCATAGGTACGTCGGGGTGGTCATCGATGGAGATTAGCGGAAGTGTACCACCATCCCAAAGGTCGATAATTCTACACGCCCCCCACAAAAGTGCAAGCCGTGAGCCTGCGGTAACTGTTGCTTCAGTGTCATTAATTGTTATTGAATATCTCTCAGTGTCATAGCTATGAGAGATAGAAAAGCATAGTTCGATACCGTCTCCGTCAGGGATAGCTTCGTATCTTTCGTTAAGGCTATCCGTTATAAAATCTACTGCAAACATACCGTCCGAGTCCGATGCACAGAGCGCTCCGATTTTCACACGCTTATTGGTGTATTCGAGCTTCTTCGGTTTAGGAAGGACAAACGGCTCGGTGTCATCGGGATAGAACCCGAAGAACTCTGCACCGGAGAAACAAATGTCCTTGAAGTTTCCTTTTACGCGGATAATTATCTCTTTACCGCAGAGATTGACGTGCACGGGCTTTGCGGTATCTTTTACCTCAACCTTTGTTCTGTCAACAAGAAGGGATATTTCTCCCGCGCCGTTGATCTTAATCTCAACAGCCCCAATGTAGTAATTTTTGTCAAGAGTGTAGACTATATCCACGGAGCAGTCGAATATATTACCCCAAGTCCATACGTATCCGTTTTCTTTTCTTATGGGTTCGTGGGGGGCATTAGTATTTGCGTGATAAAATTTCGGCAGCAGATTTGAACCAATCTTTCCTATGTACATATTTTCCCTCACTTTGATGTAATTTAAAAAAGTGTTTTAATGACTTGATTTCATTATATAGCCTTACCCGTGTTAAATAATCGGTATAAATGAACGTATAATTGCAGATTCTAAGCTTTAACCTCAGATGGGGAATGCCCAAAGTAGGAGCGGTAATTGCGGTAAAAGGTAGTGTAGTCGCCAAAACCGCACTTCTCATATACCGCCGTTGGACTTTCTCCGTCAGACATCATACGCTCTGCGAGCAGAAGACGTTTTGACGTAATATATTTTGCGGGTGTCTTGTGTAGCTCGATTTTGAAAAGTCTGTAGAGATAGCTTTCAGTAACAAAGCAGCTCCTTGCCACTTCATCGACTCCCGATAACGTTGTGAGGTTATCGTTTATGTAGGAAAGTGCCAAGGAGAGTGTTTGTGAGACAACCTTTGGCGCGTCTGTGTTTTTGGTTGCGGGGGTGACGCTGAGAAGATAGAATAGCTCACACAAAAGACCCGTGAGTATTTTTTCAAAATCCTCGCCCTTAAAATGCTTGTAATAAAAATCGGTCTTTTTTATTATTTCGGTCGCCATCGGATATTCCTCGAGATTGATTATCTCGGGTGTACTGTCAAGCAGGGCAAGACCGTCTATATTCTTTGTTTTTGGGCTGAAAAGAATATCGTATCTTTCATAGTCGCAATCCGAGTCTATTCTTATGAAGTGATATTTTGACGGCTTTATAAGGATCAGGTCACCGCGCTTAAGCTTATAGCACCTATCCTCGATTACGTGTGTTGCATCTCCGCCGACAAAGTAAAGCAGCTCATACATATTGTGCGAGTGCATTGAATATGCATCTCTTGGCAGATTGTGGCTTATCTCATGCTTGAAGAAAAGACTTTCACCCTCATATGAATAATCCTTTTGCATAATCTGCTCCTTTCGGCTTCGTTTTTCTTAATTATAGCACCTTGCTTCAGTTTTTGCAATATAAAAGTCCAATTAATGCTATTTATTTTTCATAAACTAAAGTATAAAATTAAAATATAATAGTTTTATTTCCTAAAGGGGGATTTATTATGAAAAAGCTGAATCTTGCAATTATCGGGCAAGGCAGAAGTGGTAAGGATATTCACGGTTTCTATCTGCGCGGTGAAAAGAATGTATATTTTAACGTAAAATACGTTGTTGACAGAGATGAGTATAGACGCGGCGTTGCAGAACAGATATACCCCGGTTGCGTAACACTTTCGGAGTACCAAGAACTATTCAAGTTTAATGATATAGATGTTGTTGTTAATGCGAGCTATTCCGAGGACCATCATCCTATTACCGAGGATCTTCTTCTCCACGGTTTTAACGTACTTGTTGAAAAGCCGTTTGGCCGTACGAGATATGAATGTGACAGACTTATCAAGATAGCGGAGGAAAATGGACTTACACTCGCTGTTTTCCAACAGTCGAATCTTGCTCCCATATATACCTTTGCACGTGAGGTCATCGCATCGGGTAAGCTCGGTGAGGTAAAGCAAGTAAGTGTTAGATTTAACGGTTTTGCAAGGCGTTGGGATTGGCAGACTCTGCAGAAAAAGGTGGCGGGCGGCCTTTACAATACAGGGCCTCACCCTGTCGGTATCGGTCTTGGGCTTATAGACTTTGATCCCAATTACAGAGTGGCTTACAGTAAGCTTGATATGCTTCTCACAAGCGGTGACTCCGACGATCTTGCCAAGATTATTATCGAAGCTCCCGGCAAGCCCGTGGTGGATATTGAGGTTATTTCCGCCGATGCTTACTGCGATTACAATCTCAAGCTTATCGGTACAAGAGGTACGTATAAATCCACAACTCTTAAATACAAGATGACATATATCGTTGACGGTGAAAATCCCGAGCGCCCGATTGTAGAAAGCTCGCTTGAGGACGCGGACAGAAACCCCGCTTACTGCCGCGAGGAGCTTAAGAAACACGTAGAGGAGGGGGATTTCCCGGGTGATGCGTTTACTATAGGTACGCCGAGCTTCTACGAGCATCTTTATTACAAGCTTACAGATGGCAGAGAAATGCCGGTTACTCCCGAAATGGCACGTGAGGTTATTTCGGTTATCGAAACTGCACACGCAGAGAATCCATTACCCTTGAAATATTGAGGTGAAATATGAAGAAAATAGCTATTCTCGGATGCGAGAATTCACACGCGGCAACCTTCCTTGATTTTATTTTCAATACGGAAAATTACAAGGATGTTGAGGTTGTCGGTGTATATAGCAACGAGCCTGCGGCGTCAAAGGCTCTAAATGAAAAATTCGGCGTTGCTGTGCTTGATGGCTACGCGGATGCGGTCGGTAAAATTGACGGTCTTATCATCACTGCGCGTCACGGTGATTTGCACTATGAATATGCAAAGCCGTATATCAAGAGCGGTATTCCTATGTTTATTGACAAGCCTATTACCATTAAAGAGAACGAGGCAATTGAGTTCATGAAGGAGCTTAAGGCTCACGGAGTACGCATATCGGGCGGTTCATCTTTAAAGCACGATTTGGGCGTAGAGACGTTTAAGAAGGATAGAGAGGAACTTGTTGACGGAGAGACGCTTGGAGGCTTTGTAAGAGCGCCCCTTGACTCGGAAAGCGTGTACGGTGGCTTTTACTTCTATGCGCCTCATCTTGTCGAGGTGGTTTCCGAAATCTTTGGCAAATACCCCGTTTCGGTAGAGGCAAGCAGAAAGGATGCTGTCACTTCGGTAAAGTTCAATTACGACTCATACAGCGTTAACGGAATGTTTGTAGAGAATAATTACGTATATTACGCCTGCCGCATGTCCGAAAAATCTGTAAAAGGAATGACTCTTGAGTGCACCGAGGGGCACAACTGGTTTAAGAGTGAGTTTGATGAATTCTATGCTTTGCTTGACGGCGCGGAGTCGCCTGTTTCTTACGGTGATTTTATTTCCTCTGTCTTTGTGATGAACGCAATAGTGCGCTCTCTCGAATCGGGTAAAGAGGAAAAGGTTAACCAATATGAGGTATAAAAGATGGCGAAAATAATTTTATCTGCATTTGCCGACGAATATTCGGCTGACTTCACCGAGCAGCTTGAGGGAATGCGCGGTTTTGGTATTGATTACATAGAGGTGCGCGGAGTGGACGGCAAGAATATTTCTGTCCTTACTCCGAGTGAGGTTAAGGAGATAAAGAGTAAGCTTGATTGTTATGGCATCGGGGTATCAGCTATTGGCTCACCTGTTGGAAAGGTGAAGCTTGATGATGATCTTGACGCTCATCTTGATATGACGAAACGTGTTCTTGAAACAGCAAATGAGCTTGGCACGAAATATGTCAGAATGTTCAGCTTTTACGCTCCCGAGGGGAAGAATATTGTTGACTGCAAGGAGCGTGTTTTTGAAGAGCTTGCAAAGTTAAATAACCTCGCAAAGTCACACGGGGTGGTGCTTTGCCATGAAAATGAGGCAAGAATATACGGAGATATTCCCACCCGTTGCCGCGAAATATATGATTTCTTCGGCGGTGAAATAAAGATCGTGTTTGATATGGGCAACTATGTGCTTGAAGGCGTTAAGCCATATCCCAAGGCATATGAGCTTTTAAAGGACGGCATTGCATATTTTCATATTAAGGATTCACTGGCGGCAGGTGCTATTGTTCCGCCCGGAAAGGGTGAGGCAAATATAAAACAGATACTTGCCGATCACACAATGTATTCCGGGGAGAACTTCTTTATTTCGATAGAACCTCATCTGCAACTTTTCTCAGGGCTTAACACCTTGGTTGGCAGAAGGTTTGACAACCCCTACAAGTACAATAGCGAAAAGGAAGCTTTTACCGATGCGGTAATAAAATTAAAGGAGCTTTTACCACAATGAAAACCTTCAATAAGGATTTACTCAAAGTAAATGTTTACTCGTCCAGAGATGAGATGGGGGCGGCTGCCGCAGCTGACGTTAAGGCGGCGATCCTTCGTGCTCTTTCCGAAAAAGAGAGTATAAATATGATCTTTGCCGCAGCCCCTTCACAGAACGAGGTGCTTGCCAATTTGGCGAGTGACGGAGAAATACCATGGGGGCGTGTAAACGCATTCCATATGGATGAGTATATAGGACTTGATAAGGATGCACCGCAGGGGTTCGGCAATTTTCTTTGTGAGCATATCTTCGGCATAGCCCCCTTTAAGAGCGTTAACTACATAAGAATTGATGCTCCGGATGCCGATGAGGAGTGCCGAAGATACTCAGAGCTTCTTCAAAAGAACCCTATGGATATTGTGGTTCTCGGTATTGGCGAGAACGGACATATCGCCTTCAACGATCCGCCCTTTGCAGATTTCAATGATGATAAGCTTGTGAAGACGGTTAAGCTTGACGAGGTTTGCAGAAATCAGCAGGTAAACGACGGTTGCTTTGCTAAGATTGACGACGTACCAACTCACGCGCTTACCCTAACTGTTCCCGCGCTTATGTCGGGCAAGGAGCTTTACTGTATAGTTCCTGCAAAAACAAAGGCAAAGGCGGTATACGAAACTATTAACGGTGAGGTAACAGATAGATGCCCTGCGAGCGTTCTTCGTACACATAAAAATGCAACATTATACCTTGACCCCGACAGTGCGTCGATGCTTTGATATATGAAAAGAATTAAGAGTAATAATATTATCACGGACGGTAAAATTATATCCGGATACGTCTATTATGAGGACGGTAAAATTGTGACGGTGAGTTCAAATGAGCTTCCGTTTATTGAGGAGCTTGACGTAGGAGATCGCTATGTCAGTGCAGGCTTTATTGACTTACATACACACGGCGGCGGAGGCTATCCTTTTGAGGGGGAGCTTGATGATATCGTCGGCGGCGTTAACTTCCATCTAAGTCACGGAACAACCTCGATTTGTCCTACTATATCCGCCGCACCGATAGAAGATATGCGTCGCTCGGTTGCCAATGTGAAAGTGGCTATGAAGGATGAAAGAGTTAAGGCGAATATCATCGGTGTGCATCTTGAAGGACCATATCTTTCACTTGCTCAAACGGGCGCACAGGCAGGGGCGTGTATCACTTTTCCCATTAAAAACGACTATATTTCTATTATTAATGACTATCCCGGTGTGATTGCACGTTGGACTTATGCACCCGAAAACGACGAAGGTGCAGAGTTTGCAAGATATATGAACGGGGTTGGTGTTGTAACCTCTGCCGGTCACACCAACGCGACCTATGACGATATAAAGCTCGCATATGATGCGGGTTGCAGACTTGTGACACATCTTTATTCCTGTACGTCTACTGTGACGAGAAAGGAAGGCTTCCGTTCGCTCGGTGTTATAGAAAGCACCTTCCTTGAGGATGGAATTACAGCCGAGATCATCGCTGACGGCAAGCATCTTCCTCCCGAGCTGATCCGTATGATATACAAAATAAAGGGGACGGACGGAGTGGTGGCTGTAACCGATAGCCTCTCGCTTGCGGGTACTGATGTTAAAACAGGAAGAATGTCTTCGACAGATTTTATTATTGAGGACGGAGTATGCAAGTTGCTTGACCGCACAGCTTTTGCAGGGAGTATAGCTACCGCGGATGTTTTGTTGCGTGTTTTGACCAAGGAGGCGAATATTCCGATTGCGGAGGCGATCAGGCTTCTTACAGTAAATCCTGCAAGAGTAATGGGACTTGCAGGCAAAGGAGATATTTTACCCGGTAACGATGCAGATATCGTAGTATTCGATGCTGATGTTAATGTTGAAGAGGTGTTCGTTGGTGGTATAAGACGAATATAAAAAACTGTAGTACCTACAAAATATAAAAATACAAAGCACTTATGATGGCGCGAAAAAAGTCTGTCATAAGTGCTTTTGTTTTAAATAAAAATATTTTTGACTTAAATTTACAAAACATAAGTTGCAATGCGAGCGCGATTGTGTTATACTAAAGAAAATACGAATTTTGGAGGGAACATGCGTATATTAATTGTTGATGATGAGGCGGATATAAGAAGAATTTTGCGTATCCTTCTTGAAAAGGCTAAATATGAGGTTATTGAGGCTCACGATGGGCTTGCTGCTATCGAATGTATAAGAAATGACAGAAGCATTGATCTTTGCATTATGGACGTTATGATGCCTCATATGTCGGGAATTGAAGCAACTGCGGTCATTCGCGGCTTCTCACCTGTGCCCGTGCTCTTCCTGACGGCAAAGTCTATGTCCCGTGACAAGGCGGCTGCATATGCGAGCGGCGGAGATGACTACGTTATAAAGCCTTTCTCTTCAGGTGAATTGCTTATGAAGGTTGAGGCTCTTACAAGACGCTATAATTCATATGGTGTAAAGGCCGATGACGTTGTTGAGGGTGAAAGACTTAATGCGGGGGTAACGGTTAACGTTGACACTCGCGAGGTTTCAAAGAACGGTGTCAGAATTGATATGAGAGATAAAGAGGTTGATGTGCTTATCTACCTTGTTAAGAACCGCGGACGTGTCGTTAGCTCTGATGAGCTTTATCGTGCGGTATGGGGCGAGATACCTCTTGCTTCATCCGGTAATAATGTAACCGTTCATATATTGAACCTCAGAAGAAAGCTTGAGGATAGTGCGAGTGGACAGAAGGTTATCAGGACCGTGTGGGGAAAGGGATATCAAATTGATTAGAGAAAAGATCAAGCATAATGAAGAACGCTCGACAAAGGAATATACTTCGCTTAGGATGACAATGTTGATCGTGATGCTTTTTGCACTCGCTCTTGCGTTGATTATATTCTTTTGTGCCAACTTTGCTTTTAACAAGTATATAGAGCTAAAGTACTTGTCGGAAGAGAAGAAGGAAGAAAGAGTAAATGAGTATAAAGACGATCTGCAGAACTATGTAACCGAGCTTGGTCTAAGTTGCGATGATACTCAAAAAATAGCCGAGTGGGCTAAGAAAAATAAATATCTGTACGTTCTTGTCTATAAGGGTGACGACTTACTGTTTGAATCCGGACAAGAGGAGAATAATACCCCGGAAATGGGAGAAAACAAAGAAAATGCAGATGATGTGCCGGATAATTCGGTAGAAAATAGCGAGAGCGGTTCTGAAGTTGGCGGTGGAGAATCTACCGGCGCAGACTCAACGCCCGGCTCTGATGGAGCGGATGCAGAGAACACAGGCGAAAATAGTACTGATAAAACGGGCAACTCATCCGGAAAGGACGATAATAAGTTCACAAGTTCCGGTATTATCGTAAAGACGCCTACAAGAGATGAACTTATTGCCGAGGCTGTTGCAAACGGTTCGCATCCTATCGTAGCATCAGACGGAGTGCTACTCGTTTCGATGGTTGATTATACAGAGTATTTTTACTATGATATTTTCAACATTATTTCCAGCGTCCTCGCAGTTTTGATATTTATACTTGTTATGTGGCTGTACTTCTTCGATATAACGAGAAGAATTACTCAACTTGGCAGGGAAGTTACTGCTATAGCAGACGGTGAAATTAATAGGGCAATTACGGCTCACGGAGAGGACGAGATTACAAGACTATGTACAGACGTAGAATATATGAGAACCTCAATGCTTGAGAATATTGAGAAGGAAAGAGCAGCTCTTGATGCTAATAGGGAGCTGATTACCGCAATGTCTCATGATATAAGAACCCCTCTAACGGTGTTACTCGGTTATCTTGATATTATGAAGCTTAATGCAACGGATGAGGATATGCAGCAGTATATCGAAATATCCGAGAGGACTGCATTAAGGCTTAAAAAAATGTCTGATGATATGTTTGGCTATTTTCTCGTTTACGGCGGCGGTGTTGAGGTTGAGGTTCAAGAGTGCGATGCACGTACTCTTGTAGATCAGATGCTTTCCGGACACGTCTTTCTTCTTCGCGAGCAGGGGTACAATATTGAGTTTAACTTCGAAGAGCAGAGTAATGAATTCCTCTGTAATGTTATTGTTGTTACTGATCCTCCGCAGCTTATGAGAATTGTGGAAAATATATTCTCAAATATAATGAAGTACGCAGACAAGGAAAAAACTGTCACGGTGTTTGTGGGCTCTGAAACCGATGAAATGACAATAAAAGTTTGCAATTATGTTGGAAATAACGCGGATTTGGCGCAGAAGAACGGAATAGGTCTTCGTTCGTGTATGAAACTTGCAAACGCTATGGATATTAGATTTTCATCTCAAGAAGATGATGGCGTCTTCACCTCTTCGATGTATATTCCTATTATACCGAATATTGTTTATAAGGATGATGTGATTGAGGAAGAAGGAGGATTTGGCGAGTGGCTGAGATCCATTTTCGAGAAGTGCAAGAGCTGTGTAATATGGCTGTGCAGGAGAATAAAGAACTCTTTTGCGAAGGTCACAGAGAAAGTCAAGAATATGATTTCAAAGAAGAAATAATAAGCCGTCTTTCGGTAAATCGTGACTTTGCAGATGATGTGATTGAGATTGTTTTTGAAATTTCGGAATCTATGACCGATGAGACATCGGCAGCCTTTTTCTATCTCGATAAGGTCTTGTACGCAAGAATCTATGACGGAGAAAGATACGTCTTCCCGCTTCCGTTTATGCTTGACGAAGACTCAAATGCTGAAGAGGCGTGTCTTAATCTCGCTTCATATGCAAGGCGGGAGCTTATTCCTTTGATAATTACAGACGTTCCGCGTGATGAAATTGAGTTTTTATGCTCGGTATTCCCACATATTGATGCTTTTACTTACGAGGATGACGATGACTCATTCTATGTGAAAGTAAACAACGAATGTGACATGCTTGACGAGATACCTACACTTGAGCTTGACGGTATTATGCTTGATGAACTGTGCGATTTTGACAAAGAGAGATACGGAGAACTGTGCCGCAACCGTAATCTTAATAAATATTGGGGTTATGACGCGGATGCTGATAATCCGTCGGGCAATGCTGACTTTTATCTTGATGTTGCAAGGCGAGAGATGTCCGACGGTATTGCGATTGCCCTTGCCGTTCGTGAGAAGGGGGAGTTCGTTGGTGAGGCTACAGTTTATGATTTTGATTATCGCGGATGTGCATCTGTGGCGGTGAGAATTTTGCCGGACTGTCACTCACGTGGGTTAGGTTCACGCGCACTGCGTGCTATTATTGAATATGCACGAATGATAGGACTAAAAGAAGTTCGTGCAGAGGTATTGGCGGAAAATGAAAATTCAATTAAGATGACGTCTAAATACATGAAAGAGATAAAACGTACAAAAAGTAAAGTACAGTTTGCATTATCGCTTTAAAAAATAGCTATACAACAAAAAACGGAGCAAGTCAAAGTCTTGCTCCGTTTTTCTGTTGTAAATAAAATGTATGGATTTTATTTGCTATTTTGATTTATATTTCATTTTTTCTATCGTTTCATTTATTTCGCTTGTTGTGTTTTCGATCTCGCGTCGAAATTCCTTGGCGCTGACTCGCAAAGCTCCGTTACCGAGTATTACGTACTGTTCCTCAAGGTCGGATGTAACCACTCTTACCGTGTAGTTTTCAACAAGAGTTTTGCTTATCTTTTCGATGTAAGCATCTGCTGTCTCCGCCTCTTTGGTAAAGACTACTTTTACGTTTCCGCATTGCTCCTCGCTGCCTTCTCCACCCCGTCTTTTGTACGCGTCAAAGACGATTGTTGCGTGACATTTGCGAAAAGCGGTGTAGCTGCAGAGTATCCTTGTCAGAATATCTCTTGCTAAGGAAAGATCGTTTTCTGCTGCGGAATGTAATTCATCCCAAGCAAAGATGACATTATATCCGTCGAGGATGAGATGCTCGCTGAGATTCTTATACGGCTTACTCTTTTGTTTTCTAACTTGCTCCGGAGCTTTATTTTCCTGTCTTTCGACAACCTTTCTCGGTTTGATTTTACCGTAGGTTGCCTCAAAGATTCGCATTAACTCCTTGTCTTCTTCCACAGTGCCGCCGTATTTGATGGCACGCGCTCTAACGGGCACGTCTTCGTTATCGCTTGGACTTTCATTTGTACCGCCATCCATTCTGATGTGCATCATTGCATCTGCTTCATCCCAGGGCACTGCATAACCCGCTCCTGCCTTACAGAATACAGAGCTTGCGGGGTTTCGTTCATCAAGTAGGGGATCGTATGCCCGATTGGAAATTATCTCATCTTGATTATGTGCAGGTGCATACGCTCCGACGTTCATTGTTATTTTTCCTTCACCGCGTGTAAAAGCACGAAGCTCGCTCGCATAGGAACGCATTGTTGCTACGGGACAGTTTCCTTCGAGTATGGAATAGTTCTCGTATATTTCGGGCGCTTTTGACGTACCGTGCATATTTGTAACGTCCGTCATTACTCTGCCGAGATAATCTGTGGGCACTTCGATTCGAAAATCAAATGTGGGCTCAAGTATCACGGATCTCGCCTTCATAAGACCTTGTCTGATCGCGCGATAGGTTGCCTGACGGAAGTCGCCTCCTTCTGTGTGCTTTAGGTGCGCTTTTCCTGCTATAAGCGTGATTTTCACATTGGTTAAAGGTGCACCGGTAAGCACTCCACGATGTACTCGCTCGTCTATATGCGTGAGTATAAGTCTTTGCCAATTGGACGAAAGAAGATCGCTTGAGCAATCGCTCTCGGATATGATACCTGACCCCTCCGGCAGAGGCTCTATTCTGACATGAACCTCGGCGTAGTGCCTCAACGGTTCAAAGTGTCCCGAGCCTATAACTTCGTTTTCCACGGTTTCTCTGTAAAGAATACTTCCTTCATCAAATTCTACAGCCATACCGAAACGCTCTGATATGATTCTTTTCAGTACCTCAAGCTGTATTTCGCCCATAAGACTGACACGAATTTCTTTAGCACCCGATACCCAGCTTATACCAAGTGACGGGTCTTCTTCCGCGAGAGATGTGAGTCTTAAATACGCATCATACGGACTCACATCCTTTGGCAGTATCATTCTGTAATCAAGTACGGGTGAGAGCATAGAAACATCGTTTGCCTCGATTCCGATTCCTGTGCCTGCCGCAGTTTCCGTAGGTCCTATGATGGCACAGAGAGTACCGCGTTCAGCCTCTTTCAGAGGCCTTGATTTATCATGAGTCAAAAGGCGGATTTCCTCTACCTTTTCGCTTACTATGTCTCCGCTTTTGGTACGGTATTCTATCATCGATTTCGGATAAAGTGTTCCGCCCGTTATCTTGGCGAGTGTCATTCTTCTTCCGTTCTGATCTCGCATAATCTTATATGCTTTAGCTCCAAAAAGTGACACGGGGTAGGGGGTTTCACGCGTGAAACGATCAATTCCCATCAGTAATTCTTCAACTCCTTTGAGCTTTAGGGCAGACCCGAAGAAACAGGGGAATATCATTCTTTGTCGTATCGCCTCTTTAATGCTTTCGTCCGAGAGCATCTCTGTATCAAGGAATTCTTCAATTAGTGATTCATCTTTCCCTGCGAGTTCGTCGTAAAATTCGTATGTTCCTACACGTGTGAAGTTTACACACTTCTCCGATAGAACAGTGCGTAACTCATCAAAAAGCTCGTCCTTGGTTCTGTCGGAAATATCTGTTTTATTGACGAAGATAAATGTGGGTATTCGTCTTGCGGCTAAAAGATGCCAAAGGGTTTTTGTGTGTGGCTTTATACCGTCCGTTGCGCTGATGACAAGCACACAGTAGTCTTGTACGGAAAGCGATCTTTCTGTCTCACAGGAAAAGTCAACGTGACCCGGAGTATCGATTAAAGATACGTGCGTTTCACCAAAGTCAAATACGGTTTGCTTTGAAAATATCGTGATACCGCGTTCTCTCTCAAGAGAGTAGGTGTCAAGGTGCGCATCACGTTTGTCAACTCTGCCAAGCTGCTTTATTGCACCGCTCATATACAGTATAGCCTCGGATAAGGTCGTCTTACCCGCGTCAACATGAGCGATAATGCCCATTACTATATTTTTCATTCGCGCACCTCCGTTTCTTGAAAAATCATTGCTTAAACAGTATATCATTATTCGTAAGAAAAGTCAACCGTCCCTCAAAGCCAAAAAGTTTTTTAGTATAAATGAACTCTGCCCGTGCTAAGATTGTGAACTGCTATTTTTGAATACTGACAGCTTTTTTGAACATAAAAAGACGGCACCCGCGAATGCAGGTGCCGTACCGTGTTGAATTATTCTGTTCTAAGTGCTACAACGGGGTCTTTCTTTGCTGCACTTGATGCGGGGATAAGTCCCGAGATGAGAGTCAGAGCTACGCTCAGAAGAATGAGTAGAAGTGAGTTACCTACAGGAAGGAATGCAATAGGCGAATAGTGAATTAAGGGCGCAAGTCCTGCGCTTAAAATTGATGTGATAATATACGTCGCTATTATACCTATCAAACCTGCGAGTGATCCAATGATGAACGTTTCTGCATTGAAGAGATGTCTGATATCTCTCTTGCGTCCTCCGAGTGAACGTATGACGCCGATCTCCTTGATTCTTTCAACTACCGATACATAGGTAATTATACCTATCATAACGGTAGAAACGATAAGCGATACCG
The DNA here is from genome assembly GCA_045634385.1 of Eubacteriales bacterium. Lineage (GTDB taxonomy): Bacteria > Bacillota > Clostridia > Oscillospirales > CAG-272 > UBA1740. The sequence continues at coordinate 14,126 of JAZRAE010000049.1, read as the reverse complement.
ATGTAAAGGCGATCAGGGCATACGAGATGATGTCGATCATTGTATTTACCATATTGATTATAAGCTCAAGGGTGTCGTTGTATTTTATGCTGTTACGTTCGGTTGCGGTATATTCTATGCCTCCTACAGTTATTGTTCCGTCACCGTTCCAGGCATCAAGATATGCGGTGACAAGATCCTTTGAGTCGAAGCTCAAGGGGTAAATGTACATGCTGCTTGCAACCGTATCTCCGCCTATCATACGCAGAGAAATTGTTCGCATATTCGCAAGAGCAGAAACATCTACGCTTGATCCGGCAGATCCCAATCCCGTTCCTCCGTTTGAACCTGCCCCTTCGGATGTGGAGCCGTTGCCGGAGTTACCTAATATGCTTCCCATTGATTCCATAGCATCATCAAGGCTGAAGGAACTACCGAGAAGACCGTAGGTTTCGCCAAATAATTCGGTAGTACCGTTCTCGAGAGTCTTCGGGAAGAAGTGCTTGTAAGTGTATTTGTAATACACGCCTACGGGTATACCGCTTGACATGAAGGAGGGGATAGATCCATTTTCTCTTACGTAATTAACAATCTCACTATTTGCGTTTGTCTCGAGAATATGGTTGGTCAGTGCTTCGGTGTAATAGATGCCCGAGGAAAGACATCCGAAATTGTAATTCTCATTTGGTATAAGTATACCGGAGATTTTCAGATCAATACCTTCTTCGGTAATGGTATTTGCATTGTGGTTGTATGAGAAAGGAGAAAGGGATGCGCTCACACCTTGATTAGTGTTGAATAAGGCATCGTTGGGATACCAAGTGAAGGTGTATTTTCCCGATAGAAGGTCCGCATAGTCAAAGTATTCAATGTCGAGTGAGGGATCGTAAAGATCCTTCATAAGCTCAACTTCCGGAACGGTTTCTTCTCCTTCCTTTGGCACGTCGTTAATTGCTGTCTTGTAGACTAAATTGTAGAACTCCGCTTCGGTATATATGCCGAGTCGTGCAAGGAGCACATCGGAGATCTCTTGGTTTTTTGACAGCACAAGCATTACCTCATCGACATCATCGGCGATCTCTCCGTAGACTTCATATTGAGAGCGTATGTACTCGGCATCATTAGGTGCTTGGCTGAAGGTGGGGACGAGCTGAGTTATATATGAGGAGTAATCACCGTATGCGGTTTCTTTAAGAACCGAGGTGTAGATATCGGTCAAGGCAGCGATTGATATGCGTGAGGTTGCCGTATTACCACCCGGTGTAGAGTGAGTGAAGTTTGTGAAGATCGAATATGTGGGATCTATGCCGTAATTAAACGTCATCGCGTTGTAATATTCCTTGGGCATGGCTTTGACGTAATCTGTATACTCCTGGGTAAGATTGTTCTGAATGAAGAACGAGGTTGAGTATTTGTCCATCTTCGCAATATACTCTATAAGCGAATCGATATATACCTTATAAGGTTCCTTTTCGTCATCCGAATCGAGAACATCGTTCATCATATCCGAAATAATATCAAAGTCATAGGCTGTGCTTGAGATTAAAATGGGGTTGCCTGAGAGCATGTCGTCCTGCATAGATGCAACATATCCCTTAATACCTGCGGAAAAGGCGAGAACCATAGCGATACCGAAGATGCCGATCGAACCCGCAAAACCGACGAGCGCAGTTCTTCCTCTCTTTGACCAAAGGTTTTTCGCAGAGAGCATAAACGAGGTAAAGAAAGACATTTTTGTTTTCTTGAGTCGCTTGTTCTTAATTCTTGCGCCAACCTGTTTGATCCTGTCCTTCGCGGTTTTGTTTTCTGTATTGAAAAGGGCTTTTTCTGCCTCTTCATCTGCTAATCTTGATTCTTCCTCGGCTTTGAGCTCGGCTTCAATTTCTTCATTGGTCATAGGATTGGAATCCTCTATGATCTCACCGTCGAGAAGCCTTACTATTCTCGTAGAATACTGTTCTGCAAGATCGGGGTTATGTGTTACCATAACAACAAGTCTTTCTTCGGAAATTTCCTTAATGAGATCCATTATCTGCACCGAGGTAACGGTATCAAGGGCACCGGTTGGCTCGTCAGCGAGGAGTATTTCGGGATCGTTTACAAGCGCTCTTGCGATAGCCACTCTCTGACATTGACCGCCGGAGAGCTGATTCGGTTTCTTGTAGTACTGATCGGAAAGACCAACTCTGTCGAGTGCAATTTTTGCACGTCTGACTCTTTCTTCCTTTTCAATTCCCGCAATTGTTAAGGCAAGTTCAACATTACCAAGCACGGTTTGGTGAGGAATGAGATTGTAGCTTTGGAATATAAATCCTACCTTATGATTGCGGTACACGTCCCAATCCTTGTCGGTGTATTCCTTGGTGCTTCGGCCGCCGATTAATAAATCGCCGTCGGAATAATGATCCAAACCGCCGATAATGTTAAGTAAAGTTGTCTTTCCACAGCCGGAAGGACCTAAAATTGAAACAAACTCGGTTGTTCTGAAAGAAATAGAAACTCCCTTCAAGGCATGAACAATCTCTGAGGAGGTTACATAATCTTTCTTGATTGATTTCAAATTCAACATAGCATTAAAAATCCTTTTTACATTTTACAAATCGATTATAACATATAATTATGAACATTTTTATTATATTTATAATAATTTTTGTAAATATGGTAAAATTTTCTTTTTTGAAAATAAAAATCAAACAATTCGTAAAAATTTTAAAATCTATTGTAAAAAATACGAAAGTATGATAAAATAAAGAAAAAATCAAAAGGAGATTTTAAAATTATGGCACTTGAAAGAAAAGATATTGAACAAAAGTACAAATGGGATTTGTCGGTAATATACAAGGATGAGGCGGCGTTCTTTGAGGACTACGCTAAGGCTGAAAAGATGATCAAGGCATTCGCAGCACATGAGAAGACTATTATCTCGAGTGCAGAAGGCCTTTATAATGCGCTTAAGGATATGACGGACATTGAGTCGGTTATTGAAAGACTCTGGCAGTATGCCTCACTCAACTTCTCTGTTGAGACCACAAATAATGCATATCAGGCACTTGACGGCAGAGTAAGAAATCTCGCTGTTATGGCGGGTACGGTATCATGGTTTGTTTCCCCCTACCTCTTAAGAGTGGAGAAAGAAACACTTGATAAGTGGTTTTTGGAGTATCCGGACCTTGAGACATTCCGCCGTACTGTAGATCTTATTGTCAGATATAAAGCGCACACTCTATCCGATGAGTGCGAGCAGCTTATGTCGAAGATGGAAGACTTCCTTGGCGGCAACAGCCAGACACGCAGTCTGTTTGCCAATGCTGATCTTAAATTCGGCAAAATTAAGGGTGAGGACGGAAAGCAAGTTGAACTTACCGATACCAATTATGTTCCGTTCCTTATGAGTCAGGACAGACGTGTCCGTCAGGCCGCGTTCCGCACTCTATACAAGACCTACGAACAGTTTGGTAATACCTTTGCTTCTCTTTATTCCAATCACATAAAGGAAAAGACAACACTTGCCAAGGCGAGAAACTTCAATAGTTCTATTGAATCTTATACATTCTCCGATGAGGTAACACCTGTTATTTACAACAACCTCATTGCATCAGTAAACAAGGGACTGCAGCCCCTTTATGATTACTATGAGCTGAAAAGACGTGTTCTCGGCGTAGATAAGCTTCATCTTTATGACGTATATGCGCCCCTTATCTCGGAGCTTGATAAGAAATATACCTATGAAGAAGCGGTTGAAGAAACACTCGCGGCTGTAGAGGTGTTTGGCGATGAGTATTACAACGCCCTCAAAGCGGGACTTACAGAAAAGGGATGGGTAGACGTTTATCCCACAAAGGGCAAGAGAGGCGGAGCATTCTCTTCGGGATGCCCCGGTACAGAGCCTTACATCCTTCTCAACTTCAACGGCACGTTTGATAATGTTTCAACGCTTGCTCACGAGGCAGGCCACTCGATGCATTCTTACTTCTCCATCAAGTACAATGAGCCTCATAACTCCAGTTACCGTATATTTGTTGCAGAGGTTGCATCTACGGTAAACGAGTTGCTTATGGCTCATAAGAAGCTGCGCGAATCCAAAAATGATACCGAGAAGCTCTATATTCTCAATGAGCTTATGGAGACCTATAAGGGAACGCTTTACCGTCAGACGATGTTTGCGGAGTTCGAGAGAGATATGCACGCTCTCGTTGAAAAGGGTGAGCCTCTTACTGCACAGGTTATCAATCAGAAATACTATAAGCTCGTTAAACGTTACTTTGGCAAGGATGTTGCCGTTGATAAGCAGATTGCTTATGAATGGATGAGAATTCCTCACTTCTACACCTGCTTCTACGTTTATAAGTACTCCACCTGTATCTCTGCGGCTTCCGCTATAGTTAAGAGAATAGAGAATGAGGGAGAGGCATACGTTTCCCAGTATATCGACTTCCTTAAGTGCGGTAATGCCAAGTCTCCCCTTGACAGTCTGCTCGTTGCGGGCATTGATATGACAAAGCCGGAGGTGATTACAGGCGCGATCGAGGACTTTGCCGACTGCGTACGTCAGTTCCGTGAGATCTACGAAAAAAATAATTAAGGAGAGTAAAAATGGAAAACCACGCATCTGCTATTGATAAGCTTTTTGACGAAAATAATAATGACAACATAGTTCTTTACAACGAGAAGGGCGTTCCAACCGAGTTTGAGCAGGTTGCACTTATACCCCTTGAAGGTAAGCTGTACACGATTCTCTGCCTTGCAAATCCCAACGATGATATCGGACAGGATGAAGGGATAGTGTTCTCCATCGATATTTCCGATAATAATAAAAAGACCTTACAAATTGTTTCCGATGATGAAATTATCGGTCAGGTATTCGACATATACGAGAGCCTTCTTGATGAATATGAAGATGAACTTTCCAATGAAGATGATGACGAGTTCGACGATGAATTGGACGACATTCTTGATGGTGAGGATGAGGATGAAGATGACTCATCTGAAAACAAGTAAAACAGGAGATTGTTATGAAAGACAGACAGACGTTTGGAAAAAATAATTGGATCGTACTGATATTGTTCGGTCTTGTCGGTCAGCTTGCTTGGAGTGTTGAAAATATGTATTTCAATCTCTTTGTATTTGACACGGTTGCCCCCGACCTCGATGCTATCACGCTTATGGTTCAGCTCAGCGGTGTTATGGCAACTATAGCTACCCTTATTGCGGGTGCTATTTCTGATAAGGTTGGAAACAGAAGTAAATTTATTTCGATCGGATATGCCATTTGGGGCGTAACCGTGGCAATTTTCGGCTATCTTTCACCCTCGTTGACAATGAGTCTTTTTGGTGTGGGGCTTGAGAGAGCGGTATCTATAACTCTGACCGCTGTAATCGTTGGTGACTGCATTATGACGCTGTTTGGTTCGACTGCAAACGACGCTTGTTTTAATGCCTGGGTAACAGATAATACCGAGTCATCTTACCGAGGCACGGTTGAGGGCGTAATTGCCATTCTTCCGCTCGTTGCAATGCTTATAGTTGCGGGCGGATTTGGAATTCTCGTTGATATTCTCGGCGGATATTCGATAGTATTTCTTCTTCTCGGCATCGTAATATCTGCATGTGGTATTGTTGGTATATTCATAATAAAGGATAGTGATGAGCTTGAAAAGAACGGTACATTGAAAGATATTTTCTATGGCTTTAAGCCCTCGGTTATCAAGGGTAACAAGAGCCTTTATACAGCTTTTATCGTAGTTGTTGTTTACGGCATCGCTTGTCAGATATTTATGCCTTATCTCATCATTTATATGAAGACATATCTCAGCTTCAGCGTAGTAGAGTACAGCATTGTCTTTGGTGTTGCGATCGCACTTGGCGCGGTAATCAACGTATTCCTTGGCAGACTTTCTGACAGGATGAATAAGAAGAAGCTCCTTTACGTTGCATCCTCCGTATTTGCCGTAGGACTTTTCGCTATGTATCTTGCGAAGGGAATGGGACACATTGCCAATCTTATTCTCTTTGGTTTGGCGGGCTTTGTTATGATTACGGGATATATATTCGTGTCCGCGCTTTCCGGAGCTATCGTAAGAGATCACACGCCCTCTGAGTCTGCGGGTAAATTGCAGGGTGTAAGAATGGTATTTAGCGTTCTTATTCCTATGATCGTTGGACCTATGATAGGTAATGCGATCAACAAGGCGAGAAACGTTCCTCTTGAAAACGCAGGTGCGGATGCTATGACTACCGAATATATACCCGCTCCCGAAATCTTCCTTGCCGGCGCATTAATTGCCTGCATTCTTATCGGATGCGTATGGTTGCTCTGCAAGCTCGATGATGAGAAAAAAGAAAATGTATAAGGGAATAGACCTTCATTTGCATACGACCGCATCCGATGGTTCGGACTCGCCGAGAGAGTTGATCGATAAGGCAAAGAAAGCCGGACTTGAAGTAATTGCTATTACGGATCACGATACCATCGCCGGTTCGCTCGAGGCGATATCCTTGCCGTATGATGGCATAAAAGTCATCACGGGTATAGAATTTTCCTGTAAAACGGAAGGGGATGACGGCTTTGAATGTCATATCCTCGGATATGGATTTGATCCTGAGCATCCATCGATTCTCGGTGCTATCGACCATGGCAGACAGATGCGATTATATAAGCTTGAGCTACGCCTTGTGTATTTGAAGGAGAGATTCGGTATAGAATTTACCGAGGACGAGATAGAGTGGCTTCGTTCTTTAAACTCGGTTGCGCGTCCTCATCTGGCACGCTTGATAATTAAGCATGGTCTTGCGGCGGATGTGGCGGATGCTTTTGATAAATATCTGAAGGTTGGTGGATTTCCGGATGACAGGATAGATGCTCGCGAGGCAATAGAAGCTATTTTGGCTGCGGGAGGTATACCTGTTTATGCGCATCCGCTTGGTGGCGAAAGAGAACCGCGGATTACTAATGATGAACTGTTCCGGCGTGTTGGTATTCTTGAGTCAATGGGACTTTTGGGTGTCGAATCTCTGTATTCGAGATACAGTACGGAGGAGTCTGAATTACTTATATCTCTCGCCGAGAGAAAAGGTATGCTCGTCTCCGGAGGAAGTGATTACCACGGAGAAAATAAAACGGTAAGGCTTGGCTCACTATCGGCAGACCAAGACCTAATCGACTATTCAAAAATAACGGTTATTAACCAAATATCAACCAAATAATTTTACACGCATGGTGGGTAAATGTCTGTTTTACCGCCTTATTCTAAAAGGAGAAAAGATGAAATTCTGTAAATATTGCGGAAGACAAATTGATGAAAACGCTATATTTTGCTCAAATTGCGGTGCGCGAGTAAGCGGTGACAATCCGCACTTCAATACCAATCCGTTTGACAGATATAATCCCGGAAACACCACTCCGGAATATCATACAGAGGGGAGCACGCTTGTTGCGGTAATCTCCTTTATGTGTTGGCAAGCGGGACTCATTTTATGGTTTCTCTGGAGATATACACAGCCGGGCAAGGCGCGTTCAGCTGCAAAGGGTGCTCTTGCGAGCGCTTGCGTCAGCATGCCCATTCTTGGTCTTGCACTTTGGCTTTTATGGAAAGATGATGCACCCTATAAAGAGTACGCCAAGGTGTGCGGAATTTCCGCAATCGTGGGTGCGGCTATAGTTTTGCTCAGCTTCATACTTTTGTTTGTAACTACAGCGATGGGAATTTTAGACCCGAGCTTTTCGACCTCGTTTCCGAGCGGAGATATGTTGGCAGCGGTCATTAACCTTGTAAGATGAAAATCGGCAATATTGAACTTCGACACGGTATATTTTTAGCACCTATGGCGGGGTTTTCCGACAGAGCTATGCGCCGTGTCTGTCACGAAATGGGCGCCGAGTATTCGGTAACCGAGATGATAAGCGCCAAGGCTGTGACTTTTGGTGACAAAAAAACATTTACTTTAGCTAAAATAAAGGCTGACGAAGGGCCGGTTGCACTACAGATATTCGGTAGCGACCCCGACGTTATGGGGCGAGCCGCAGACATCCTTTCAAAAAGAGATTGGGGTGATGAATATGTTCTCCCGTCGGCTATCGATATCAATATGGGATGTCCTGTTAATAAGATTTTCTCAAACGGTGAGGGATCGGCTCTTATGCGCGATCCAAATCTAATATATAGGATAGTGCGCTCGGTTAAGGAAAATACAGATCTGCCCGTCACCGTTAAGCACCGAACGGGAGTTAATCCTGAATCTATAAATGCTATCGAATGTGCCCTTGCCGCAGAGGCGGGCGGGGCAGAGATGATTACTGTTCACGGTAGAACGAGAGTGCAAATGTATTCGGGCATTGTTGACCGTGAAACGATAAAAAAAGTAAAGGAAAGTGTACATATTCCTGTTATTGCTAATGGAGATATTCTTTCTGGTAGCGACGCGGTATCTATGATTGACCACACAGGTGCCGATGGAATTGCCATTGGCAGAGGTGCGGTAGGCAATCCATTTATCTTCAAGGAGATTACCGCTTTGCTTAATGGCGGCGAATATATACCGCCGAGCCTTGAAGAAAAGGTTAGGGTTGCCCTCTGGCAGCTGAAACTCTCTATCGAAGACAAGGGAGAACGGGTTGCTGTGCCCGAGGCGAGAAAACAAATCGCACTCTATCTGCGCTCCTTCAGAGGGGCTGCAATATTGCGAGCTGAGATAAATCGTGCCTTGACGTATGACGAGATCGAAAAGATCCTTACCGAGGCTTTAAAGAATGAAAAATTAAAAGGACAAGAGTAAGGTGAGCAAAGTGCAATTAATACCGCTTTATTCTTTTCTTGTTAGACTTTAAAAGGAGATTGCTATGTCTGTTGCAATTATAACCGGAGCGTCCGGTGGAATTGGAAGCGAATTTGCGCGCCAATTGAATAATCTTGGAGTAATTGATGAGTTTTGGTTTGTTGCGCGTAACGAGTCAAAAATGCGTGCGCTTGCCGATGAGCTTGGTGTAAAGGCGAAAATAATCGGTGCAGATCTTACTACCGATGAAGGTGTAAATAAGGTGAGAGCGGCACTTGAAGAGGAAAAGCCTTCTGTCAATTTCCTTGTGAATGCATCGGGATTTGGAAATTTTGGAGCCTTTGATGAGATATCCGAAAACGAGGTTGTCAAGATGATCGACCTCAACGTTAAGGCCCTTGTTCTTCTTACACATATGACGATACCGTATATGGAGATTGGCGGAAGAATTATTCAGCTTGGAAGCGGATCCTGCTTTACACCTCTCCCATATTTCAATATTTATTCCTCAAGCAAGGTATTTGTACTTCACTATACGAAATCGCTGAACTATGAGCTGAAGAAGTACGGTGTACGTGCTACTTGCTTCTGCCCGGGATGGGTAGAGACGGAGTTTCTCGACAAGTCGACCGCTAACGGAAAAACCCATCCGAGGACGATGAAGCCGCTTCTTAAATGTGAGGATGTGGTTAAAAAATGTGTCAAAGCATCTGTTAAGGGGAAGGCAATGTGCGTTACTAACTGGTATACCAAACTACAACATTTACTCTTTAAGATACTTCCGGACGGAATTCTTTCCAAAATGTGGATAGGTATGCTTGAAGGGAAGAGAAAAGACGAAAAAATATAACGATTGTTTCGGGTAAGAGAGAACAATATTTAAATGCTCATAATCCGAAATATCGGGAATTTCATAAGTGCATCTCTTTTTGCTGATTGAAAGGATAGATCAATGTCAAGAAAAAGCTTTAAGGCGGGCGCTTTAACAGCTCCCTTGCCGCCCGTGATGGTTACGGTCGGTGATATGGAAAGCTCGAATATAATAACTATCGGTTGGACGGGTATACTCTCCACAATTCCGCCGAGGACGTATATATCGGTTAGACCCGAGAGATATTCGTACAACATATTAAAAGAAAAAAAGGAATTTGTTATTAATCTCACGACTGCAACTCAGGCGAGGGTGGTCGACTACGCGGGTATTTACACCGGAGCAAAGGTGGATAAGTTCAAGGAGTGCGGACTCACCAAAATAGAGAGCAAAGAGGTTGCCGCTCCCACTATCGCAGAATGTCCGTTTTCACTCGAATGTAGGGTTGTTGAGATTATTCCGATGGGTACTCACGACGTGTTTATTGCAGATATTGTGAGTGTCTCTGCAGATGAATCTATAATCGATGAGGCAGGTAAGATCCGCTTTGATAAGGCAGATCTTATGGCGTATGCACACGGTGAATATTTTGCTCTCGGTGAGAAGCTCGGCTCCTTTGGATTTAGCACCAAAAAACCGGGCAAGAAGAAAGACACACAAAAGAAAAAGTCCATTGAAAACAAGGACAAACCCGTACCCGTGTCAAGAAAAAACGACGTAGAAGAGAATAAAAAGCGCCCGTTTTATCTCGATGCACCGAGGGGACGTGGCACAAAATCACGAGGAAAGGGGAAGAAAAAATGAGAGCTGATAATACCGAACGCATTAGAGCCAGAATACTTGCTCTTATAGAGTCGGAGTTCGAGAGTGATGCGGCATTTGAGCGTGCTATGGGACTTAGCGATAAGACGGTTAACAACTGGCGACGTGCAAGATCTGCTTCCTTTATGAAGATGCTTCCAAAGCTCTCTGAGGAGTTTAAAGTAAATATCGGTGAGCTGATGGATATGCCCTTAAGACGTGACACGTCGGAGCTATCCGAGGAAGAATTGCATCTGCTCAAGCTTTACAGACGCTCCCGTTTTATGCCCGAGAGTATGCGTTCCGCCTTGCGCGAGACACTCGAATCAACAATTAACCTTTATATAAACTCATACAATGACGTAAAGACTGCTCCCACGCGCCGCGGACCAAAGAAAAAGGGCGAATAAAACATACCGTCTAAGTGAACTGTCTTTATTGAATTTTCCAAACGAAAAACCATAACGCAATACAAATATCCCTTAGTTTTTTAATTAATTTGCCAAAAGGCAGAATGGAGAGAGTTATGATGAGAAAAACCACAATTGTTACTTTAATCGCATTGTTTTTGGTCTTTACCCTATCCGCGTGTGAAGTTATTGGCGGTATTCCGATCATAGGTGATCTTATTGGTGATCAGTTGCAGGATGGCGGACAGACCCCCGACAACGGAGGATCATCGGATACAGGTGAGACATCGGATGATAAGAATGATACTAACAGCGAGCAGCTTCCGGATGATGACGAACAGAATGATAATCAAGCTCCCGACGGTGACGGTACGACAGAGGTTGATCCTAAACCCGAGCCCGAACCAGAACCTAAGCCTGAGCCTGAGCCCGAGCCCGAGCCCGAACCTGAACCTGAAGTAAAGTACTATGAAGTAACCATACATTACGCGGCGGGACCCGAAAGCCGTGAGGTAATTAACGAAACGTATTCCGAGGGGTCGTACGTATCTGTACCGGATATTGAAGAAATAGAAGGATACGAATTTGCAGGTTGGTATAAGGATGAACTCTTTGAGAATGAGTGGAGCTTTGATAACGACGTGATAACATCAAATGTAAACATTTATGCTAAATGGAACGAGATTCCAAAGGAAGTGTCCCCTGCAAAGATATTTCTTGTAGGAGATTCTACTGTCTGCTCGTTCAATGATAACTATTACTACCCGAGGTACGGTTACGGCACACAGCTCGATACATACCTCACCGACAAGGCAACCGTGGTAAATCTTGCGCTCTCCGGCAGAAGCTCAAAGAGCTTTATCCTTGAAGCAAACTACGAGACCCTTAAGAACTCTCTTTCCGAAGGAGATTATCTCATAATAGGCTTTGGACATAACGATGAGAAGAGTGATGACGATGCTCGCTTTACCGATGCATCAAAGCCCTATACCGACGATACGTCCTTTGGCTATTACCTTTATGAGTACTATATCAAGCTTGCACAAGAGAAGGGGGCAACTCCTATTCTCTGTACACCTATAGTCAGAGCCAAAACCAATGATGACTACTCCGGTAACGAGGCTCACGTAACAGCAACAGGCGACTATGCACAGGCTATCCGTAATCTCGGTGCAGAACTTGGCGTAGCGGTAGTCGATCTGACCGGAATCACCAAAGCGGAATATTCTACCAAGGGCTATGATAATGCAAAACTCTATCACGCAGTCACGGTTGGATCGAAGGATGCTGATGGCAGGATTGTTCCAAATTGGGACTCGGTAGATAAGACTCATCTTAATATATACGGTGCAAAGTTTGTAGCATACAATTTAGCTGTTGAGCTGAAAAAGATCAGCGGTATCGAGTCGTACGTAGCGGATGAAATTATAGCTCCGACAGAAGCGGATCTTATCGTTAACCCCGCATACGTATATTCCGACTATGAAGCACCTAATTTTGAGGATTACGACCCCAAAGATCACTTTACCACCATCTCCGACGGATGGTATGGCACTGCCTTCGGTGACACCGGCGGAGATCCCGCAAGCTCAAGCAACGGATATGTTGCAAAGGAGAGAATTGAAAACGGAGAAAGTGTATTTGAGGTTGGACAGACTGCAGGCTCAAACAAGGGCAAGTTCTCATCCGGTTCTGACGGCTTTGCTTTCCTCTTCCGGCAGGTAGAGGCCGACAAGAATTTCACCCTTGTTGCTGATGTAACGATCATAAAAACAGCATCTACAAAGCAGGCGGGCTTCGGTCTTATGCTCAGAGATGATGTTTATCTTCCCATCAAGGACGCTTCGATAACCTCTAACTATATAACTGCGGGAGTTCTCTGTGACACGAGCAGCACGACCGCCCTCTTCTACAGAGAAAACACAACGCTCAATAAGGGAGAGTCATTCACCTCATCCTTGCCCAAGGTTGGCGACACTTATACTATGTCCATCGAAAGAGTTGGTCAGTCGATCACAGTTTCTGTATACTCACCGGAAGCTATGGAGCCGGTCAGCGTAACTTATTACGACTTTGACTTGTTTGCAAATGACGGTCAGTATATGTATGTAGGTATGTTTGCCAACAGAGGAACGGTGGTAGAGTTTACCGGAGTGTTGTTTACCATCACAGGCGAATCACAGGGTGCGTAAATAAGCATTTTGACTTTTTTAACTAACAAAAGTGAATAAGTTGTTCTAAGGCTCTATTATTTCAGAGCAAATATGCGGAGCAAAAGAACCAAATAACGGTTCACAATAATTCGCCTATGTCAAGTGAAGGGTGAACTTAAAAAAGCCAATTGAATAAGATTTTTAATCTCCCCCTACTGCGTTTTAGGGGGAGATGTTGTTATTCGGTGGTGAAGTGACCGCGTATATCGATACAAATATAGGAATAATGTCCAAGAAATCAAGGTAAAGATGGATAAAAAAACTATTCTTTAGTAAAACTTTTACAAAAAAATAAAATCTTGCTGTTTTAATAATTATTTAATATTGAAAAAATAAAAATAATATGGTAAAATATAAAAGGTTCACCTAAAAAAACAAAAAAAGGAGATTAAAAAGATGAAACGCACACTACTAATTTTAATGGTGCTTCTGATCGCAATGTTTGCTCTCTCCAGCTGTGATATGCTTGGACAGATTCAGAATTCGGAAATTGTAGACAAGATCCAGAATTCGGAAATAGCTAACAAGATCATCGGTCTGCTTCCGATTGGACCGAAGGAATGCGTGCATGATTATGCAGCAGAAGTAACCGATCCTACCTGTACTGCAAAGGGCTACACTACATATACTTGTAAGCTTTGCCAGGACAGCTATACCGCAGATGAGACCGAAAAGACGGCTCACGATTACAAGGACGGAGTATGCTCTTGCGGAGCAACCGATCCTAACTATGTTCCCCCCTGTAAGCACTCGTGGGTAGCTCCCACTTGTGTTGACGACGGCTACTGCTACAGATGTAAGGCAGAGGGCGAAAAGGCAACAGGACACGATTTCACCGAAGCAACTTGCAGCCAGCCTGCTTTCTGCAAGGTATGTGGCACTCAGGGTGAAGAAAAGGAACACACCTTTGTTGATAACGTATGTACCGTATGCGGTGCTTGCGATCACCTTTACGAGCAGAACACTTGGTATCACCCCGAGCTTGTAGCAGCAACCTGTACAACTCCCGGTGTTGCAGTTTACGAGTGTGCTTACTGCGATGATTATTACACCGAAGAAGCTCCTATTGATCCCGAAGCA
>JAZRAE010000048.1:0-41387 GCA_045634385.1 Eubacteriales bacterium | reverse complement strand
GCTGGACGACATAATTTTATCAATCCAATCTCAACCATCACACGCTTTTGTGTCGAGTGACGCAACTGACTAGACAACTCAGAAAGCACACGAATGTAACGCATCAAAGTCTCTGCATTCACCATTTTGCATTTTGCACTACGAAATCCGCGTTTGCGCTTCGGGCATTTTTTCCATTTTTTCGGTACATTCATCTGCACGTTTCTTTGTTTTGTACTATTTTCTAACTATAATTAGTGTATGATCCCGGTGCAGATAGGCAAATCTCTCCTGCTCCCGCCAAAAAGAAAAATAAGGAATGCCCGAAAGGACATTCCTTTTTGTATTGCTCTGTTCTAACCATAGCTATTTGAACTATGCTCCTAAAGGAGCAATCTGCACTCGTTCGCTGGAGAACAAGCTCTCCGACTCACTTCGTTTGATTATCTGCGCCGGATCCACTTCGTGGGCCGAGTGCAGAGAGGCAAATCTCTCCCGCTCTCGCCAAAAAGAAAAATAAGGAATGCCCGAAAGGACATTCCTTATTTTTGGCGGAGCAGGAGAGATTTCAACTCTCGCGCCGGTTACCCGACCTACACCCTTAGCAGGGGCGCCTCTTCACCACTTGAGTACTACTCCAAACCAATGATATAAAATTGTGTCAAACACGGACTGCTCCGAAGTCTGCCATAGTATTATACCAAGTTTTATTTCGTTTGTCAAGTGTTTTTTTGAAATATGTATGAGAGTTTTTTAACTATTTTGCAAAATATAGTAATTCATCTATTCGTCTTGCGAAAAAGCCTGATATATGTTATAATATCATAAAGACAATCTATATTTCACAAAAGGAAGTGATATAAATGAGCATCAGAAGTAAGATTGCGCAATACAAAAGATACAAGGCGGGAGTGTGTCACTGCACCTTCAATCCGGGTGGGCCGGGTGTTGTGAGAATTCACCTTGTTCCGCCTAAGTTTAAGCTTTTTAATTCAGCGCCTTACGTTGTTATTCTTAACGGCTATTATGTCTTGCCTATCGGTCACGCATGGGCGGCTATTCTCTCGGAGTTTATTTCCGAGGTGAATAAATTTGACGGAGTTCCGATGAATGACGAGGATGAGCGCGGGGTGATAGAGAGAACGGTAAATAATGTGTCTCGCCTTTACCCAAACGTTGTGCGCGAGGAGATAGAGCTTGACCTTGACGAGATACTCGACGTGATCTTTACCGTTGCGGATGGTAAATTGCCTGATACGAATATCGAGCGGCTTTCCATTCACGCTTATGCTAAAAATATGACAGCACCGCACAGAATGGACTTGATGGTGAGTGCTATGACAGACGCCAAAGGTGTATGGAAATGTAATCAAAAGTGTACATTTTGCTATGCTGCGGGACAGCATAAGAGCTCTGCACGAGAGCTTGATACAAATGAATGGAAACAAATAATAGATAAATTATGGGCGGCAAGAGTACCTATGGTGACCTTTACGGGAGGTGAGCCGACACTGAGGGAGGATCTGTGCGAGCTTGTCGGTCACGCTAAGAAATTTGTCACAAGGCTGAACACTAACGGTGTTTTGGTAACTCCCGAGCTTGCAGAAAAATTGGCAAAGGCAGGACTTGACAGTATGCAGGTCACTCTGTATTCGTATGATGCCGATGTACATAACACTCTGGTCGGTTCTCACCACTTTGAGGACACCGTTGCCGGGATAAAAAACGCACTTAGAGCAGGCCTTGACGTGAGTGTAAACACACCTCTTTGCAAGAAGAATGCGGACTATGTAAAGACACTTGAATTCGTGCGTTCTCTCGGTGTGCGCTTTGCTACCGCGAGCGGACTTATCCTCACGGGGATGGCAGGTATAAATCACGAGGAATATGATCTTGCAACCGATGAGCTTGCAGCTATTATTACCGATGCAAAGCATTATTGCGACGAAAATGAAATGGAGATAGACTTCACATCTCCCGGACTCATCCCTAAAGCAACGCTCGAGGCTCTCGGTATGAACGCTCCTATGTGCGGTGCTTGTCTGTCCAATATGGCGATAGCTCCCGACGGTGTGGCAGTTCCTTGTCAGAGCTGGCTTGGCTCGGATGCAGTACTTGGCAATATTTTGGATGATGAGTTTTCACTTATTTGGGAGAACGAAAAGTGCCGCGCTCTCAGAAATATGACCGATGATGAATCGCTTGCCTGTCCCTTCAGACAGAGAAAGGAGGCGCAAAATGGCTGATTTCAGTAAGAGCGGTCCTTATTCCGAGGAAACCATAAAGAGAAAGAGGAAAATGCCGATAAGGAACATTGTAATAATGGTCTTCCTTGTTGCCTTTCAGCTTATAGCAATAGTCCTTGCGGCAATGTACAACCCTGTGCCAACGCCTCTTGACCGCATCGAGGAGTATAACGTGACCGTAACTCCGAAATATGACGGAACGCTCAGCATTGAGTACGATATTCTCTGGCGTGCGCTTGATGAAGAGGAGCCGCTTGAATGGGTTGAGATCGGACTTGCCAACAGCAGCTACACCTTGATTGACGGATCTGTTTCCGACAACGTGAAGAAGGTCACTACCGTTTATGACGACGAGTATCCCTATATTCAATTAGACTTTTGGGATTCATACATAGACGGTGAAACGGTTAGATTCTCCTTTAGTGTAAATCAGAGGAAAATGCTCTGTAAGGACGGGGAAGAATGCTTCCACGAGTTTGTGCCGGGATGGTTTAACGAGCTCTCGGTAAAGAACTATCGCTTTGCTTGGTATGACAACGGTGAGATAACCAATGTCAGCGAGGGGGCGGAATATAAAGACGGCTACTACGTGTGGGAGGGCTCACTCGATAGGGGCGGATACAAGCTGATGCGCGTAAATTACACCGAGTTTGCATTTGACCCTCTTGCGGGTACAGTTTCTTACTCACCGTTTGACGATGCGGGTGCTTACGACGGGCTCAACACAAACGGTGACAAGGCGGCTGCATGGGTGTTTGCCGTGGTTATGATAATAATTATCTTTGTTGCCGAGCTTTACCTTATCGACAGCTTTGTTTCCTACGGACGTGGCAGAGGCTTTATGATGGGCTACGGACATCCGATACACGTCTACGGCTACGGAAACCCACGTTATCATGCCGCTGCAGAGAGGGATGCAGAAAAGAACAGCGGCTCACACGTGCGTGGCGGAAGAAGTGGAGGCGGCGGATGTGCCTGCGCTTGTGCGTGTGCTTGTGCTTGTGCCGGAGGCGGCAGAGCAGGGTGCAGCGCGAAGGCGCGTTTGCCCAAGGACAAATCGCGCCAATGAAGCGCGACGAGTCGTATTAAGCACTCCTTCGGAGTATGAAGCACCTCGGGGCACTGAAGGTTTGCGCTTCGCTTCATATAGGCGTAGCCTCTGCTTCATACGAGCCTTGGCGAGTGCTTCATATTGCGTAGCAATGCTTCATAACAATTAAAACGGAAGAAGAGCTTTTTACTCTTATTTTATAATACACTCGTTACAGAAAGCACTACATAGGGAAATCATAAATTGAAAGGAGATAGTCATATGAGAAAGTTTGAAAAAATTGATATACTTATAGATACTATATGCGCTGTCCTTATTGCCGGTTGGGGTGTTTATACGTTGACACAGGGAAGAATTATTGACAGAGGATATTTGATATTGAACGTTGCGTTTCCTTTAGTATTGATACTCTCTGTTGTATTAATTCATAAGTGTATTAAACCCATCTTTTTAAAGATTGTAATATCTATTCTGTGGTACGTTCCTTTAACGATTTTTATTATTCTTGTGCTTATTTTAAGCAGTACTGGTTATTTGACAAAATATAGCGAAAATGATCTTATTCAAACACCCGAGATCATAAGAGAAGATGGTGATTTTATTCCGGATCTTGACCAGATTGGAGATGCTCAACAGCTTGAATATTACCATTTTCATATGAATATGAGCCTTTTTGAATCGGATGCATACGTACTGGTTTGTGAATATGGATCAGATGAATATGAGAGTCAAAAGGCGATCATTGAACAGAAATACGTTTTCGAGGATAAGATTGATGAATGTAATGACGCTTATACTCAATACGTTTGCTATCCTTACGCGGAAATAGACGGTTTCTTATTCAGACGTCTTGCAGACGAGGAAGACACAGGAATGTACGAGAGCTATCCTAAAGAGGTACATATAGTAGGAATCAACGATGATACACACGAGATCGTATACATAGATTATTTCGATTTTGATCTTGATTATATTTCTTCGTTTGACTCGTTTGTAATGGAGGATTGCGGTTGGAAATATATATCAAGTAGGAGATATAAGAGCTTTGATTTTAGTAATATTGTTGAATTCATCAAAATGAAGGTATCGGAGCTTTGAAGGTAACACAAGTCTTGGCGAATGCTTTATAACAACAAAACGGAAGAAGAGGTTTTGACTCTTCTTCCGCTTTTTATTTTACACGGGGTGAAACCTTCCTTGTTTGCAAAGCAAACATATCGAGCAAACAGTGCATATCGAATTGACCTCGCTTGTGAGTCAATATATCGAAAATTCCGTGAGAAAATTATATCGATATCCAGTCTCTGTGGAGATTGGATTATTCTTCCGTCTTAGCAGCCGCTTTTCCGCCTACGAAACCGGAGATAAGGCTTGTTACGTCGATGCCTGTAGACTCCTTAACGCCTGCCATGATCTGGTCTGCGCTGGTCATAACGTCCTTGACGAGCTTGGTAGAGTTGCCATCGCCGTACATAACGATTTTTTCGGTCTGTGCAAGGGGAGCGGCAGCATTCTTGACAACTTCGGGAAGGGCAGCGAGATACATCTCAAGCACGGATGCCTCACCCATCTTCTTCTGAGCCTCGGCCTTCTTTTCAATAGCCTCTGCCTCTGCGATACCCTTGGCTCTGATACCCTCTGCCTCCTGCTCCATAGCGTAGCGGATAGCCTCTGCTTCAGCCTTCTTTGCCTCAGCTTCTTTGAGAGCCTCATATGCGCGAGCATCTGCCTCACGCTGACGCTTGATAAGGTCTGCCTCGGCTTCCTTCTCGGTCTTGTACTTGATTGCATCTGCCTGCTTTCTGATCTCGGCATCAAGCTTTCTTTCCTTGATAGCGATCTCCTTTTCGGCAAGCTCTGCTTCCTTTTCGCGTCTGGCGATATCGGCGTTGGTCTTGGCAACCTCGATAACCTTACGCTGATTTTCCTGCTGGATGGAGTATGCGGCGTCTGCCTCTGCGGCCTTTGTATCTGCGCGCACCTTCATATCCGCCTGCTGAACTGCAAGCTCTGCATTCTGCTCGGCAATCTTCTTCTCTGCCTCTACCTTAACGGCGTTAGCCTCTTCTTGTGCCTTGGAAGTAGCGATTGCGATATCTCTTTGCGCGTTTGCCTTAGCGATCTGCGCATTCTTTCTGATCTGCTCGACGTTGTCGATACCCATATTCTCGATGGTACCCGCACCGTCCTTAAAGTTCTGTATGTTGAAGTTAACTACCTCAATACCGAGCTTCTCCATATCGGGAACAACGTTCTCGGTAATCTTTTTTGCAACGCCCTGACGGTCCTGAACCATTTCTTTAAGGCCGACAGAACCTACGATTTCACGCATATTACCCTCAAGCACCTGGGTGACGAGAGTAACCATTTCCTGACGAGTCTTGCCAAGAAGTGCCTCTGCCGCTCTTTCGAGAAGTGCGGGGTCTGATGAGATCTTGATGTTGGCAACGCCGTCAACAGTAACGTTGATAAACTCGTTTGTGGGTACTGCTTCACTGGTCTTTACATCGACCTGCATTACACCGAGAGAGAGCTTATCAAGACGGGTGAAGAACGGCATTCTCCAGCCTGCTTTACCGATAATAATACGTCTTTTCTTGAGACCGGAAACGATGAATGCGGTGTCCGGGGGTGCTTTGACGTAACCGGTCACGCCGAGTATAACGGCGATGGCTACGATTGCAACGAGTGTGATGATTAATGCTGGCATAAAATATCCTCCTATAATAAAATATTTGTTTTGTTTGGCTTGTTTGTAGCAATACAACCCAATAGGGCAAATGAGCCGAATACGGGCAGTATAGTTTACAAAGTGTGACATAAGGGAGATTTTGCTCTATTTGAACAAAAAAGACCCTTAGCGTACCGATACACTAAAAGTCTTGTTATCATCCTATAAGATTTAGCAGGCACCGAGCACTCGAGTTTGCTGTCTTGACGATGCCGCACACCACCCAAGCGGGTGATGAACTACTCCCTTTTGACATCTTAATTGTATCATAAATCCATATAGGTGTCAAGAGGATTTTCTCAGATTTGTATACTTGCATAATTTTTCAATAGGAAATTGTTGAAGATGAATAAAAGCGACTCCGAGAAAGTTTCTAATGCAAAATGCAGAGTATTTACCACCCTTTTTGGAGGGTGGCGGCGCAGCCGATGGGTGAGGTTGCGACATACTGACTAATACAATAATGCAAACTGCAAAACGAGGTAGGAATGAGGCACAAACCGTAGGGGCAATCGTCTTTACTGTCCGTAATGCAACGTATATTACAGGGCAACGTTTGAGAAAGAAATATATCTCTCAAAAGAACCAATCGCTATGTATTTCTTTTCTCGGACAGTCGAGAACGCCTGTCCTTTTCTAAACGGTAAATGTGTTAAGCGACTTGTTCTCAAGATAAAAACCTTCATAATATATAAAGAAAGCGCTGAGCCGCGAGGACTCAGCGCAAAAATATGTAATGCTTATACTGTTGAATTAATAGCGATATTTGCCTCTCTTGTACCAAGGAGTGGTGGTTGCGGGTCTTACAAGAGCGCGGATACAAAGGATAACTACAAGCAAGCAAACAGCAACAACTGCAACCTTAATGATAGTGCCCTTATCCTTTTCTGCAACCTGAACTGTATTGAGTTCACCCTTAGCCTGACAATTCTCACAGTAGTTGTATACTATGTATACGTCGGGGTTGGTGTCGGGCTGGAAGTTGTGACCGTATGCCTTTTCACCGCTTACCTCACATACTGTACATACAGAATCGTTCTCGCAATCTACCGCGGTCCAGGTGTGACCGAGAGCGGTGTTAAGAATAGTGCGAATCTTGTTTGTGCCGCATCCGTTATTGCAAGATGCGATCTGGGTCGCATCCTCGGTACAGGTTGCCGCAGTATTATCTACATAATTAGTATATACGTGCTCGAGTGCCGTACCATTGTCGGTCACGGTATCGGTCTTGCCACAGCCGTGATCACAGCTTGCGGTCTTGGTGCCGTCAACCTCACACTTTGCATCACCGTTGGATACATAGTTGGTGTAAACGTGCTCGAGTGCCGAGCCCTCATCTGTTACGGTGTCGGTCTCGCCGCATCCGTGGTCACAGCTTGCGGTCTTGGTACCGTCAACCTCACACTTTGCATCACCGTTGGATACATAGTTGGTGTAAACGTGCTCAAGTGCAGAACCTTCATCTGCTACGGTGTCGGTCTCGCCGCATCCGTGGGCACAGCTTGCGGTCTTTGTACCGTCAACGCCGCAAAGAGCATCGCCGTTAGATACATAGTTGGTAAACACGTGCTCAAGTGCTGTACCTGCGTCGGTCACGGTATCCTGTGTTCCGCAGTTGTTGTCACAGCTTGCGGTCTTTGTACCGTCAACGCCGCACTGCGCGTTATTATCGGATACGTAGTTGGTATATACGTGTGAAAGAGCAGTTCCTTCAGCGGTGAGAATGCTGATAGTTCCGCACTCATTGTCACATATAGCGGTCTTGGTGCCGTCAATCTCGCACTTTGCATCATTGTTGTATACGTAGTTGGTAAAGCTATGTCCGAGAGCAGAGCCAACCTCTACGCGGTTATCCGTGGTGCCGCATCCGTGATCACAAACAGCAGTCTCGTGACCGTCCTCAAGACAGGTAGCGTCACGGTCGGAAACGTAATTGGTGAAGGAGTGTTGAAGTCCTGTGCCGGGCTTACCGATAGTGTCCTTCTTACCGCATCCGTTGTCACAAACGGCAGTCTGTGTACCGTCGGTACCGCACTCTGCGTCATTGTTATACACGTAGTTGGTGAAGCTGTGTCCGAGCATAGGAATCTTGAGATCCGCCTCGGTAACTTCTACCTTTGAGGAGTTGAAGAGCTTGTTACATGCGGAACATACGTAATAAGCTATAACACCGTCCTCTTCACAAGTAGCGGGAACCTCTGCGATAAGTTCACCGTAATCGTGTCCCTTTGCGGGGATGATTACTGTGGAAAGAAGCTGATCCTGCTCGTCGTAGCTGTTATTACATCTTGCGCACACACGGTGCTTAAGTATACCGGTGTCAACGCAGGTGGGCTCAACTCTTTCTACCCACTCGCCGAAGTCGTGGCCAAGAGCGGGGATTATTGTGTTAACTCTGGAAAGCTCTACAGAACATCTGGAACAGTATACTACTGTATCGTAGCTACCGGTTTCGGTACAGTCAGGATTGATTCTGTTCTCCTCAACTGCATCAGCAGGAGCGTGGCCAAGAGCGGGGATTATTGTGTTAACTCTGGAAAGCTCTACAGAACATCTGGAACAGTATACTACTGTATCGTAGCTACCGGTTTCGGTACAGTTGGGATGAATTCTGTTCTCTTCAACTGCATCAGCAGGAGCGTGACCGAGGGCATCTACATAAGTATCAACGTATTCGTCACCGCACTCACAGGTATGAGTTGTATATCCTTTTTCAAGACAGGTGGGATCTGTAACAACGTCTACGTACTTATGTTCTGCAACAACGTCAACGTAACCGTAGTCAAGTACTTCGTTATTTTCGTTAATTGCAATTACCTGATAGTTGTAATTGATTGGATCGTCACCGTACTTAGCAACGTCGAGGTTACTGATTACGTAGTAAGGACTTCTGGATCTTGCGATCTGTTCCTCACCCTGATACACAAGGTATCTGTATGCACCGTCAACGCTATTCCAGGAAATCTTAACCTTGCCGCACTCCTTGTAGTAAGAGATGACAGTAAAGGTCATTTCCGGTTCAACTGCCGTTACTTCGGGCTCAGCAGACTCTGCGTTAGCTGTGATTGAGAATGCACATACGATAGAAATCAAAAGTGCCATCATAGCTATGAGAGAGAGAAGCTTGCCGAATGAGTGTAATTTCATTTGGGTTTCCTCCTAAAAATGTATTACATTTATTATAATAATATTTATACACGTCAATTTTACCACGCTTTTCCTTTTTTTGCAATAGTTTTTGGATAAATAATTAAAAAAATTAAAAAATAATTTAAAAATCGACAAACAAGCGAGAAAACACGCCTTTTATGATG
The DNA here is from genome assembly GCA_045634385.1 of Eubacteriales bacterium. Classification (GTDB taxonomy): domain Bacteria; phylum Bacillota; class Clostridia; order Oscillospirales; family CAG-272; genus UBA1740. The sequence continues at coordinate 32,066 of JAZRAE010000048.1, read as the reverse complement.
GATAATACAAACAGAAAATTGACAAATGAGATAAAATATGGTAAACTGTACACAAAGGACGGTGGAAGGAGAGCAAAAATGGAGCTTTGGGACGTTTACGACAAATACAGAAGGCCAAAAGGGTTTACCATAATGCGTGGATCCGGTCCAAGACTCAAAGAGGGGGAGTACCATCTTACCTCACACGTGTGCGCTTTTGCGCCCGACGGACGCATGCTTGTGCAAAAACGCGCGAGCTTTAAAGCACTTTGGGGCGGTCTTTGGGATATTTCTGCGAGTGGTTCCGTTCTTGCGGGCGAGAGTGCTTCCACCGGGGCGGAGAGAGAGCTTTTCGAGGAGCTTGGTATCCGCTCGAGCCTGTCCGATGAGCAGCCGAGAGCTACTTTTTATCATAATGATTGCATCAGCGACTACTTTATCGTAAGGACGGATATATGTATTAGCGATATCGTTTATCAAAAGAGCGAGGTTGAGGGTGTGGATTATAAAACCCGAGAGGAAATACTCGAAATGATCAAGGTGGGAACCTTTGTTCCATATATGCCGAGCTTTATCAATATGATGTTCGATATGAACGAGGCAAAGGACAGAAATATGTTTCGGCTGTGAGAAGAGAGTATAACTTAAATTTATGATGCCACAAGGCGTTAATACAAAAAAGACAGGACCGGTTGTCCTGTCTTTTTTTGCTCTAATTTATAACTAAACTTTACAAAAATACTAAATTAGTGCTGTTTTAATCGATTCACTCACGTTCTTGTAAAGATAAAGTGAACCAAGACATACTATAGGCAAGCCCTCTTTTTCAGCGAGCGATATTGCCGTCTTTACAGCATCGTCAATACTTTGGGCCGCAGCGGAAGAAACGCCAAGGGAAGAGAAGACGTCGGAGTATTCTTCTTTCGCGAGTGCTCTTGAGTTTTGCGGTGAAACGGTGATGGTATGAGCTGCAACTGTAGAGATACATTCCGCTATTTTCTCATATTCCTTGTCACGAAGGACACCGGTAATACAGATGATTTTTGTATCAAAGTATGCCTTGATGCTCTCGACGGCACTTGTTATTCCGTCAAGGTTATGTGCGCCGTCAAATATGAATAAGGGATCTTCATTCAGTACCTCAAACCTTCCGTGCCACTCGGCTTCGGCAATTCCCCTCTTTATGTTTTCGTCGGTGATTGTGGGAAATTGACTGCACATCAGCTTTGCCGCGCTGATTGCGAGTGCGGCGTTTTTCGGTTGGCAGATGCCAAGCAGAGGCACTCTGATATTCTCGATACCCGAGCAGTCGATTACAGAGCCGCCAAGTGAAAATTCTTTGAGCTCGAACTCGCTTCGATGAACTACCTTCGCGTTAAGATCATGGGCATATTCAAAAATAACGTCAGCTGTTTCTTTGACAAACTCACCGATAAGAACGGGGCAATCTTTTTTTATAACACCGCACTTTTCCTTGGCGATCTCTTTTTCGGTCTCTCCGAGATAGGCTGTGTGGTCTTTAGATATTCCGGTTATGACAGAGAGGATGGGAGAACTTATCACGTTGGTTGCATCACGTCTTGCTCCCATACCGCACTCGATCAAAGCGACGTCAACTTTTGCTTCGTAAAGTGAAAGATATGCTGCGGCTGTGAGAAGCTCAAATTTAGTTGGCTTGTCGCTCATTTCATCTGCGACCATCCGCAGTCTTTCGATGATAGTGACAAGATCCGCCTCTGCGATCGGTGTAGAGTTAAACCTTATGGATTCATTCATGTTCTCAAGATAAGGCGAGGTAAACGAACCGACTCTGAGGCCTGATCGAGAGAGTATCGATGAGAGAAATGCAATGAATGAGCCTTTACCGTTAGTACCTGTTACGTGTACGACCTTTAGATGTTTCTCCGGAGAGCCGACAGCACAAAGCAGATGTTCTACTCTCTCAAGTCCGGGCTTTGAGAAAACACCGCTCACACTCTTTGTGTAGGCTGCAGCATCATTCAGCGTTTTAAAATTGTGAAAGGGCAAAATTGCGATTTTATTTATTTGTGCTAATAATTGTTTACTTTTTAGTAATGTAATGAGCAAGAATGTCTCCATAGCTCCGACTATTACGTAATTGAAAATACGCCATAATACGGTTTCAAAAAATGGGAGAGAATAGTATACAGCAAGTCCTATTGACTTTACAAAAACAGAGCCTAAAAGATGTGATGACACTACCGAGAGTAATACCTTAGGGGCGAGCGGCATCTTTTTTGTTAGAGAAAAAACTATTCCGCTTACCGCACCGATTAGGGTACTGCCGAGAGTGATTATGGGATTTATGGTATATCCGACTGCCAGACATCCTACTATATCTTGTACCGTACCCGCAACCGCTCCGTAAAGAGGTCCAAAGAGTATGCCGCTGAATATGATGGTTATATTTTCAAGGCTGAATCGCATAAACTCTGTTATATTAAATGCGAGAAATTTACCGAGTATAATGCCTATAGCAGATAGTGCGGACAACGTAACAAGCACCTTGACCGATCCGCCTCTCCTTATCTTTCGCATAAAAAAACACCTCCCAAAACAGAATCATCCTGCTTTATGAAGGCGTGAAAAAAGTACGGCTTTATCTTGAAAGCAAAAAAACACTTTCAACTTTACGTTTTCAACTTCATATTATATCATTTTCAGCGGGATGCGAAAATCACACCGCAATCTTTTTTTTGGTATTCTTCGATCGTTTTCCCTTTAACCTCGCCGTAGGTAACTACGGCATCGACGTGAAGAACGTCGAACAATCCTCAAAAAAGTGGTATTCTTCGATCGTTTTCCCTTTAGCCTCGCCGTAGGTAACTACGGCATCGACGTGAAGAACGTCGAACAATCCTCAAAAAAAGTGGTATTCATCGATCGTTTTCCCTTTGGCCTCACCGTAGGTAAGTATTCATCGATCGTTTTCCGCCGGCAACGTTTAAATTGTCTTAATAAACCGATCTTTAGTCCCTTTTACCAAAAAAAGATATTTCGTCATCCGGGCAACTCCCCGTCCCCGATGCACTGAACGCGTGATTTTCTACTCTGTTAATATTTTCTTTCATATTGTAACACATATGCGCGTGAAATGCAATAGCTTGGGCAAAATAAACCCGGGTATAAGTTAACAATTTTTAAACAAAACGGTAATGAAATTGAAATGATATTGTGATAATATCTTCCTCATATATCAAACTTTTGGAGTTAAAAATGAAGGGAAAAATAAGAAAAATGCTTTACTCCGACCGCTTTGTTATCGTACTTGGTCTTGTCATCGTGCCGTTTCTTTCGTTTATGCTGATTACCGTTAGTGAGGAAAGCCCGCTTTACACGTCGATCTCGCGCATTGCCTGGATACACGGAAAGTGGTTTGCCACCTTTATGTGGGCTTTGATTGTAATGGGAGCGGTGATATGGCTCACTTACCGCACTATAGAGGAAGGTCCGCTCAATGAACGTATCAAAATGAGCTTGATTTTCTATCAGACGCTTAATATAATACTTGTGTTTATAGGATGTATTATTTTTCCCGCAAAGGGAAGTGCAGAAATCGTCAAGTTCGTAAATTACGTGCACGATTATCTCACCATCATAGCCTGGGTGCTCTATGGAATCGGCTTGTTTGTCTATTCCGTACTGTTGAGGCGTTATGATCGATTCCTTGGCTTTGTTGGAATCGGTCTAATGAGCTTTATAATTATATCCTCTGCATTCTTTATTTATCAGGTGATAGATCCGAGCTCATACGTAGGTGCATCTGCGGTCAGCGAGGTTTATATAATCAATAGCTTGTTTATCTACCTTGTTGTAATGTATCTTCTTGAGAGGATCAAGCATATAGGCTCGGATGCGGATAGCGGGAGTATGCACGTAAAATGGTAAAAAACAAAGAAAAGTACATTCGTTGTACCTGCTTTTTTGTAATTTTTCCGTATAAAAAAGCGACTCGAACTGTTTAGCTCGAGCCGTTTTTATTATTTTTATTTTCTATTATGTTTTTAGAAATTATTCTCCCGGAGCTTTGTTGGTGAACATAGTATACCAGAGCTTAAGCTTTTTTGCCTTAGCCATCTTTGTATCATTGTCACCAAAGGTGAGAGCTTCTTTTCCGCCCGCTGCCCATTCGGTAAGTCCGTCGGAATTTGGTGAGCCCGTCTTTGCAAATGCTGTAAGACGGTCTGACATTTCTTCTTGAAGTGCGAAGTCCTTATCCTCAAAGGGGCGCCAGCAGTTCTTAAGCGTACCGAACCAATACCATAGATCGGAAGAGTGCCAAGCACCGTGATCATCTCCCGGCAGCTGCCTTTCAAAGAACCATAGGTAGGAATTAGATTCTTGCATTTTGCACCATTTGCTCGCCATGGAGTAAAGGAAGGGAGGGAGCATATCCTCGCTTGTAGAACCGATGAGGTAGGGGATTTTATGCTGTTCGCCTCGTTCAAGTATCTTGTCGCCCGTATCTACTATCAGTCTATGGTCAATACAAGGGGTTGGATGTCCGCCCTTATGTGTCTTTTTGACCGTTTGCCATGCAGTGAAGATATCCTCTACGGGAACATTGCGCAGATCCTCTATCGTTTTTGCACCGAGATGCTCCTTTACAGCTGTCCAGAATGGATATACTTTCTCAGGCTGTGGAGCGGAGAGAACCTTGATAACGCCGCCTCCGGAAGACATAACTGCCTTATGGAACATACCGCGTGACAAGGGGGAGAGACAATGCTGCTGAACACTCATCGCACCTGCACTCTGTCCCATAATTGTGATGTTATCGGGATCTCCGCCGAAGGCAGATATATTGTTTTTTACCCAGGATATTGCTGCAAGCTGATCGTACAAACCATAGTTTCCGGTACAGCCCGCTTCTTCCTTAAGCTCGGGCAGGGCAAGAAATCCGAGCGGTCCGAGACGGTAATTTATCGTTACTCCGATGACACCCTTTTTCGGCCACACCGGTACGTCAAAATGCTTCTCGTGGGCACAGCCGCCGGTAAAGCCTCCTCCGTGAATATATATGATAACGGGCATCTTTTCGCCTTTATTTTCGGTAGTGAAAATATTGAGGAAAAGACAGTCCTCACTATAGCTGTATTCACGTCCTTTGCGGAATTCGTTATAGTAGAATATCTTCTTTGGCATATCCTCTTCGTTGTAGAAGGAACGGGGCTGATAGGCGCAAGCACCGTATTCGGTGGCGTCGTATACTCCGTCCCAGCCTTTTACTTCCTCGGGATATCCAAATCTCTTTGCTCTTGCGTATCTTATGCCCTTAAAGGCGATAATACCATCCTTATCGGTGGGGACACCGCGCACTTCGCCACAAGGGGTTTTTACAATGTAATCCATGTTGCGTTACCTCATTGCAAAATTGTTTTTAGGACTAATTCAATATTTTGAGAACTAAAGTTGTCAAAAACAATATTTATTACATATTAAGCGTTGACTTCTTCAACGGGAGCTTCTTCGCTTTGAGCTTTAAGAGCCGCTTTGGCTTCTGCCATTTTTGCGCGGACCTCGGGTGTTATATTCCACACGAATTTAAATGCTGCCCAAGAGCCGAGAACGAATATTGCGGGCACGAGAACGCAAAGAACCTTGAGTCCTACTACTGTTCCGGGGCTCTGTACAGTAAGTGCACCGTCATAGTTTATCCAGCCCAGAGCGTAGATAGCAAAGCCGTTACCGATTGTCTGGCCGATACGTCTTGAGAGATTGAACGTGCCGTAGATAGAGCCCTCGGTTCTCTTACCGGTAGCCATCTCGTTATAATCGATTGCTTCACCTACAAGTCCCCATTGCATCTGAATAGAGATCATACCCATACCCATACCGAGACCTGAAATCACGGAGTGGAGCAGAGGATGTACGTCAAAGATCATATGCATAATGAAGAGGATAACGTTGACACCGCCGCCGATGAGGAGCGAGTAACGAATTACCTTTTCAAGTCCAAGCTTTTTACACATAAAGGGAACAACGAGCATAGAGCCTATCATAATGGGGCTTGATAAAGCCGTTCCGATAGTCTGATAAGCGGTGTCGTGGAAGACCGCGGAGTACATATAGATACTGAGTGTCTGAGATGCATACTGCATAGTACAGATACAGATACCGTGTATGCAAAGTGCAAGGAAGGGACGGTTGTTTTTAACAACGGAGAGGATATCGGTGAACTTGATATCATCAGCCTTAACATCTTCGCCAACGGTAGTTCTTTCCTCTGTGAATATGTAGTGGCAAAGGCATACGCCGAAGCCTATTACAGCGCAAATAATTGCTGTTACAGCATAGCCTGTCGAGTTTTTCTCACCGAAAACGCTGAGAAGCACAGGGCCGAGCATTGCGGGGATCATATTGCCGAACATAGAGCCTACTCCGCGCGCAGACGAGAGCGATGCGCGCTCTTGGTCATTCGTAGACATAGCGGATAAGAGCGAACCCATCGGGATGTTAAACATAGTATAGGATGCTTCGTAGAGTATCTTGCACATAAAGAGAACTACGAGAAGCGTTACGCCCTCAAACAGTGTAGGAACTGTCCAAAGAGCGATAGAAGTTATCGCAAGCAGCGGAGTTGCCCTTAAAAGCCAGGGGCGGAATTTTCCGTTTTTATTCTGCTGTCTTGCAAATGCCTTGTCCATAAGAGCACCCATCATAGGATCGTTGATAGCATCCCAGATGGTCCAGATGATAACAAGTGTACCGAGAATAGTCGTGTTTACGTTAAGACAGTCGGTACAATAGATTGTGAAGATAGAGCCCATGAGGGTGAAGGTCATACATCCGCCGAAGTCGCCGAACATATAGCCGAACCAATGCTTCTTGGTAAGGCTGCCCTTGGGCTTTAAGTCCTTTGCCATAATTGCTTTCCTCCAATTAGATTGATTTTATGACGTATAAGCAGTCACTTTTTATATTTTATCACACTAAAATATTTTTTTCAAGTTTTTTTATAAATGTATATTGAAAAAGGTGGGTAAAGGTGCTAATATTATATCGAGCATCATTTTTATCTCAAAAGGAGAAAAACTATGTACCACCAGATCAAGTCGTACGAGCTTATTAAGAGTGAAAATATCATTCTTACGTCCGAATTAAAAAAGCTTTCATACGAGGCGTTTATACTCGGAGATTTTATTGTGTCCTTCGGTATGAGTTTGAAGAAGGGAAGCGTTACGGGTGAAATGTGCCTTCACGGAGGCGGAACTCCCGCTTACATTTTCGACTTTACAGAGGATGGTGTATATACAAGATACGGTAAGGAGAAGGTAGGGGAGCTTTCAGAAGAGAAAGTCGATTTTGCGATTCTCTACAGTATCGAAAGACGCAGATTTGATATTTATGTAAACGGGGAGAAAAAAGTAGAGAACTACTGTGCCGATTCGGGTATTCCCATCAACTGCGACAAGCTTGCAGATTTCTTTATTTCGCTGTCTGCAAATGACGGAGAAGCCGAGCTTGTACTCTCCGATCTCCGCGCTCACTCTACTGCGGCAAAAGTGGAGGGAAGCGTTGTATATGATGAAAATAACGATTACTATGAACGAGAAAAAAAGATCGTTTTGACCGACAAAAATTATCTTCCGAGAGAGGATGATGACAGAGCCTTGCTTGATGGGGCGATGGCACTTCATATGCGCTCCGGCGTGGTGTATAAAGACGGCAAAAAGCTCTTGCCAACTGCAATGCCGTACTATGACGGCGAGGCAAAGATGGTGTGCCTTGGCGACCTCGCATCTATCCTTTCCGATGACGAGAGAGCTTGCCTGTCCGGTGTAATCAGTACGATGAAGAACGGCGTATGTTATGCCGATATATATGAGGTTGCCACCCTGCTCGGCAAGAGCGTATATTACGACAGCAGCACAGTAAACTATGGAATGATTATTCTCACCGACGGCGAATTTTCACTACCAAATGACAATAATACTTTACAAAAACTCAATGATTTTCTGTTTTATTTCCGTCCGAGCAAGGAGAGACTTTATGAAGATTACAAAAAATCTTCTCTTTCGGGAGTGCATCCGAGGATAGTTGCGACCGAGTCGGACTTTGAAAGACTTAAGAAGGAAGTTAAGGAAAACGAGCATAAGGCACGCTGGTTTAAGAGCCTAATTGAGTACTGTGACGAAATGAAGGATAAACCCGTACTGAAATACGAATTGCGTGACGGAGTCAGACTTCTTTATGTGTCCTGGGATCTTCAGATCTATGCCGTAACGCTCGCTCTTGCATACAAGCTCACGGGGGATAAAAAGTACTTTGATTATGCTTGGCCGCACCTCAAGGCGGCGGCAGAGATGCCCGACTGGAACCCTTCGCATCATATTGACGTAGGCACTCTTGCGTATGGATACGCTATAGCTTACGACTGGTTCTACGACGTAATGACTCCCGAACAAAGAGCTATCATGGAGAAGGGCGCGTATGAGAATCTATTCTACACCGTGAACCGCGCTATTGAAGATCCGAACACGGCTTATACCACCGTGCTTATGAGTAATAACCATAACGTTTTCTCCAATGCCGGAGTTATGGCTACGGTTATGGCTTTCATGGACGTTTACCCCGATATAGCATCCAAGATAGGGTCGGATATCATCAGAGTGCTCGAGTGCTTTATGGACAAATTTGCACCCGAGGGAGCGTACTACGAGGGCCCATATTATGCCGAGACAGCTATCAATTATACTGTAAGAGTTTTCGCGTCTATGAAGCCGACGCTCGGTACTCTTTACGGCCTTGATAAGGCGCAGGGCTTTGATCTAATAGCTGATTTTGTAATGCTGCTTCAGTCCGACGTTGCATCCTTTAATTTTGCTGACAGCAAGTGCAGTCTGCTTGCCATCGCAGGTATGTTTTGGATATTCGATCATTTCGGCAAAGAGGGACGTAAGGACACCCTTGCTGCAAAGAATTTCCTCTCGCCCGGAATCTCGCAGACTCCCGAGGCGATAATCTGGTATAACGTGAAAGAGGAAGAAAATTGTGACCTTCGTACCGCGATACGCTATCCTGAGGAAGAAATAATCAGTATGCGCGACGGATATTACGATGGACAGACCTTCGTTGGTATCAAGGCAGGAAATACCGTCTACGCGCATTCGCACCTTGATGCGGGCAGCTTTGTCTTTGATGCCAAGGGCAAGAGGTGGGCGCATGACCTCGGTCAGGATAACTATAATCTCTATTACAAGTACAGCCATTGGGACGTTTACCGCCTGCGTGCGGAGTCACATAATACCCTTATAGTCAATCCCGACAGATCTCCCGGCTACGTTCTGGGATCTCGTGCCGACGTTGTGGAGTTTATTGATACACCCGACAGAATAAAGACCGTTATCAATATGACCGAACTCTACGGCAAGGAGCGCGGAGTAGAGTCTGCGCGCCGCGGTTATCTCTTTACCGACAGCCGCTCATCCTTGGTTATAAGGGATGAGGTAAAGCTTGCGCGCGAGTCCGTTTTGAGATGGCATATGTGCACCGATGCTGACATTGAGATACAAGGAAACGTCGCAACTCTCCGTGATAAGGATGATGCCGAAAAATATATTACGGTTGAGTTTGTATGCGACAAGGATATTAAGATCGGAAGCGAGAGAGCACTGCCTCTGCCCACATCCCCACAGATTCCAGAGCAGTATACCAACGAGGGATACTACCGCCTTTACGCCATTGTTGAGGCGGACGGTGAGGTAAGCATTACTGCAAAGATCAACACTCAAAGCTCAAATTCAACATCCATTTGTCAGTATGATGTATGCATGGATAAGTGGAGTATCTGAGAAACGAAAATCAATAAACTAAACGCATAAACAAAAAGGCTTCCCGAGCGGAAGCCTTTTTTTATGTGTTTAAAAATACTAAAAATGACAATTATACTTTGCAAATATACGATTTATCGGTGTAAGTTGCTTGTGATTACTGCTCTTTGCCGTAAATTGCATCATACCATTCGGTGTTCTGATCACCGAAGTTTTCTTCACCCATGATGGCTGCGCATCCCTTGCCGATATCTATATTTTCAACTGTATTGCCATCAACAAACGAGAAGCCCGTGCCCCACGCAAATACGGGAACGTCGGCTGCGGTATGATCTTCGGTTGTATATACGAGATTCCCGTTTTCATCAGGGGTGAGTCCGCCGGTTTCATGATCGGCAGTTATAATTACGGCAGTATTGGGATGATAGAATGCGTACTCCATAAAGCGTGCTATCGCTTGGTTGAATCGGATGAGAGCGAGGAAGGTTTTTTCCATCTCGTTATTATGGCTCTTTTTGTCAATGTGAGCTTCCTCATACATCAGGAAGAAACCATCGGTATCCTCGCCAACCTTGGTGAGAGTATCGTTGATATGGTTTTCGATAACCTTCATATATCTTGCGTTGTAATAATCATATCCGCAGTCAATAATAGTTCCGCACTCGGTCATAAGCACGAGCTGATCTGCGAGTATTTCCGCCGAATTATCTCTATTGATAGTGTGAGATGAGAATGATGCGGGTGTGGCACCGGTATTATTCTCGGTAGACATTATTGCTGTAGCCTTTCCGAGTTCTGCGGCAAGCTCGGTGAGGGATTTTATCTCATTGCCGTCCTTGTCAAGTCCGACGTGCTCATTATAGGTCTTGTATCCCGTTGCAAGGGCGGTTCCGCCCGCCGCACTGTCGGTAACACCCGAGTAAGATGAGGTTCTCGAGTAGCCTTGGTAGGGGAACATATATCCATAGAAGAAGTTCTCGTTGTCACTATAACCCGATTCGTCGGGAAGGTAGTCAAAGAGCTTTGTCTGATAGACTCCCATACCATCGCCGATGAGTACAATAACATTATCCGCATTCTTTACGATAGGCTCAAGAATTGACACGCCCTCGGGGATTTGAGCATTAAAGCCTGTTCTCATAGGGTAGGTTTCTACGAAGTAATATGCCGCCGCAGCGATGACAAAATAGTCAGCCTCAAGCGCAATTGAGCCGTTACTTGCACAGATGGCAAACTCGAAGCCTTCGGTATCGGCATCAAGCTCTTTTGAGATAGCTCGCGAGGTCTGGCCAATTACTATCTCGTGTGCAATCTCCTGTGCACCGTCATCAACGATCTCAAGCATTGATCCTGAGTCTTCATGGATTCTGTCTCTTATGTATTCTGCCGCACGCTTATTATAGTCGAGCCCCTCGGCATCGTAAACAATTTGGTATTCCGTGATCTGTACACCGTTTATCATTGGGGGTGTATCTGTATCCTTCTTACAGGATATGAGCGATATCAAGGTAGAAACAATTATAATGATTGCAATAAGTTTTTTCATTTTCTATCTCCTTTTGATGATATATATATTTTAACACAATAGATAATCTTTTGCAAGTATGTGTTTTTAAAATGATGATTTTATTCCCGAGAAAAGCATACTCTCCATTGACAACCGTATCACACTCGGTTATAATAGAAAAAAAGAAAATGAGGAAAAATATGTACAAGTATCAAATGCATACACATACCGCACCCACGAGCAAGTGCGCGAGTACTACACCTAAGGAACTCGCCAAGGCACTTTACGATGCAGGATATTCAGGGTGTGTTCTAACAAATCATTTCTATCATGGAAACACAGGTGTTGATCGCAAGCTTGCTTGGAATGACTTTGTCTGTGCTTACGAACGTGACTATACGGAGTGCAAAGAAGAGGGAGAAAAGTACGGTCTTGACATTATCTTCGGAATAGAAGAAGGGGTAGAAGGCTATGACGAGATACTCTGCTACGGTCTGACACCAAAGATTCTCTATGACCATCCCGAGCTTGCGGAGTGCAGTATGGAACTGTGGTATAGAGTAATGCACAACGAGGGTGTTATCGTAGTTCAGGCGCATCCATATAGAAACGATCACAAACCGTTGCCGCTTGAGTATATAGACGGCATTGAGGTGTATAACTGCGCAAATCACACCGAGGAGAACTGCTCGGCAGAAGCCTTTGCAAAGGAGAATAGTGGGCTTATCTTAACCTGTGGCGGTGATACTCACGACCCTGTGAACGTTCCATTTGGCGGCATTATAACCGTCAAGAGAGTAACGGATGAAAAGGAGCTTGTGAGAATACTCGCAAAAGGAGAGTATCAACTCCTTACACCGTAGCCACGTTATAATAACGTTTTTTTGTAAATAAATATTGTCTAAATACCGAATAATTGATTAATTACCGGTAGCATCAAGGCGGATTGCTTTGGTTTTAAAATGTAATTATAAGATCTTTGTTCGGTCTACATCTTTAGGAAAGGAGAATGCAATGACTGTTACTAAGAAAATTAAAAAGTATGCCATAATTCTGTTTTGTATTTATATGTTCTGTCTGTTTTGGATAGTTACTTTAAAGTGCAATTTGAGAACGGGAGTTTTGGACTCAAGATATTTTATGTCGCGCTTTACGTTGGCGGAAAGAATGCGATTTTCACTTGGTAAATTTACCTTCAGCGATATTCCGGATGTTTTGGTAAACATTGTGATATTTATTCCGCTTGGCTTGATATTTCCTTTGATAAGGGAAAAGAAGCCTGTACTGACAAGTATGGTACTCGGATTTTCCATCAGCCTTGCCGCGGAGATATTTCAGATTATCTCTTGTATAGGCGGATTTGCATACATCGATCTTATAAATAACACTCTCGGAGCTGTTTTGGGAGCTTTGCTTTATGTGTATTTAATCAAACGTGCAAAAGAAAAACCTGTAATGATTGCACTTATCTCGGCTATTTCAGCCGGTGCGGCACTATCTGTGTTTGCTATTGTTAATACTATAATAAACATCGACATATACTTATAAAAAATACGGCTATGATTCCACATTTTTTTGTGAAAGCATATGCCGTATTTTTATTTGCAAAATTGTGCCTAAATGTAAGTGACACTTAGGAATTTTGTTATCTTCTTACGCCCGATTCTGTGAGGTGAGCCTCATAGCCGTTGGTACTGCCGGCAAATTCGGGAGCTGTGGCGTTCTTTACAACTTCACCTTCTTCGTGTGCGTTATTATACCAGCACTCTTTTTTCTGTTCGTTTTTATCGACTTTTGTTTTTCTATTAAATAGCTTCTTCAAAAAATTCATAAGCACCTCCGAATTACTCACATTTTAACTCATAGATATATTTTGTGTGACAGCGGCATCATATGCATTTGCACTTGTCAGTGCCTGACCGTCAAGTTTTGAATTAGGTCCGCCCGGAGCTTGCGGTGCAGCGTCGTTGTACCAAGACTCCGGCTTTTTATCTTTTTTGGGCTTTCTCTTTGTCTTGCTGATAAGCTTAAAAAACACGCACATAAAACCTCCGTATTTTCATATACAAGCAGTATCTCTCTATCTGTATTATATCACGCGGTGTAACCCTTGTCAAGGCGTATCAAAATTCATGAGGCGTTCTAATTTTTTAGAATGATTTTAAAATAATATATAATTATAATACTAATGTTCACTAACATACAACATTACTAAATTATGAACAAAAAATTCGTGTAATATTATTTTTGCATATTGTTGACTCATACATAGTGTGAGGTTTATAATTGAATTGCACACCTTAATAAATTATTTATATTTTTTATATGGAGGAAAACCATGAAAGCAAAAAGAATTGTAGTTTTACTACTCGCTCTTCTCTTGCTCACCGTCTTTACAGTCGGTCTCGTGTCTTGCGGCGGCAAGAATAAACACGATCACGAGTGGGGAGAAGCGACCTGTACCGATGCACAGAAGTGTATACACTGTGACGAAGTGCAGGGAGAAGCACTTGGACACGATTGGGTAGAGGCAACATGCACCGAACCCAAGCATTGTTCAAGATGTGACCTCACAGAGGGCGAAGCGCTCCCGCACACCGAGGTTACAGATAAGGCAGTTGAACCCACTTGCACCACAGAGGGTCTTACCGAAGGTAAGCATTGTTCTGTGTGTAACGAGGTTCTCGTTCCTCAAAGCACTGTTCCTGCGCTTGAACATACTCCCGCAGAAGCAGTTGTTGAGAACAACATTGAACCGTCCTGCAAGGCAGCAGGCAGCTATGACAGTGTAGTATACTGTACTGCATGTGACATAGAGCTGTCCAGAGAAAAGAAGACGGTTGACATGCTCGATCACACACCTATCGATGCGGTTATTGAGAATGTGATCGATGCAACTTGTACCGTGGGCGGAAGCTACGACAAAGTAGTTTATTGCTCCGAGTGTGATGAAGAGCTTTCGAGAGAGAAAGTAAATACCGAAAAGCTCAATCATACACCCAAAGATAAAGTTGTTGAAAACGTAGTCGAGTCTACATGTACCAAAGACGGTAGCTATGACGAAGTTATCTATTGTTCTGTTTGTAATTCCGAAATAGGCAGACAAACCGTGATTACGAATAAGCTTGATCACACACCTGCCGGTGCGGTAGCTGAGAATGAAGTTATTCCCAGCTGTGCTCAGAGCGGAAGCTACGACAAAGTAGTATATTGCTCAAGCTGTAATACAGAGCTTTCCAGAACTACCATTTTGGTAGAGAAGCTTGATCATACTCCCGCAGAAGCAGTTAAGGAGAACATCGTTCTTGCAACCTGTACCAACGTGGGTAGCTACGATTCTGTAGTATATTGCTCCGGATGTAATTATGAGATTTCCAGAGAGAAAATAACTGTAGATAAGCTTGATCATACTCCTGCAGAAGCAGTTAAGGAGAATATCATTCCCGCAACCTGTACCAAGGATGGTAGCTACGACAGCGTAGTAAGATGCTCATCCTGTGATACAGAGCTCTTTAGACATACTGTTCCTCAATTTAAGGTTGCTCATACTCCTAAGGACGCGGTAGTTGAGCATGAGGTTGCTTCCACTTGTACCGAAAAGGGTCACTATGACTTGGTAGTTTACTGTTCGGTATGTAACCATGAGATATCAAGCGAAACTATTGACTTAGACTTAGCTCCTCATACTCCCTCCGAGGCAGTAAGGGAGAATGAAGTTGCTTCTACTTGTACTGTTAAGGGAAGCTATGACAGCGTAGTATATTGCTCGGTATGTAAGACATACGAGATATCCAGAGAGAAGATTAATCTTCCCGTAATAGATCATACTCCCGCTGCCGCAGTTAAGGAGAACGTGGTTGTTGCTACTTGCTTCAAGGAAGGCAGCTACGACAGCGTAGTTAAGTGTTCTGTTTGTCAGACCGAGCTCTCAAGAGAGACAAAGACTACTGAAAAGCTTGATCATACTCCCGCGGCGGCAGTAAAGGAAAATGAGATTGCCGCTACCTGCTCCAAGGAGGGTAGCTATGACAGCGTAGTTAAGTGTGCTGTTTGTCAGACCGAACTCTCAAGAGAAACAAAGACTACTGAAAAGCTCGCACATACTCACGGAGATCCCGTAAGAGAGAATATAGTTGACCCCACATTTGAGAGTGAGGGAAGCTATGAGCTTGTAGTTTACTGTTCTGTTTGTGAAATCGAGATATCCAGACAGGAAATGACTATTCCTAAGCTTGAGCATACATATGGCGAAGCTGTTACGGAAAATTTGGTCGATTCTACCTGTTCTAAAGAGGGTAGTTATGACAGAGTTGTTTACTGTACTGTTTGCGGTGATGAGCTCAGCAGAGTAAGCATGACCATCCCAAAGAAAGAGCATACTCCCGGTGACGCGGTTAATGAGAACGTAATTGCTTCCACCTGTACCAAGGAGGGTAGTTACGACAGCGTTGTTAAGTGCTCTGTTTGTGAGGCTGAGCTTTCAAGAGAGACAAAGACTTCGGAAAAGCTCGCTCATACCCCTGCAGAAGCAGTTAAGGAAAATGAAGTTGCCGCAACCTGTACCAAGGAGGGTAGCTACGACAGCGTAGTATACTGTTCCGCATGCGGTAATGAGATTTCAAGAAATACCGAGACTATTCCCGTTGCGGCTCATACTCCCGGCGAAGCGATTATGGAAAACGTAATTGCTTCTACATGTACTGAGGAAGGTAGCTACGACAGCGTAGTTAAGTGTTCTGTTTGTAGTAAAGAACTTTCAAGAGAGAAAAAGACTACCGAAAAGCTTCCTCATACTCCCGGTGAAACTGTGAAGGAAAAAGAGGTTGCCGCTACTTGTACAACTGAGGGTAGCTACGATAATGTAGTATATTGTTCTGTTTGTAGTAAAGAACTCTCAAGAGAAACCAAGTCTACGGAAATGCTTCCTCATACTCCCGGTGAAGCAGTAAAGGAAAAAGAGGTTGCCGCTACCTGTACAACCAAGGGTAGCTACGATTCTGTAGTATATTGCTCTGTTTGTAGTAAAGAACTCTCAAGAGAAACCAAGTCTACGGAAAAGCTTGATCATACTCCTGCAGAAATAGCTAAGGAGAACGTGGTTGTTGCTACTTGTTTGGAATCAGGCAGCCATGACGATGTAATCTATTGTCAGGATTGTGAAGGAGAGATATCCAGAACAAAGGTAGTTGATCCTGCTTTGGGTCACAGTATCATTGAACATAGCGCAAAGGCTTCTACATGTGATAAGATCGGTTGGAATGCGTACGAGACCTGTTCTCGTTGTGACTACACCACCTACGTAGAGCTTCCTGCACTTGGCCACGATAAGGTAAGCCATGCTGCAAAGGCTCCTACTTGTACCGAGATTGGTTGGGAAGCATATGAGACTTGTTCTCGTTGTGACTACACCACCTACGTAGAGCTTCTTGCTACCGGCCACATTGATACAACTACCGTAACCGTTCCCGCAACTTGTGTGGAGAATGGATATGAAGCGGTTATTTGTTCTTGCGGTCACGAGCTTAGCAGAAAAACACTTCAAGCTAACGGACATACCGAAGAAATCATTCCCGCAGTTGAAGCCGGATGCTTGACTAAAGGTGCAACCGAGGGAACTAAGTGCTCCGTATGTAACACTATCATAGTAGAGCAGGAGGTTGTTCCCGCTAACGGACACACCGAGGTGATTGATGCAAAGGTAGATCCTACCTGTACTGCAAGCGGTCTTACCAAAGGTAAGCACTGTAACGTATGTGATGAGATCACACTTGCTCAGACCGTTATTCCCGCAACCGGTCACGTTAATACTACTACCGTAACCGTTCCCGCAACCTGTACAGTTCCCGGTTCTGTAACCGTTACCTGCGCTTGCGGTGAAGAGGTTAGCAAGACCACAATAGATGCTAAGGGCCACGATGAGGTGAGCCACGAGGCAAAGGATCCTACTTGTACCGAGATCGGTTGGAATGCATACGTAACCTGTTCTCGTTGTGATTACTCTACTTACCACGAGCTTGAGGCGACCGACCACGACTATACTGACGCTACTTGTACCGTAGATTCCTACTGTAAGTCCTGTCACGTAGTTAAGGAAGGTACCGCTACCGGTAACCACATCGGCGGTCAGGCAACATGTACCTCTCTTGCTGTTTGTGATTCCTGCGGTCAGGAGTACGGAACTCTTCTTCCTCACTCATATGACACCGAGCATACAGACACTACTTATATCAGCTCTGCTGCGACCTGTGTGGATCCTGCTGAGTACTTTAAGTATTACACCTGTAGCTGTGGCGCGATAGAGATTGGTACCGAGACCTTCGTTTACGGTGAAGCTCTTGGTCACGACCTCTCTGAGGGCTGGATCTCTAACGGTGAGCAGAATGGCGCTTATACACATACACAGAGCTGTGCAAGATGCGACTTCACAGAAACCGAGGATTGCTCCGGCGGAAATGCAACCTGTACCTCTCCTGCAGTATGTGAGAAGTGTGAAGCCTTCTATGGCGTTGCACTCGGCCACAATTACGATATGAATAACGGTGAAGTAACCGTTCCCGCAACCTGTCTTGAAAACGGACTTATGACTCATACCTGTCAGAACGGATGCGGAACTTCGGTAACCTCCACCATACCTGCAACCGGACACAAGTACGTAGGTAGCGTAACCGTACCCGTGACTTGTACGGAAGACGGTAAGATGACCTACACCTGTGAGAACGGATGCGGCGAGTCTTATGAGGAAACTATCAACAGCCCCGGACACAGCTATGGCGAAGGCGTTGTAACTCCTAATACTTGTCTTACTGCAGGTTATACCACCTACACATGTACGAAGTGCGATTATTCTTACGACGATAATCACATCGCTCCCACCGGACATAATCTCACAGTTAGCAACATAGTTGATCCTACCTGTGAAGAAAAGGGATATACCGTTTACAGCTGTTCAAATGACAACTGCAATTATAAGGAAGAAAAGGATGAAAAGCCTGCAATCGGTCACGTATGGAATGAAGGCGTGATACTTGAGGGTAATGATCCCACTTGTACCGAGGCAGGAATCAAGACATACACTTGCGTTGCAGATAACTGTAACGTAACCAAGACAGAGGTAGTACCTGCTAATGGTCACGCATATACCTCTTCTGTAATTGCTCCCACTTGTCTTAATGAAGGATATACCGCATACACTTGTGAAAACTGCGGACATTCTTACCAGGATAACAAAACCGCAAAGGTAGATCATAGCTGGAATGAGGGCGAGATACTCGAGGGCAACGCTCCCACTTGTACCGAATCCGGAATCAAGACCTTCACCTGTACCGTAGACGGTTGTTCCGCTACCAAGGAGGAGAAGGTACCCGCAACCGATCATACCTATACTGCGAATGTAACCGCTCCCACTTGTACCGAGCAGGGTTATACCACTTATAAGTGCTCTTGCGGTGACGAGTACGTAGACGAGAAGAGCTACGTACCTGCAAAGGGACACGATTATACAACATCTATTACCGCTCCTTCTTGTGAGGAACACGGTTATACCACATATACTTGTGATTGCGGATATTCAGAGATCCGCGACTACGTAGATCCTATCGGACACAAGTACGGGGTAGGCACAGAAACAACTCCCGCAACTTGTACAGAAGACGGTGTTATGACATACATCTGTGAGAACGGATGCGAATATACCGTTACCGAGGTAATAAGTGCAACAGGACATGAGTACGGCGAAGGCAAGGTAACTAAGCCCGCGACCTGTACCGTTAAGGGTGAGATGACCTACACCTGTGAGAACGGATGCGGCACCTCCTACACAGAGGATATCGACGCACTCGGACATGAGTACGGTGAGGGAGAGGTTATCCTTCCCACCTGTACAGAGAAGGGTTATACCCTTAAAACTTGCGGCACTTGCGGACACGAGCTTGTTGTTGAAGGCTCTTACGTAGCTGCTAAGGGACATACCGCCGGCACAGCTGCAACCTGTACTGAGGATCAGATCTGTACAGTATGTCTCGAGGTGCTTGTAGATGCTATCGGACATAATATCGTACTCGTAAGTACTGATCCCGCAACATGTGAGACTGCGGAGGTTAAGCACTTCGCATGCGAAAACTGCGGCGAGTCTTATTCTGAGAATGTAGGTACCGCTCTCGGTCACAATATCGAAGGTGTTAAGCCTACTCTTACACTTGTTGAAGGTACTACTTGTGACTACCTTGAGAATTACGTATGTAATACTTGCGGCGGTTCCGTAAAAGGCAAGACTGTAACCAACCATACTTATTCAAGAACTCCTACTCTTGAACCCACTTGTACCACCAAGGGTATCAACACGTATGTTTGTCAGGTAGACGGATGCGGCGATACCTATGAGGAAGAGGTTGACACGGTTGCTGACGCTCACGTTTGGGATAACGGAACTCTCGAGGGTAACGTAACCACTTACCATTGTACGAGCGAGGGTTGTAATGAAACAAAGACAGCGATCGTTTCTACCGACAAGAACGCTAACGTAAATTCAAGTGACCTTGATAAAGAGATTTCTCTTGACGGAGCAAACCTTGACTTCAGCGGCGTAACCGGTGTAGACGGTGACGTTAACGTTGCTGCAGGTACTCTTAATGAGGAACTTAAGAACGACCTCTTCGGCGACAATACCGAGGCGCTTGAGCAGGTTGGCGACAACCCCATCTACAACTTCACCATGACTCAGGGCGACCATGACGTTGATTTCGTGGGTGACGTTGTAATCAGAATTCCTTACACTCTTGAGGAAGGCGAGGATCCCGATAACATCGCCGTTTGGTACATTGACGACAACGGTAAGTTAACTTCCATAAAGGCTACTTACAGCAACGGCTACGTAACCTTTACTACCAACCACTTCTCCTTCTACACCGTAACCAAGCTTACTCCCAAGCAGAGATGTGAAGTTTACGGCCACAGCTCTAAAAAGACTAAGGTTGATACTACATGTACCGAGAAGGGCTATACTCTTGACTTCTGTATCCGTTGCGGACATCAGGAAAAGGTTGAGAGTGAAGTTATTCCCGCAGGACACAACTACGGCGAGGGCGTTATCACCACTCCCGCAACCTGTACTGTAAACGGTTTTAAGACCTATACCTGCTCGGTATGTAACAACTCTTACACCGAGACCATTCCTGCTGCCGGACACAAGTACGGTGAAGGCGTTGTAACAACTCCCGCAACCTGTACTAAGGCAGGTGTTATGACTTACACCTGTTCTTGCGGAGCAACAAAGAACGTTGCTATACTTTCCACCGGACACAGCTACGGCGAAGGTGTTGTAACTCCTCCCACTTGTCTTACCAGAGGTTACACAACTTACACTTGTAAGAACTGTAATCACTCCTATAAGGACAATTATGTAAACGCAACAGGACATAATATCGCAGTAGTAAGCAAGGTTGATCCTACTTGTCTTACAAGAGGATACTCTGTATATGCATGTTCTAACGACGGTTGCACATACACATACAACAGCGATTATGTGAGTGCTCTCGGACACGGATGGGATGATGGAGAGATCACTTCTGCTCCCACATGTACCGCTACCGGTATCAAGACGTTTGAGTGTACAAGATGTGATGCGACCAAGACAGAGATCGTTAAGGAAAACGGTCACTCCTACAGCAAGGAAGTAACCGCTCCCACTTGTACCACAAGAGGATATACCACCTACATCTGTTCTAACTGCGACAGCAGCTACTTATCCGATTACGTAAAGGCAACCGGCCACAATTATGTTGAAGGTCAGGTTGTTGAACCCACTTGTACCGTCGGTGGATATACCATTTACGAGTGTTCTGAATGCGATAACTCTTACAATGGCAACTTTGTTTCCGCACTCGGACATACGTACGGCGAGGGCGAGATAACCAAGCCCGCTACTTGTACCACCACCGGTGTCAAGACTTATACTTGTACCGCAGACGGATGTGAGATGCAGAGAACCGAGTATCTACCCGTTCTTCCTCATACTTACGAATCCGTAGAAACCGCTCCCAACTGTATAGCGAAGGGATATACCACTCATACATGTACCGAGTGTCAGAGAAGCTACGTAGACAGCTACGTTGATGCAATCGGCCACTCCTACGTTGAGTCTGTAACAGATCCTACCTGTACAATGAGAGGATATACCACTCACACATGTTCCGTATGTAACAGCTACTACGTAGACAACTACGTTGATGCAACCGAGCACTCTTACGTTGCAAACGTAACGGAGCCCACTTGTGTTGCAAGCGGTTATACTACTTACCTCTGCTCCGGATGCAGCCACAGCTACGTTGACGATTATCAGGCGGCTACCGGTCACGCATGGGATAACGGTGAGATCACCGTAGATCCTACTTGTACCTCTACCGGTACCAAGACCTTCAAGTGTACAAACGGCGACTGCGACGCGACCAGAACCGAGACCGTCAAGGCTAACGGTCACTCCTACGTTGCAGTAGTAACTGATCCTACTTGTAAAGAAAGCGGTATTACCACTAATACCTGCTCGGTTTGTGGTGACGTTTACTATTCCAACTACACAGTTGCAACCGGACACAATTACATTTCTACCGTAATTGCTCCCACCTGTGATACCTACGGTTACACCTATCACGAGTGTGATAAATGCGGTGAAACTAAGAGAGACACCTACGTTTCACCCATCGGCCATAGCTACACGGCTGTTTGGGAATGGAGCGAGGACGGAGAATACGCTACTGTTAACATTACCTGCGCTAACAACTGTGGAAGCACTTATAACGACGAGATCGTTGCAGAGCTTGTTTCCGAGGTTGAAAGCAAGTGTAATAAGGAAGGTAGAAAGGAATATGTCGTAAGCGTAGAGTTCGGCGGCATAACCTTCACCGACTCCAAGATAATAATTACCGAAGCTACCGGTAAGCATAACTATCACACCGAGTATCAGCACAATAAGCACAACCACTGGTTCAAGTGTAGCGGATGTAGCGGTAACAGCCAGAAGATCGAGCACGAATTCGTGGCTACCGTAACTACCGCAGCAACCTGTAACTCCAAGGGTGTTATAACTTATTCCTGCGTATGCGGATACTCTTACACAGAGACAATAGATAAGGATAAGAATGCTCACGTAGCAGGATCCGATCTTTACTTCGACGGCGAAAGCCATTGGAACATCTGTACTCTTTGCGGTGATGAGCTCAACGTAACAGAGCACGCATGGGATGACGGTAAGGTAACCACTCCCGCAACCTGTACTACAGAGGGCGTTCTTACCAAGCGTTGTGACTGTGGTGCAAGCAAGACCGAGGCTATAGCAAAGAACGATAACCATTCTTACTCCAAGGTTGATTACAACGATGATTACCACTGGGGTGCTTGTGACCGTTGCGGTAACGCAAACGAGAACAATAAGTTCTCTCACGAGTTCACAAAGATTACTCTTATCACTGCTCCGGGTTGTACCGAGGCAGGCTATGAGCAGCACGAGTGCTACTGCGGTTACGTTAAGACAGTAGAGCTTCCTGCTATCGGCCACAATAACGTATACAAGTTTGACAATGACGGACATTGGTACGAGTGTCTCACCTGCGCTAATGTAACCGACAAGGTTGAGCATAATCACTCCGAGCTTATCGGCAGCCTTGCTCCCGATTGCGGATCTGAGGGCTACGAGATCTACCGTTGCGATTGCGGACATACCGACAGAATTTCCATTCCTGCAACAGGTAAGCACGAGAGTGTATCCGTTAAGTATGACGGAACCGGACACTGGACACAGTGTGATAAGTGTTCTGCGAAGATCGATGTACAAGAGCATAGCTACGATCTTGCAAACGGAGCTATAATCAAGCTTCCTACTTGTGAGGTTGGCGGTACTCTCAGAGTTAAGTGTTCTTGCGGACATACCAAGAACGTTGACGTTGATCCTCTCGGACACGACTATCAGCCTATGTTCAATGACAAGTCTCACTGGGACGAGTGTATGAACTGTCATAACAGATTTGATGAAGAAAGCCACAAGGCATCTGAGATTAAGGTATTCACCTATCCCACTTGTACAGTAGAGGGTCAGCAACTCGTTAAGTGTGCTTGCGGCTACGAAAAGATCGAGTCTATTCCCGTTGATACCGATAACCACTCCTTCGATATGGAGACGGTTAAGTATGACAACAATAAACATTGGTACGAGTGTACTGCCTGCGGTGCAAAGACCGGCGAGGAAATTCACTCAGTATCCGAAACCATTATTATCAACGCTTCCACCTGTACCGTAGAGGGCGAGCAGCTCGTTAAGTGTGCTTGCGGCTACGAGAAGATCGAGTCGATCGGCGTTGATCCCGATAACCACTCCTTCGATATGGAGAACGTTAAGTTCGATGATAATTCTCACTGGAACGAGTGTACCGCCTGCGGCGCGAAGAACGGCGAGGAAGCACACTTCGTATTCGAGACCGTTAAGGTAGAGAGCGGCAACGGCGTGGATTATATCCAGCAGGAGCTCTGTATCTGCGGATACGTTATCAGCGAATCTATCGTATCAGGATGCGATCACAGTCTCACCGAGACGGTAGTGATTGACCTCTCCAAGTACGGAATATGCTACACCGGTACGTTCACGTACAACTCTTGTCTGTGCGGCGAGAATAAGTCGTTTGACATTTACTCGATTGAAGATATCTTGGAATCCTGCGACTTTGAGGATCTTGAGTACGAGGATGGCGAGGATGAGAACGGCAACGCTTACATGTGGCAGAAGAGCTTCTGTGCAGAGTGTAACGTAACAGTTGAGATCTACGGCTATGCGGTATTTGAGAGTTGTCTTGCTAAGATCGAGTACGTGCTTACACTTTATACCGAAGACACTGTTATTCTTGATAAGCTTACAGCAACGGAAGAGCAGGAAATGCACGACACGGAAAGAGCTGTTATCGACCTCAAGGAGTACGGCGCATGCGGCGGAACTCTTGAAGTACATCAGTGTGTAAACTGCGGTGCAGTAACAAATATTCAGGATGTTGATCTTCATTGCAACTTCGTTGTAGGCGACTACGAGGAAATTGAAGTTGACGGCGTGACCTATTACCGTCAGACGGCAGTATGTTCTGATTGCGGACTCTACTATGAGATGACGGAATGGACTGAAAATACCACACCTTGTTACATCATTGATTACAGTCATTTCGTTATCAGTCATAATGACAACGTCATTATCGATACTGTTCTCGAGTCTCATACAACCGATCATAACCTTGAGACCCACTATGAGCTTATCGGTGATTCCTGTCTTGACGGCGTAGTTATAAGAGAGTACTGTAATAAGTGCGGTTTGGACTACACCCATACCGACTATTATCACAGAAACTCCGAATACGTTACTATCGACTTCTCCGCGTATACCTCCTGCGGCGGTTACGTCAGCGGATCTAAGTGTACTGTCTGCGACACCTTCACATACTTCGAGAATATGAGCCTTAACTGTGACGGTGAACAGATTGAGAAAATTGAGACTATTGACGGAATCGAGTACTACGTTGTATCTATTAATTGCGACAAGTGTGGTCTTTACGCAGAGATGAAGCAGTGGAGCGTATTCGAGAGTGTGTGCGTAGGCTACGAATACTCGACGATGACCATCTCGGTAGACGGCAACGTTGTAGTGAAGTATCTTGAAAGAAATTATAACGAAAGCCACGAATACGAGAGAAACTATGAGTTCCTCGGTGATAGCTGTGATGACGGCTACATAGAGCACGTTAAGTGTACCAAGTGTGGCGAAGAGTATGAAGGGCAAGGAAAAGGACACAGATCTCGCTATGAGTATATGAATCTTGCCGAGCTTGGTCTTTGCGGCGGCTACGCTTCAATCAGCATCTGCGATATCTGTGAAGAATACACCGACGTTAAGCTTCAGTTTGGCGGATGTTCGTTCCGTTACATCGAGACTGACGAAAACGGCTACAACATCTTCTACTGTGATTATTGCGGTTCTTATATCCGTCAGCACTATGAATACAGTGCGAAGGATGAATACTGCAACGCTCTGCTAACTATTCATACTATTATAATAGTAGCGGATAACGAGGTATTCAACGCAGAATATTCCCGTTATGAGCAAAATCACAATATTCAGGTAGAGTACCAGCTTGAGGGCGAAAGCTGTAGCGATGGATACACCGTTATAGAGCGTTGTGAAGACTGCGGATACTATAACGAGTACATCACCTATGATCATATCTATGATCACATAGAATATTCTAACGATTGCGGCAGCTACGTCGTAATTGAGTACTGCTTAGTCTGTGGCGAGTCTATAAGCCTCGATGGCAATATCGAATATTGCGACTCCTCTAACTTGGTTGAAGAGAAATACACTATCGACGGTATTGAGTATTACAAAATGTACTTCACCTGTCCCAATTGTGGATTCGTCTTTGAAAGCGTAGAGTGGAGAGAGTTCGAAAGCGAATGTGTAACTGTTTACTATACCAGAATTTACCTTGCTGATGCGGACGGCGTTATCTTCGACAATATTGTCAGCAGCAGACATGAAAACCACAATATGCAAACCGACTATATCCTTAACGGTGAAAGCTGTGATGAAGGATATACAATAGTACAGTTCTGTATCGTTTGCGGTGAGTCCGCAAACCACGAAGGATACGGACACGTACGTACTGAGAAGCATGTATATCTCCATGAATACGGAATGTGCGAAGGATACATTTTCGTAAGTGTATGTGATATCTGTGATACTGTCTTTAATAGTAATGGAAATGACAACTGTAAGTGGCAGGAAACTGCAGACGCAGTTCTTCCTACCGATGTTCGTCTCGATATGTATATGTATCAGGGTATTACCGGACACGTGCTTTATCTCAACGGTAAGGCGAGCGGAACCAGATATCTTGCTACCACCACCAATCCTGACGAGGCGGTTGATATCTACGCTACACTGACGGATGGCGGATACGCGTTCTACTTCATCGATGAAAACGGTGAACGTCAGTATATCAACGTTGCAAACAACGCTGATGGTAGACTTGCAACCTTCTATGATACTAACACATACTCATCCTTCAACTATTATTCTTCCATCAACGCGTGGGTAACAGTATATGAAGGAACGGCTTATGCTATCGGTACCTACAGCTCTTATGAGACTGTAAGTGCATCTAATATCAGCTACTACACTCCTGAAAACACAGGTGTTTCTCAGTTCCCTGTAGAGATCAAGGATCTTGAGATGTCCGAAAGCGTAAGAATTGTCTGTGCGGTATGCGGAGCTGAAAAGAGATCTAATAAGGAAACTATAGTTTACAATTCTTGTTATTACGCAATTGTTGAAACCGTTGAGTACTATATGTACGGTGAACTGGTTGTAAAGTGTTCGATAATCGAATACCACATTGTTCACGACCTGACCTACGAGTATGAGTTGTATAGTGACAACTGTGAGGGCGGTTATATGGTTACTGCAAGATGTAACAATTGTGACTACTTCCACAGTTACGTATCTTATGAGCATGTCGTCAATGATGAGTATACCGATCTGTCTGATTACGGTATAGCTTGCGGCGGAAATTACGTGAGAAGTGTTTGTACCATTTGTCAGAAAGTCACTTCACACTACGTTCAGGATGCGTGCAGCTGGAATTCCAATAAGATCAGCGTCGGTGACATTGTAACCGATTTTGAAGAGGGCGTAGCTTACGTAGCATTCATTGATCAGGTAAAAATTGATAAGGTTCTTTACCTCGACGGTGGTATGGACAGAGATACATATCTCACATCTACCACAGATGCTGCAGGAGCAGTTCTCGTTTATGCCGAGAGCATTGACGGCGGATATGCGTTCTATTACGTAGATGCAGATATAAAATATTACATCAATATCAATTACACTTCCACGGGTAAGGTAGGTATCTTCTATAGCGCGGATACATTTACCGTATTTACCTATTATCCCGAACAGAATGCATGGGTAACCTTGTTTGAGGGTAACGAGATGTATATGGGTGCGTACAATACATGGGAAACCGTAAGTGCATCCAACATCAGATATATTACCTCCGAGAACACCGGTGTTTCTCAGTTCCCGCTTCAGTTCGCTAAGATCGATTCTTACTCCGATGATAACAGCTATGTATGTCAGAACTGCGGAGCACAGAAGAGAGTGAGCGATATTGTAGAATACTACGATGCTTGCAATTATGCAATCATCACACGTTCTGAGTATTTAGTTGACGGAGAGGTCGTTTTCACCTTCGATAGCTACATGTATTACAGTCAGCATAATTACTCAAGAGAATATTACATAGACGGCGAATCTTGTGAAAATGGTGTAAGAGTAATTTACACTTGTTCCGGTTGTGGTGATAGCTACGACGACCACTACAGCTATCACAGGTCATACCTCATCAGCGACATTGATCTTGCTGACATCGGCGCTTGCTACGGTTACATCCGTACATATGAGTGTCTCTGCGGTCAGGAAAGCTATGTGGAAGTTTCCACCTGTTACCTTGAGCATACAGGCAATTCTTCCTATATTGATTCCAACGGTTTAAGACATAGTGTTTACTTCTACACGTGTCATAACTGTAATTTGACCCATGAGCAGGATATCTACTTCGACCGTATAGATTGTAATAAATACGCTTATATCACAAATAGTTATTACATTAACGATAGTTTCATAACTTCCTTCGAAAGAACGGAAAATTATGGCATAGAGCATAACTATGAGAAAACCGTAACTATGTACGGCGATAGCTGTGAGGACGGATATCTCGTAAGTGGCATTTGTCTCGATTGCGGCGACAGCTTCGAGGAACAGGGAAATAGCCACAATGCACACTTGATTTACGAAGCACCCTTCGCACAGATGGGATGCTGTAGTGACCATGAATACAGAGTTTACGGATGCTATTGCGGATATGAACGCTGGGAAAGCTATTCCAATTGGTCATATAGTAATAACGGAAGTTTGTATTGTTACAGCTGTGACGCAAAGATAATTTCCGTCGATACCGAGATAACAGAGAATTGCGAATGCACTATCATCACTAACAAGTCCGTTATGGTTGGTGACGAGGTAATTTACACGTTTGAACTTTATGATAACTATGTTAAGCATAACTTTAACGTCAGCGTTTCTATCGTAGACGGAGCTACCGTTGTTCAAGTTGTTTGTGCAGATTGCGGATACTGCAAGTCCGATGAAGATAACGTAATTATTTCCGAGGATGCAGAGCTTGTTTACGACGAGATATCCGGCTGTTACTCCTACTACCTCACATTCACTCCCGACGTGAGCGGATCTTACGTAATCTACTCTGTTTCGGATAATGATACATACGTAGAGCTCCTTGATAGCTACTACAATGTAATGTGTAGCAACGATGACTACAACAGTTCGAACTTCCGCCTTGAGTATTATCTCGAAGCGGGTGTAACCTACATGTACCGCATAAGATACCTTAGCGGCAGCGAAGGCGAGCCCATCCCCTTCGTACTCGAAAAGGGAAGTATCTGCAATCACAGATATCAGTACTTCAACATGCTCGTTGACGGTGCTACCACCTGCGGCGATGGAGCAGCCAGCCTTAATGTCTGTGTATCCTGCGGATACTACGACTGTTACGTATACTATTATCACAACTCATCAACGATAGAGAGGCTCTATGTTGGTGATTACGGCTTATGTAACAATTCTTCTTGGATCTACGTTGACGCCTGTGCATGCGAATATTACACATATGTGCAATTCGCCTTCTACGGTTGTGAATTTAACGTAATCAGCAACGAAGGATTCACGGATGCGAACGGTGTATGGCACAATGTTTACATCGAACAGTGTCTACATTGCGGAATCACTATCGCAAGAGATACTTACGACGCTAACGAGGGATGTCGTTACTTCAACTATAACGATTACACGGTAACGATGGGTGATGAAACTATCTTCACTTACACCGTGACAAGTAACGAGAGATACAACCACACTTATGGTACTCCCACCTTCATTTTCGATACTGAGGATGCAAACTGCGAAAGCGGTGTAACACACCTGTTCTCTTGTATCTACTGCGACTATTCCTATGAGCAGCATTACGATTATCACTACCAGCCTCAGACGTATTACTACTTCAAAGAGTACGGCGTATGTGACGGCAGTTACGTAAGAGTACGTGCTTGCGCTTGCGGAAAGAATATAAGATTCTACGATAACTCTTATGGCTGCGCGATGGGTACACACCGCGAGAACTACACCGACGATAACGGCATTTCACACGAACTGTATATCAAGGAGTGCTCCGAGTGCGGACTTAAGATAGTAAGAGATATTCAGCGCGTTACTGAAGGTTGTTATTCTACCACTTACTACAGCTACACGGTATACGTTGGCGAAGTTCAGGTTCTTGAAGAGATCAAGTATATCGATAGCACAAGCGAAAATCACGTTTACGTTGTTGAAGGCTTCACCTTCGATACCGAGACTACAAACTGCGAGAGCGGTGTAACCTATCACTTCGGTTGTGTAAACTGTGATAAAACCTACGATGAGCACTATACTTATCATGCTAATGTAAGACTTCAGCGTGTTGATCTTGCAGCTGCCGGCGCATGCTACGGATACTTCGAAGTATACGGATGTGCTTGCGGAGTGAGTGTATACACAAGCAACAACTTCTGCTATAACAATCATACTTCAAACACCTACTACGACGAGGAAGGCATCCTACATCGCGTAAATGCTTACACTTGTGACTCCTGCGGTCTCAGATTACAGGATGACTATACCTCTGTAAGAGATAGCAGCACATGTACCAGAACCGAGGTGCACAACATTTATATTAGCATTGGCACCGGATTTGTTGAAGAGATCGTATTCGCTTTGCATAGCACCGAGCATGATCTTGTTGCTTCGGGTGAGCTTATGGAAGGCGCAAATGACTGTGAAGACGGTGTGATCATCACTTACACCTGCCGTGATTGTGATTACTCCTACGTAAATGAGTATTACCATCATGAGACCTTCGTTAAGGAGAAGCTCTACATTCAGAATGCAGCTTACGGTTCTGCACATTGCGAGGGCTACTTCGCGCTTTATTCCTGTGCATGCGGTAAGTGTAACAGTATGAGCTATGGCAACGCTCTTTGTGAGTTCGGTCACTACGGCTCTGATGCATGGATCAAGGGTGATTATTCAGGCTATATCAGAAGTGCTCAGCATCCCGATCTTTACCACTGGTACGTTGGCAACTACGGATACAGACTTACCTGCGCTGTAACCGATCCCGAGCAGTGCGGATACACCGTAAGATAC
Organism: Eubacteriales bacterium; assembly: GCA_045634385.1. Taxonomy (GTDB): domain Bacteria; phylum Bacillota; class Clostridia; order Oscillospirales; family CAG-272; genus UBA1740. The sequence goes on along the minus strand of JAZRAE010000048.1, from coordinate 1,444 downwards.
GTTGAGTACTGGCTCTTCGACGAGGTTGAGTGTCGCCTGTATCAGTATGAGACATGGCAGTTCGGATATGACGAGACGACAGGCACTCATGCATATGAGATCACGTTCAGAACGGGTAATAGCTACGAGTACCATCCTTACGTGGCAACCGATCTTGCGGAAAAATGGTCTAACGGTAACAGAAAGGTTTCCGGTACACGTTACGACTGTCCTCGTTGCGGCAGCTACTACTACGAGAAGAACACTTATTACGAGAACGGTTCTCGTGAAAGCTATGATCTTCTCTTCGAGAACAAGCTTGACAACGGCGAGAGAAAGCTTTATCAGAAGTACTACGAGTATGACCAGAACGGCAACACAACGCTTCAGCTTTACAGATATATCGATGCCGATGGTGTTGAGACTTGGGAAAAGCGCGAGTACATCAGAAACAACGCGTACGTAGGACCCTTCGGTGATGGCGGCTATCAGCACACCGAGAGAGTGAGCAACCAGGATTGCGCTGAGGGCGAATATAGCTACATCAGAGAGTATGCATACGTACATTATAAGGGATACACTTACTACATTTACGAGTATTATACTTACAGCAGCTATTGGTATAAGTACGACTACACTTATAACTTCGACGGTACCTGTGAGAAAACCACTCATTACACTCACAGCGACGGAAGAGATGAGATCAGTACAAGCGACTGCCACTATCACTCTTGGAGATATGAACTTGAGCCCACCTGTACTCAGGATGGTATCGAGGTTAGATACTGCCCCGTATGTGAAACGATCCACGAAGATAATATCAAGGTTGATCCTCGAGATCATAACTGGTACCATATTTCGGAAAATCATTACATATGTGCACGTTGCGGTCTTGAGAATATCAACGGCGCAAGCGGCGACATCGTACTTGAGGATCTTACATCTCAGTACGGTAACGATGAGTACTACGTTGCGGGCTATTGGGCACGTAACAACGTTCAGTTCTACTACTACGTCAGCCTCTTTATTAAGGATACCGAGGAGGAACACTTCCTTGAGGCTATTGAGGTTACAGAGCGCACCGATGTTCGCGCACTTCAGTTCAGCAAGAGCGCGGTTAAGGAAGCTGCAGAGGCTCTCGGCCTTAGCGAGGATTCCTACTACGTCAGATTCGCCTTCGTTCCCGTTGGCGCTGACGGAAGCTTCGATTACGCTATAACCTTTACAGAGGGTGAGAATGAAGACAGAGAAATCAGCGATTCTGCAAGCCTCGATCTTCTCGTTTTAGGCACTAAACCTGTGGATATCACCATTACACCTAACGTGAGCGGCAGATGGATCTTGACGTCTATCGACGCTACCTTCGATATACACGGAGATCTCTTCGATGAGAACGGTAATATGATTGATAGCAACGATGACGGAAACGGCTATCCCAACTTCCGCATTAACGCTTACCTTGAAG
>JAZRAE010000047.1:0-2411 GCA_045634385.1 Eubacteriales bacterium | reverse complement strand
AATAAAAAAAAATGCCCCGTTTTTTCGGAGCATTTTTTATTATCCCTGAGTGAACTGGGGTGCAATGAAATCTGCCTGTGGCCGAATAAATCCGCTTACGTGGATGAAATCCGACTTCGTCGGGTTATGGTGGCAGATTTCATATCACCCGAGGCTTGCCTCGGATTTCATCACCGTAGGTGATTTCATTTTCTTCCGCCGTCCTGTTTACTTTTCACCGTTTTTATGGTATAATCTAACTAATCGATAAACTTGAATTTGTAGGTGTGAATGATGAAAACTTTATATATGATTGGTGGCACTATGGGAGTGGGCAAAACAACCGTGTGCCAACAGTTAAAACGAGATTTACAGAATAGCGTATTTCTTGACGGAGATTGGTGTTGGGATGCAAGTCCGTTCCAAGTAAACGATGAAACAAAAGCAATGGTGACGAATAATATTTGTTACTTACTCAATAATTTTCTGAAATGTTCTGCATACGATAATATTATTTTTTGTTGGGTGATGTATGAGCAGAGTATTATCGATTCCATACTTGAAAAGCTGGATACACAGAACTGTGAGGTAAAATGCATCTCGCTTGTAGCGGATGAAAAGACTCTGTGTGAAAGATTATCAATGGATGTAAAAAGAGGTATTCGCTCTGAAGATGTAATTGAGAGAAGCATAGCAAGAATACCGATGTATCAAGCACTCAATACCATAAAAATTGATACAAACGCAAAAGCTGTGGGTATGATTGCAAATGAGATAAAGCAGTTGTAATAGTGACAAATTCCAATTTGTCGAGCTACATAAGCGTACTATTCATATTTTTAACGAGGTTAATTATGGATAATATCACTATAAGAAAAACGAATTAATTATATCTTACGGAGAAATAAGCAGTGATAATTAAAATATACGAAGAGAAATACAGGGATGACCTGATTTTTATGGTGCTGGAGGCTAAGGAAGCGCTCGGGATCATCTTCAAGCAGACACCGGCTGAATAAAAAGCTAAAGAACGTTTTCTCATTTCGCGTCCTGTTAGTATATTCAAAAACCGCTATTATGCCAACTTTGATTAGCATAATAGCGGTTTTGTTATTTAGATCGCGGGGTTGTTTGTGCTAGGAAGATATGCATTGTTGTAAACGGTGCGCATCGCTTCGTCAAGATAATCAAGGCGATCCGAGATCCAATTATAGGTATAATCGTAACCGAACTTCTCGTACCAAAGACCCGAGCTCTCATATCCCTTCCACCAGCTTGCACGGTCGGCATCCCACCTGTCAACATCCGCCAGATATACCGACTCGGGAATACAAGCACGGAATGTCTCGAACTCAGCGATTATATTTTCCTCACTTAGGACGGTCTCTCTGAGCTCCTTATATCTGACGAGGACCTCCTCGGTGTACGCGTTCCAGATCCGATCCCAGAGGATGAAGTATTCACCATTGTAAAGGTGCTGGTTATCCGGACCGAAATTGACTCCGTGTGTAACCTTGCCATTGCTTACGCCGGGCAGCATCTTGTTTGCCTCAGCATAGCGCTTACCATCCCATGCCTGACCGAACACACCGTCCTGGTCATATACGGAAGGAATCCATACCTTGCCGTCAAAGGTGACCCAAAGCATATTCTTTGACGAGTTGTCACGCATGTAGTTAACATACATAAGTATGAGGTAGTCGATAGCGGCATCAACGTCAAGGTGCTCAGATGCCCCTGCCCTGAATGCGTCACCCTCGTTCTGTTGACAGAACAGGATCAGCTCATTGAAGCTATCGGTGACCCAGGTGGTATCATCCGTGCCGCAATACTTAAGCTCCCATCCGTCGGTAACAAGATCGCCAGCGGAATCCTCTTTGAAATAACCTATAGTGCTGCTGAAGTTGGTATGATTCCAGTCATCTGCACCGAGAAGTGCCTCGGTCTCACAGTCGTCCATACCGAACATCCACTCATCCTTAGGGACGTTCATCGTATAGATGCCGTGGAATACACCGTTCATATATACCGCGATGGGATAGCCGTCGATAGCACCGCCGTTGGTGGGTAATGCAGCGAGCCTCTGTTGAGTAACCGAGGTATTACGGGACTTGACCATATCGCCCCACAGGCGGCAGGAAACGACGTTACGAGCCTGGATAAAGTCTACCCAATTGGCCTTCATAACATATTTGCTTTCCTTGCCCCATCCGAGGTCGATCTTAAGCTTCTTGTCAAAGGTCTCGTCCTTGTAGAACTTGATTGTATAATTCTTCTTTGGATATGCTGTAGAGGTTGCGCCCTGCACCTTGATAGTGGCATACGCGTCAAAGCTATTCTCTCCCGTCGGGTCATAATAGCTCACCTGCATCTCTACCTCATTTTTCTTATTGGTCGCGGCGGTGTAATCACCGGTAAGGTAAACTATAGGC
>JAZRAE010000046.1:0-4665 GCA_045634385.1 Eubacteriales bacterium | reverse complement strand
TCCTGATGCCATACCCTTATAACTCATACCTTCTATCGTCTTTAGACCACCATCTACGACTTCGCCTGCAGCAGGCCACATAACAAGCTGAACGTGCTTGGGATCAGCATCATACCACACGCCATCATATTGCTGTCTGGCAGATCCGTCTAAAGCATAATCTTTAGCTCCGCTCGCCTGATCGAAGCTCTCAAAAAGATAGTACAGAATATATGCATTTGTCGCCGTTTCATCATAAATAGCGGTTGCTGTAACACCTCTGGAATAGCAAAGGTCTGTAGTCATGGTTACGTGCTTTACGTAACGCGTTTCACCCGTATCTGCCCAACCTGTACCGGCGTATTGCCATCCTCTGAAGTTGTAACCGTTTGCATCTCGGTGCATACCGAGAGCATAAAGCTCAAGGTAATACGGTAGCTGTTCGGTTATATCCTGACCGTATTTTGCCTGTAATCTGATTGCCGTTATGTATTTGGTCGTTGTGTTTCCATTAGCATCAGTTTCTGTTTTGGTCTCGTAAGTAGGGATAGAACAAACGTTTCCGTAGCAATCTGCCGTATGGTAATGCTGACCACATCCCTCCTCTGCTCCACATCCTGTGTAACACAGATCGTTGTGTATATGCTCGAGCTTACCGCACTTCATACAGCTTGCAGTATGGCTGTGGTTTGCATTACTGCACTTTTCAGGATCAATAAATACGCATCCGCTGGTATGGTCGTGATCAGGTTCTTTGCAAAGATTAGTGTTGACAGAAGCTATTTCGCCATTTGCAAGATCTCCTGTATAGTAGTACCAGTCATCGTTAGGGTTATCATTGCCATTGTCTATATAGACAGCGGGAACATCAACGAGAATTGTTCCGCTTGCAGAAATCCAAGAAAGCCATCCCGATCCTCTACCAGAATAGTCAACAGGAATATCTTCCAAAATATAAACATATCCATTTTGAAGATTCTTTGGAGGAGCCGCGCTCGACAACTGTGAAGATGCTGTCGCTGCAGCTGTTGAAGCAGAATTGCCCGCTACCGCATTGACTATCGTAGATATAATATCACCTAATCCACCCCACCCTTCATATTGTTTTTCAACATCTGCTGCAACCAATTCGGACACAACGGGAGTCAAAGAAGTGGTCATATCTGCATCTACAGAATAACAACTTGTATTATGTACGTGCGTTGTACAACATATACTGGAGCTCTCATGCATATGCACATCAAGTCCGCAAGTGGGAACGCACGTAGAGTCATGCTCGTGTCCCTGGCTTATACACGCGCCACTATGCACGTGAGTGCAGTATATCGGTTCATATTCACAGGAGTTTCCGTCATGAATATGGCCCTTACTACTCTCAAAAGCAGGAAGCTCAAACGTAATATTATACGTTCTACGGTTGAAGTAAATGTCAACCGTTGTAGATCCGTCACCTTCTATAAGAACACCTTCTGGGGAGTCCTTATACATTTCTTCATTGGTCTTGTGCGAGTTAAGTGAAACGAAGTCATATTCGGGCTTGTTTTTTACATCAGCGGGAATAACCTTATCCCACTCAGCAAATCCACCGGATGTTGCAGGTATAGGATCGCTCGACCACCAGATGCTATAGTTACCGTCATTGGCATTCTCGAGCCAGTAAACAATCGAATAAGTTGTTGCTGCACCGGTCCAGTCCGCTTTATAAACTACTTTGTCTGTGATTTTTACAATATTTATTCTGCCTGCAGGAAGATTTTCTTTTGGATTAGGATTACCCTCCATCAATTCCCAGAAGTTGAACGTCCAACCCTGACAGATAGCATCATTGATACCTACCTCGGTTTCGTACTGGACGTAAAGGTTTTCCTGTCCGTGAGCGCCTTTTTTCTCAAGCTCAAAGAGAACTGCATAATATTCTCTGTCGTAGTGAATCTCAATTACGGTAGAACCGTCTGCCGCAACCTCTGCATGCTCATAGTAGAGGTGGTAGAAGCCGGGTATCTGATCTCCTACAAGGTGACAGTCGTCTATCGCCTTACCGATCAATCCCTCGTGAATTGTAGGCTCACCGAACTGTGTATAGTTATCGTCATATACGTTCTTTTTATAATGGTATACCTTATACTCCGCTACTCCGGGATAATAATATATTGTTACCGTCTCATCAGACGTTTTTCCGGCAGGAATCGTTACACTCTTGAAAGAGTCATCCCTACTGGGATTGTTACGGTAGTCGTATGGATCTGAAGGAGCAACCATACTTGGATAATATCCGAGAACAGGGGGTAAATCTATAGTGTACTCCTCGTAATCTGTTCTGAGAGTACGCTTATCATGGTGAGCAGCTTCCTCAGTGCTTCCGTCAGGACGTACCCTGATAAACTCAACAGTAATAGTTATCATCGCAGTTGAGTCATCAGCCGCAAGATTAGGTCTATCTTCTATTATCCCTCTCGACGAATAGCTCTTTGTACTATACTCGTTATACGAGGTGACATTCTCGTAATCATCCTTTTCCATAGGACGAGGAACGTATTTAAGAGAAATCGTCACGTGGTTAGATATGTACTCATTTTTGCCGTCATTTGCAACAGCGCGAACCTTAGTCTGATTGTTCTCATCGAGGGTGTTCTTAACAAGAGCGTAGGTAATGTTGCATACGTCTGTCTCCTTGTCGTAAATCCTTGCCCACGTATATTTTTCAGCATCAACAAGTATTTCCCAAGTCCACTCAACGTCGCCGACAACGCCCTCGGGCTTAACTGCCTTGAGAGGCATTTTACCGTCGTCATATAGGGTTATCTCATCGATTTCTTCGCCGTTGTAGGTGATGGTCGCCGGATTATACTCGCCTGTGATAATGAGATCGTACTCAGCATCAATATATCTGAACTGATCGTATTTCTCAGGCCAATTATCATTTGTAACATATACAAAGTACTCATCGTAAGGAGTGAGCTCTACAATAAGTTCCTCGGGGAAGTCCTTTGTATATAAAACCTCGCTAACGGTAGAATCTACAAAATTATATGTCCAAAAATCGTGCTCCTCTGTCTCGTCAACCTTTCTGTAAGGAGCGAAAGCGTCATCACTGGTAGCCCACGTAGCCTTATACTCTTTGCCTATTTCCATTGTGTCAACGGTGAAGGACTGAGAGCCGTCAAAGATGTAAAGCTTAGATGCGTCAACATATCTATATTGTGTATGTTCACCAAGGCAGTCAATGCTATCGTCACAAAGATAGACTAAACCGAAGTCTTCTTTACTCTGACGCACAACTTTTAGTATTTGCGTTCCGAGTGTAAGCGGAATATTACCTTTTTCATCATCAATGGTGCTAACAAACGGAGATCTCGCCCAAGGTGTAAACTCATCCGCCACGAACTCCGCCTTATAGAGCTTACCGACCTCCATATCCTCTATGGTGAGGTAGCTCTCCTCCTCGGTCTCATCAAGCGCGATTGCCGGGATAGATCCGATGGGTAATATATAGAACACTGTCACAAGCGCCAAGAAGAGCGAAAGTATTCTTTTTTTCATTTTTCGTCCTCCTTAGGGGTTTGTTGTGTCGATAGTAAGTTTACCGCTAGCGTCAACTCCGGTAACGGAAGTCCATGCGCCGGTAACCGCCTCTGCAGGCTCTGCCTGGATTGCGGAAGAGAGAACCTGAACTCTGAGGGTGTAGCCTTCCATAGTGGTGTTTGCGGTAACGCCATCTATAAGAGTTACGCTCTCATCCTTGGATATAGGCTCCTTGTAGTACCAGAAGGTATCACTTCCCTGCACCCAGTTTGCATCGGTGTTATAGGTGATGGTGTAATCCTTATCTGTACCCTCCACGGGCATAGTGGAGAGAATAACGTCATCGGTCTTGTCATCGGGTGTACCGTTATCATTCACCCAAGTAACAACCACTGCCGCGCGGACGTAAACGTCGGTGTCCTGTACGTTTTTGATGGTGGAGCCGGTCATAGTAATCTCGACCTCACCGGGGGTGAAAGTGTTCTTGAGCGACTCTGTATAGTCGATTATATACGCTATCGTCGTGCCTACGATGGCAAGGCTGAGCGCGACGGTCAGGACTAAAAACGCCACGGCCTTTTTGCCCGACCATATGAAAAACTTAAATGTTTTTGACATTCTTTAATCCTTTCCTCAGGGTGTTTCGGTCCAGACCGCGCCGTTAAGCGGGCCTTCGCCGTTAAAGTCAGACTGTACCGCATCGGTGGTGACCGTGATGGTTATAGTCGCGTTGGTGTATTTGTTGTCCATAGTGGACAGGAATCTGATCTGTGTGTAGAGGTTGACGGTGTCGTTACTGCCGACTACGCCGTTTGTGCCGCCAACGTAGTAATAGTAGCCGTCGGTATGTAAATGCCAGATAGTAGTGTTTATATTAAACCGTATCAGACTCTCGAGCGCCGCCTGGTCGATGCCTGCCTTGTCTATCGAGATATCGATTCTCGCTCTCACGTATGAGTTCAGAGAGCCGACGTTCTTGACGTCAACGCCCTTTGCTACCTCGGTGCCGGGCATGAGAGCGGTGGGCTCGGTGTTTACACTCCCGCCTGCGGCAACGGTGGTTATATCCAGATTGCCCGACTGTATAGAGTTATTAAATGACTGCGCGCTATCCGTGAAGTAGAAGTCGGATCGTAGCCATGTCGTTCTGTGAGCCAAGGAGTT
>JAZRAE010000045.1:0-38060 GCA_045634385.1 Eubacteriales bacterium | reverse complement strand
CTCAGTTCTCCAAGAGATAATTTCGACTTTGTCGAATACAAAAACTGCTCCGATTTTTCGGAGCAGTTTTTATTATCTCTTGAGATGAACTGAGGTGCACGTCAATGAATTGCAACAAGTTACATGAATTGGACCTTTGGTTCATGAATTGCCTACGGCATGAATTGCACCTGTCGGTGCATTAAGAGTTGCAATTCAATTCATGAAATCGGAGATTTCAAATCATGAAGCCGCAAGGCTTCAATTCATGACGGCTTGCCGTCAATTCATCTTCAAATAATACAAAGCCAAGAGCCTCTAATCCATCGAGCACGATTTGCTTTAATCAAAAAGGGCGGTTCAATTTGTAAAGACCCCCGCCGTCCTATTTACTTTTTGGTATTTTTATGGTATAATTATCTTGAGTGGTTATCTGCTCGATAAACTTGAATTTGACGGTCAAATCCACTCTACCAACGGTTTACTTCTCCTCACTAAACCAACGGTGGGTGTACTTTATGTGATATAGCAGTTATACTGTATGCGAAAGGAGGTTAACTATGGATCAATTGAAAATAGGAAAGTTTATTGCCGAATGCAGAAAACAGAAATGTTTAACGCAAGTACAGTTGGCAGAGAAACTGAGCATCACCGATAAAGCAGTATCCAAGTGGGAGCGTGGCGTGGCAATGCCAGACACTTCGATAATGCTTGAACTCTGTGATATTCTTGGCATCAGTGTAAATGAATTATTAAGTGGGGAGAAAATAAGTATGGAAAACAACAATCAAAAAAACGAACAACTTTTGCTTGATATGGCAAAGGAATTAGAAAAGAAAAACAAAACAATTTGGTCATCTATGTGGGCAATTATGATTATAAGCATAACAGTCCTAATTGCAGGTATCTTTATTGCCGCATTTTTGATACCCGAAGGAATATGGCAACTTATCACCATTCTTGGTAGCTGCGTTGCGTTTTTAATACCGTGCTTCTATGCATTAAAGCTTGAAGTGAGCGTAGGTGCTTACAAGTGCAAAAACTGCGGTTGCGAAATAGTGCCTACTTATAAAGAAGCAATGAATGCGATGCACAAGGGATTTACCCGTTATTTAAAGTGTCCGAATTGCAACAAACGTACTTGGTGCAAAAAAGTAATAAAGAAATAAGTTTTCAAATTGTAAGAGAGTCAAATTCCAATTTATCGAGCTGAATCGGTGTTGAATGCCCCGGTGATTTTGGTGCAAATTTGGTGCAACATTATATGCGACGATAATCAAACGAAGCGAGTCGGAGAGCTTGTTCTCCAGCGAGCGAGTGCAGATTGCTCTGCGAGCGTTTTGCGAACAGCAAAACAGAGTGCGTAGCACCACCTCGAAAAGAGGTGTGGCTCGCAATGAGTATAATCACACTTATTCACGATATCAAACAGTGTTCTTAAAACTCCAAGAGATAATTTCGACTTTGTCGAATACAAAAAATGCTCCGATTTTTCGGAGCATTTTTTATTATCTCTTGGAGAACAATGAATTGCCCTGCGGGCATAAATTGGCTTACGCCATGAATTGAACCTTCGGTTCATGAATTGCCTACGGCATTAGGAGAGAGGGCAATTCAATTCATGACGGCTTGCCGTCAATTCATAACTTTTTTGCCGTCCTATTTACTTTTTGGTATTTTTATGGTATAATTATCTTGAGTGGTTATCTGCTCGATAAACTTGAATTTGAAGGAGGGGTATTTTCATGAAAAAGATAACTTGTATAATTCTTTTCTTCTTGATAATTTTTACGGTTTCAGGATGTAGGAATGTTGATAAAGATAAAATAGAATATACTCTTTCCGATGACGGAACATATTATGTTTTATCTTATGTTGGGGCGAATGTTGAAAATCTTGTTATTCCCGAATATTACAACGGAAAGCCGGTGCTTGAAATTGGAGATTACGCCTGTTGCCACAAAAGTGGACCATTACATAATGATTCTAAAATAAAAAGTGTTCAGATAGAAGCAAACCTTACTAAAATTGGGAATTCCGCATTTCAAGAATGCATTTTTCTTGAAACAATCAACATTCCTTCAACTGTAACTGAAATTGGGGCAGGTGCATTTTCAATGTGTGAATCTCTGGGGAGCATTGAAATTCCCTCAGGTGTAACGCATATTAATAGATCACTTTTTAATGGGTGTAAGGAATTAGAATCTATACGCTTCCATAATGGAATTACAAAAATTGATGCATTCGCTTTCTTTGGTTGTAATTCAATTGTTGAAGTAACTTTACCAGAAGGAATAGAATTTATTGGCGATTACGCTTTTTCCATGATGGAAAATCTTGAGAAAATAAAAATTGCCGAAGAAAATAAGAATTTTGTATCTATTGATGGAATTCTTTACAGTAAAGATAAAAAAACACTCATTCAATACGCACCCCAAAATGAGGGTGAGAGTTATATAATTCCTAAAGGTGTTCAAACAATAAGTGGATATGCTTTTGCAGGAAACACGAAAATCAAGAGCATTTCCATTCCTGATAGTATTGGTGTAATCGGTGAATATGCATTTTATCATTGTTCTGCTTTGGAAAACATAAACATTCCAAGTGGAGTGACGGAAATTTCGATGCGTCAATTTGAAGGCTGCACCTCACTTAAGGAGCTTTCACTTCACAGTAAAATAACAAAAATTGATTACGGGGCATTTATTAGATGCTCATCTCTTGAGAAATTGGAAATTCCCGAAAGTGTTACCGAGATAGGAGGATATGCATTTTCGGAATGTTCAAGTCTTAAAGTGATCAATCTTCCAAGTGGATTAGTGGACTTGCCCTACGCAATGTTTAGTAACTGTACATCGCTTGAAACTGTTTCCATCCCAAACGGGATAGAGAAAATTGATTTTGACACATTTTTAGGATGCACTTCCCTTAAAAATGTTTATATTCCAAGCTCTGTAAAGAAAATAGGTCATGGAGCTTTTGGTGTGTGTACATCGCTTTCAGATATCAATTTTGGCGGAAGCAAAAATGAATGGAAATCAGTTGACGGAATATATGGAGCTTTGGGAAACAAAAAAGATAATTGGTGCTATGGATCCGGTGATTTCATCGTCCATTGCACTGATGGAGATCTTGAAAAATAAATTGCTTAACTTCTCAATATTACATAAAACAGCTTAATAAATTCTAATTTGTCGATCTGAATAGGCGTTGAGTGTTGGTGTGATTTTGGTGCAAATTTGGTGCAACACTTTATTAAACGATACTCACGATGTTCACGAAATCGCACGAAAACACACGATAAAGCTACGATATCACACGATATTTAACGATATTCACGATACCAAACGGTACTCTCAAAACTCCAAGAGATAATTTCGACTTTGGTCGATACAAAAAAATGCTCCGAAAAATCGGAGCATTTTTTATTATCTCTTGGAGAACAATGAATTGCCCTACGGGCATAAATTGGCTTACGCCATGAATTGCACCTACGGTGCATGAATTGCCTGCGGCATTGGGAAACAGGGCAATTCAATTCATGAAATCGGAGATTTCAAATCATGAAGCCCCAAGGCTTCAATTCATGACGGCTTGCCGTCAATTCATCTTCAAAGAATACAAAGCCAAGAGCCTCTGATCTATCGAGCACGATTTGCTTTAACAAATGTGGCGGTTCAATTTGTAAAGAAATCTACCCTACTCTTTACATTTTCCATACTCTATGCTATAATAAATCAAGTAAACTCAAATCTAAAGGTGATATGCTTTATGATATACAATTCCAAAGAATTAAAATTGAATATTCGTGATATGCAATTTGACTATATCAGATTTGGAAAAGGCATGAAGCCTTTAATCATGATACAAGGGCTTAACACTCGTGGAATAAAGGGTGCTTCGGCATCGCTCGCCTATATGTATCGGATGTTCGCAAAGGATTATACCGTTTATCTGTTTGATCGCAGACCTATAGTAGAAGAAGGCATAACCGTGAGGGATATGGCATCTGATATCGCCCTGGCTATGGATGCATTGGAAATAAAAAATGCGGATGTGTTCGGTGTATCACAAGGCGGAATGATTGCACAATATCTTGCAATAGACCGGCCGGATCTGGTAAGAAAGCTCGTTCTCGCCGTAACACTTTCTAAAAACAACGATACCGTAACAGAGGTTATCAACAACTGGGTAGAAATGTCGGAAAAAGGGGCAATGAATGAGTTTGTCAGAGATATGGCGGAAAAAATGTACTCTGACTCATACATAAAAAGATACCGCCCCCTTATGCCGCTGTTGACACTTTTGCAAAAACCAAAGGACGTATCACGATTTGTTATACTTGCAAAATCCTGTCTCACGTGTAATTCATATGATATTTTAGATAAGATCAAGTGTCCTGTACTCGTTCTCGGCGGCAAAGAGGACAAAATCGTTACAGGTACTGCTTCCGAAGAAATTGCTGACAAGCTTGGATGTGATATCTATATGTATGAAAATCTCGGTCACGCCGTTTATGAAGAAGCAAAGGACTTTAATAATAGGGTTTATATTTTTTTGAAAGTATAACTTTTTTCTTTACAGATGAACTATGAATAATATAGATAAAACTCTGTATATCCCTTTATACGTAAAGTCGTACGTAAACAAAAAAGGGGCTCTTTTTTGAATAAAAACGTAAATTTAGTATTTATTTTAAGGCATATTGTATTTTTGATGAACTATTCACATACAATAACTTTAATAATACAAGGAGAAAATATGCATCCATTTTTATACGGAACATGCGTTACATTACTTTACATAGCTTTTGCGGCATGTATTATGATTACCATTCGAATACTGTGTAAAATTCCCGACGAGTTCTTCAGAAAGATACTTCATCTCATCCTGCTCGGCGCATATATTCCGCTTGTCTTTGCGTTTGATACGTGGTGGATGGCGGCAATATTTGCCCTGTCGCTAATGGTTATTCTGTTCCCTATTCTGTTGTTTATAGAAAAGAATCCCAAGTTCTCGTCATTTGTCAATGAACGAAAAAAGGGCGAATTCAAGAGCAGTATGGTATTGGCAGTCGGTATGATGGCACTAAGCGTTACTGTATGTTGGGGCATATTCAATGATAAACATCTCGTACTTGCCTCGATTTATGCCTGGGGTGTTGGAGATGCATTTGCCGCTTTGGTCGGCAAAAACTTTGGAAAGCATAAAATCAAGTGGAAACTGGCAGACAACAAGAAAAGTATAGAGGGATCGCTTACAATGTTTATTTGTGCGCTCGTCTCTGTCTTGAGTGTTTTAATTGTAAGAGGTGGCATAGACTTTACGTTCTCTCTTATAATCGCTGTTCTTGCTGCTACGGTATGCACGATAGCAGAAATGTGTGCCAAGAATGGACTTGATACAGTCATCTGCCCCGCTGTCGCTATGATCGTTATTATTCCCTCGGTAATCTTCTTAGGAGGTTGATATTATGTTTGAAAAAAATAAGGGAGCAAAAACGCTCCTATGGTCAATAGTAATGAGCGCGCCCGGTCCTCTCATTGTCGGCTTAGGACTTATCGCGGGTAGAAGCTCAACTCAGATTGCCGATTTTATAAGAAGATGCGTTGAATTTTTAGCAATCGTGCTTTCATTTGTTGTTTACTGTATGACTGTCAAGGGTGACGTAGTAGACGAATGCAAAAAAGAACGTTACGAAAAAAGCACAAATATATTTGTCAGTGCAGCCATGGTTTTATGTGGTATTATCATGATAGTGTTGGCAATAACCTCATCCGAGTCGGATAAAGGAAATGTGTTACCGAGTTTGATAATCGCCGTTTTAAGCGTTAGTGCAAACAGCATTTTTTGGAGAAAATATAACAAACTCGGTACTGAAACAAATAATAAGATCTTATTGGCTCAAAGCAATCTGTACAGAGCAAAAACATTTGTTGATAGCTCAGTAGTTGTTACTTTTATCGTTATGCTACTGTCAAAGGATACAACGATAGCCCACTATTTTGATTTAGTCGGCACTGTATGTGTTTCTATATATTTAATGTTTTCCGGTACAAAATCTTTAAAGACAGAATTGAAACAATAATACATAGCTAACTACATTAATACAAGCTTGGATACATTAAACCTCAAATAATTTTTGTTTTAATACCGCTATATGATAATTGAAGGAGATAGAATAATGAAAAAAAGTGCATTACTCTTCGTAGTAATTTTGTGCGTGTGTCTTTTATCGTCCTGCGAATTATTGGGTCACAGACATATCGTGGGTGAATGGCAATACAGCGGTGAATATCATTGGCGCGCTGTAAGTTGCTCTTGGAATATGTGCGACATTGAGCCGTTGGTTGAGAATCATGTAGACGGTGACAAAGATGACATCTGTGACCTATGCGGATCAAAGCACGAACACATTTTCGGAGAATGGTATTTTGATGAAACATATCATTGGTGTACTGCTAATTGCACTTGGAACGGATGCGATATCGACACCACGGCAGAACATTATGACAAAAGCGAAGATGGTATTTGTGATATTTGTGGATATAATATAGGGCAGATTCCCAAAAATGTTGCTCAAATTGTAGTTGATTACGAAAACACACTGCAAGATGAGATCAACGGACTGCGTGAGGAATATCCCGAATATATTTATTATTATCACCCTGTTGATGAGGTTCATTGTATATACATACTTGATAGCAATGCTT
This sequence comes from Eubacteriales bacterium, assembly GCA_045634385.1. Taxonomy (GTDB): domain Bacteria; phylum Bacillota; class Clostridia; order Oscillospirales; family CAG-272; genus UBA1740. The sequence goes on along the minus strand of JAZRAE010000045.1, from coordinate 31,368 downwards.
CGGCTGACGATATTGTTGCAAAATACGATATGGAAAACGTATTTGCAAAGGCAGCGGTTTCTGCGCTCAATGCCATAAAAATGATCAATATAATATTCGATAGAAATGACTTCACGGAGGATATATACCAAGAAGTCATAAGGATAAGTAAAGAAGAATCGTTAGTTGAAAACTTATTCGTTAATATGCAGAGAATGTGGGCAGAAAATCATATGCCCAAAATCGATTATTACACAGACAGTGCAGTAATTTTGAACTACGAAATAACAGATGAACTGCTAAATTTAAATTTAGGCAAAGAATTTATTATCAAGTCAAAAGAGGACTATGATAATTATTTAAGTTATTTATCGGAAGCAACGGAACAAACGGGCTCTTACAATTCCTATATGAAAAATATAATCGATAGTCAAAAAGATCTTTATGACGAAGATTTTTTTGAGGAAAATGCCTTAATCATTACAAAGGTAATTGTCCATGGTTCGAGCTCAATAAAATTAACCGTAGATAATCTGTACGTTTCCGAAAGCAAGGCATACGTAGTCGTAAGAACGGATATTCCCTGTATTGGTACTGATGATATGCAATATACTCATTTCACTTTTAAGGTTTCGAAAGACGCGGTAGCTGACGTGAATGAAGTCATTACCTTGAATTAATCATAGACCTCCACAGCGCTACCTGAAGTTATGACAAATATCCTCACTGATTTATAGTTTCTTTTGAAATATTTAAAGCCGCCATTCGCAGATTCAACCTTGCGAATGGCGGCTTCTTTATTGATTTTAAATATTGAGTTAATTTAAAGTGCGGGAGTTTCTACGCTTGGCAGATAGGAGTTATAATATATTTTGCTCATAGCGTTATCCATATATTCAAGACGGTCTCCTATCCACTTATAAGTGTATTCGTAATCGAACTTTTCATACCAAACGCCCGAGTTACTTCCCCACCATTGGTTTCGATCGGATTCCCATCTCTCAATATCTGCCTCATAGACAGAATCAGGAATGCAAGTACGGAATGCTTCAAATTCCGCTATCATATTTCCCTCGCTCAAAACTGTTTCTCTAAGCTCCTTATAGCGGATAAGAATTTCCTCTGTAAATGCGTTCCAAATACGGTCCCAAAGAATAAAGTTCTTCCCCTCATATTGATAACCTGCTTGCGGTCCGAAATTAACGCCATCGCAGATACTGCCATCGGAATTTACAGACGGCAGCATACCATTTGCAGGTGCATTTCTCACGCCGTCCCACACCTGTCCGAAGACTCCGTCCTGATCGTAAACAGAAGGAATCCAAACCTTGCCGTCATAGGTTGCCCAAAGCATATTCTTGGAGGAATTATCGCGCATATAGATTACGTACATATAAATGAGATAATCTATAGCAGCATCAATGTCAAGATGCTCGGAGATACCCGCCTTGAACGACTCCCTCTCGTTGTCCCAACAGAACTGAATCAAAGCGTTGAAGCTATCGGTAACCCAAGTAACATCATCGCTTCCGCAATATTTGAGCTCCCAGCCTTCGGTAACAAGATCACCTTCGGAATTCTCTTTAAAGTAGCCGATATAGCTGCTGAAATTGGTATGATTCCAATCATCTGCGCCCATAAACGCCTCTGTTTCCGAATCATCCATACCGAACATCCATTCGTCCTTGGGAACGTTCATTGTATAGATGCCATGGAACTCGCCGTTCATAAACACAGCTATAGGATAACCGTCTATAGCACCGCCATTGGTAGGCAGAGCTGCAAGACGCTGCTGAATTTCCGTTTCACTACGAGTGAGGACCATATCGCCCCACAGACGGCAAGAAACAACGTTACGAGCCCCGATAAAGTCTACCCAGTTAGCTTTCATAACGTACTTGCTCTCCTTACCCCATCCAAGGTCAACCTTGAGCTTTTTATCGTAGGTATCATCTTTAAAGAACTTGATAGTATAATTTTTCTTTGCGTACTTGGTAGAGGTTGCGCCCTGAACCTTAATGGTAGAATATCCATCAAAGGAAAGCCCGTCATCCGGCTCAATATAGCTGAAGGTCATTTCTACCTCGTTTTTAGCCGCGGTTGCAGATAAGTAATCACCTTCAAGGTAAATGATCGGCATAGAGTTTACCTCTGCTGACAGTATCTGCTCATCAAGTACAATTCCGCAAACTGAACAAGGAAGAACCTTAAATCCGTCAGTAAGAGCAGTTACGGGAACGGCAATCTTCCACTCGCCTTCATAATGTTCATCTATAGTTGGTATATAATCATAGCGTTCCTGATTACATACAGAGCAAGTATACTTTTGACAACCCATATTAGCACAATCGGGGGCAATATATTCTATGAGTTGCCACTTATGATCTTCATCCATGGTCTCTGTACAACGGCTGCAAGTAAGACTATGAACGTCACCGTTGGGCTGATATTCATCACTAAAATCGTGACCGAGAGGATCTATATCTTCCAATTTCTCCCCTCTGCAAATTATGCACACATACTTTTTAACACCGGCATCAGTGCAGGTAGGTTCTTCAATAACATTTGCATCCAACCACGAATGTGCCTGACTATCGGTTTTTCCACATCGGGAGCAAGTACGAATATGAAGGTCACCGTCCGGTATATAATCTTTGTAATCGTGACCAAGGGCGGAAAGAATCATATCTTTTTCATAACCGCAAACCACACAAACAAATGTCTCGATACCAACATCATCGCAAGAAGGCTCTTTTATGATTTCGCCATCAGACCAAATGTGCGCCTGTTCAACAGTTTCATCACATCTCTGACAAGAATGACTGTGATAGTTTACACCGGGAAGAAAGGCATCGGGATAATCATGGCCAAGAGGTAAAAGCTCCTCTGTACTTTGTTTATTGCAAATATTACATACAAATGTCTTCTCACCTGCATCGGTACAAGTTGGAGCTTTGGTTACTTCTCCCAAATTCCAATCGTGTAATTCATCAATTCTTTCAAAACATCTGCTACAGAATAAACTGTGATTTTCATCATTAGTCTCATATTCTCCGCTAAAGTCATGTCCCAAAGGATCAAGCTTGGTGTAGGTCGTGTATTCATCACACTCCGAGCAAGTTTGGTAAGCTGCCCATCCGCCATCGATACAAGTCGGCTCCTTGCCGACATGCTCTACAACGGTGTGTTTATGGGGAATTAAGCCCTCAAGCAAACCGGTTTGACCTAAAATATCATCACATCCAACGAATGCAAGAACGCAGGTACAAATGAGTAAAGCAAAAATAAGCAAACTTTTCATTTTTCGCATAAAACACTCCTTTCTTTTCCCTTACACATATTTGTTCGTCAAATACATTATATCACATTTTACTTTAGTCTTCAAGCGCAGACCTTCAAAAAATACACTTTTAAGACAAATGCACAAATTAAGACAAAGATAATGTACTATTGTCTCTAAAGCTCTTGCTTTTTTTATGAAAAAATGCTATAATTGATATAAATATAAATCAATTGCTATAGGAGAAAATATGAAGCCAACATATATTTATGCGTCACGTTTACGTGCGTATTGGGTACTTGTACCAATGTCCGCTCTCTTGATGTTATGTATCAGCTACAATGACAGCACAACCGGATTATTTAAGCTTTACCCTCTTATTCTTTGCATTATCGGAGCAATCATATTTACGTTTGTGTATTTCTTCCGCTATATTTCCATATCTTATAGCGAAATAAAATATATTGGACGCTTTACCTCAAGAGACAGTGCAACTGTAAATGCCGGAAAGACACTCGTTATTGACCTTTTGGAGAAAAAGAGAGTGAGCATACAGCTCTGGGGCAACGAGGGCTATAACCCCGAAATTAAATGGCTCACGAACGAGGACGGCGAGGATGGTGACATATGCCTGTTTAGAGGAAAAGTATACGGCGGTGAGCAAGTTGCGGTGAGAATACTGCTGTACTTTGGTGTAGATGTCAAGGATATAGACACCTTACTCAAAGAGGACGGTTTTTGTGAAAGTTACGAAAACGTAACGGTAAAATCCTTGACCGAGCTTGAGCATAGGCAGATACGGATCAAATTTGACAAAACCGTGTAAATCAAGTGCTGATTATAAGTAAAAAATGAGCAAGATCAGAGGTGTCTTAAAAACTTCGATCTTGCTTTTTTTGCTTTTTGTATGTCTGTAATTCAAAGAAGGTGCGCACAAAGCGCACCTTCTTCTTATTTTGCGGATAATTTTTTATTTAATTATTCCTCAAGCTCTGCCTTACCGCCTGCAAGAGTAATCATCTTTACAGCCTGGAGAGAGAACTTGCTTGCCTTAATGGTAAGTTTCTTGTACATAACACCGCGAGCAAGAACCTTTACTCTGCCGATCTTAGGTGATACAAGACGCTTTGCCTTAAGGGCATCTACGTCAACGACATCGTCGTCTTCGAAGTTTTCACAGATTATATCGAGGTTGATCTCACCCATCTTACCGGTGTGCTTAACTTCCTCGCGAATTACCTCAATGCGAGCCTCTGCTTCCTCATCGGTTACAAGCTCGTCAGCGAAGGTTGCATCTGCGTGAACAGTACCGTCCTCAAGAATCTCAACTACGTGCTCTTCAACTACGGGAGTTTCTTCAACTACGGGAGTTTCTTCAACTACGGGAGTTTCTTCAACTACGGGAGTTTCCTCTACAGGAGTTTCCTCTACAAGAGTTTCCTCTACAGGAGCTTCCTCTACAGGAGCTTCCTCTACGGGAGCTTCTTCTACAGGAGCTTCTTCTACAGGAGCTTCCTCTACGGGCTCAACCACAACAACGATTTCTTCTATAGCATTTTCCTCTGCGATAGCATCCTCGACAGGAGTCTCGTTAAACATAAGCTGCTCGGTGGTCTTCTCGCTTGTACCGGACTCGATAAGTTCGCTTACGTTTACATGTACGAATGTCATGTCATCGCTGAGCGTTACGCCTGCGGGAAGGATAACCTTCACAAGACCGCGCTTTGCAAGCTCCTCAGTGGTTTCGTAAGGCATTCTGTAATCAACATTGGGAACTTCACCCTGAGTAAGCTCATACTTAAGCATCATCTCGTCAATAAGCTCGAGAGTATACTTGAGTGCTCTGCCGCTTCTAACCTTCATCATCATGGGAACCTTAGCGAACTTAGGCTTATCGGAACAATCGATGAAGTGGTACTTGTTGATGTTGAATTCCTTAGGATCAAGGTTAAGGTTATCAATGAGAGTCTTACCCTTAACGTTAAGCTTAACAAGCTGGATTCTGCCCTTATTAAATGCCTCGTAGTTCCAGCTGCCGCGAGCCTTGATTCCCTTGTAGGAAAGAACGTGATTCTTAATTGTGGAGTAGAAGTCCTGAATGTTCTCGGAGGACTGGATAAGTCTAGACATGAAGGAGCTTCTAAATCTAATATGAACAACCTGGCCGTCGATAATAGCGGTAGCTTCCTTGCCGTCCTCACCCATAACGAGAACAGCGGTCTGAGGCTCGGTAGGAACGTGCGATTCCTCAACTACAAGCTCTTCCTCAACTACGGGCTCTTCCTCAACTACGGATTCTTCCTCAACTACAGGCTCTTCGTCAGTAACCTCGATCTGATCGTCAACCTCAGGAACTTCCTCTTCGGCAACCTCTTCAACGACTTCGTCAACCTCGGGAACCTCTTCGATTTCCTCGACTACGGGTTCTTCCTCAACCACGGGTTCCTCTGTATCTTCAGCTACAGGCTCAGCCTCAGGCTGCTCTTCCTCGACTGCAGGAATCTCATCGGGAGCTGCTACAGTATTCTTCTTGCCCTCAAGCACGAAGTAAACTGCAACTGCAATACCTGCTACGAGAATCACAGCAAGGATGATCCAGAGCCAAGCAAAGCTTGCTCTGTCTACGCGAACAATTGCGTATTTGGAGAAGTGAGTGGTCTCAAATACCATGTAGTCACCATCACGGGTAGCATCCATAACATCGATGGAGCCATCATCCTTGATATGGATAACCATCAGCTCATCGTCATCAAGACCGCGATAAATTGCGGGAATGAGAAGTCTAACCTTGAAGGTCTGACCGTCTACAGAAACAACTGCATCACCTTCGGTGAAATAAATGTCATATGCAACAAGAAGCTCTGCTTCCTTGCCGTCGATCTCGTAGGTTGCCTCTACGTCGGTAGTAACGCCACCTGCGATAATATTGTCTGGATCGAGTCCCTCGGTAGCCTCGATCTTAACGATAACATCGTTGCCATCCTTAAGTTCGTGGTTGTTCTTCTTGTCGCCTGCGATCGTAAGAGTTGCGGTAAGTTCATCGGAGTAGGTATAGTTGCCTGCATACTCATCCTTTACGGTGATGGTAGCGGTAACGGAATAAGTACCGATAAGAGTCTTGCCGTTGCCCTCATAGGTAACGTCAAGCATAGCAAGAATGTCTGCGTCACCGCTGACAAAGATGCTATGGAGCTTGCCGAATTCGTAGGTTACGGTAGCGTTCTCGAACTTGATGCTCGAACCATCGATAGCCGCCTTGGCAATAGACCAATCACAAGAAGGAATCTCACCATCTATAGCATAGTTGCTATTGTCGGGCTCTGCAACTGCTGTTGCAGTATAACTACCCGCGTTGGTGTAAGAGTTGTTACTGTAAGTAACCTTTACACCCTCAGGAATGGTGTTAAGAGTGATACCCTGGAGCTCTCCATTATATACAAGAGGAGTGCTATAGTTCCAGGTAAGACCGGAAACATCTACAGTAAGAGGAGCGATACCCCAGTTGAGAACTGTGGGCTCACCGGCTGCAACCGTTACAAAGTAGTTATCGTCATTGGAAGCGAATGTGATCTCTGCCTGATAGCTACCTGCATCGGTACCCTTGTTACCGGTAATGGTAGAGATGATGTCTGCTGTAACACTGAGGTTATAAGTAGCAGTTACACCCTGCTCTGCCTTGTTATAAACGATGCTGCCTGTTACATAATTCCAGTTAATACCGCTTACGATTACCTCTGCCTTTTCGATAACCCAATCGCACTCGATAGTGTACGAAGCAACGGGCGCGCCCTCTTCTACGAGAACGTAGTTGGTGGTAGGACAAGTGATAACTGCAGTTGCGGTATAGCTACCTGCGTTGGTAGCGGAGTTGTTGGTGTAAGTAACACTTACGCCCTCGGGAATAACGCTAAGAAGGATCTCCTTAGCTACTCCATCAAATACGAAGGGAGTGCTGTAGTTCCAAGCGAAGACGGATACATCAACAAGGACGGGAGCAATAGACCAGTCATAAGTGATGGTGTCTGCAGAAAGAACATAGTTGGTGCTTGTGCAAGTAAGCTCTGCGGTTGCAGTATAGTTACCTGCGTTAATAGCGGATGCTACGATATATTCAGCAGTAATGAAAGTGGGGAGATTGGTAATCTGTACCTTCTGTACGTTGCCGTTGTAAATATAATCAACAACGGACCAAGTAAGAGTGGATACGTTGAAGGTCTTAGGAGTGATAGTCCAAGAACAATCATCAACCTTACCAATAACCTCATAGTCGTTCTCATAACCCGTCGCAAATCCAAAGGTCACGGATGCAACGTAGCTACCTGCCTCGGTGTTCTCGTTATTGGTATACTGAGGAACAAGTCCTACAGGCCAAGAGTTGAGCTGTACACCGTGAACGTTACCGTCATAACCGAAGGAAACGTCGCTGCTCCAGGTGAGCTTGGAAACGTCAATGCTCTGGGGGAAGATCTCCCAATCATATGTCTTGGGAAGACTGTCAAGACCGATAAGCATATACTCATCCTTGAACTCATCCTTGAGCTCAACGGAAATAAGTTTCGCAGTATACTTGCCTGCGTGCATATACTCGTTGTCGGAATAAGTAACGTTAAGAACCTCAAGGTAATCGAAGTCGTCATCGGGATTGCCGTCTACGAGGATAACCTTGTAATACTTGCCGTCTACGAAGAACGCATCAACATCGTTCTCGGGATCGTTCTCATCAATCGGACCCATCCAATAGAATTTGGATACGTCGATGATGTGTTTGATGCTCCACTCGTACTCTGCGGTAGCGGGAGAAGCAATATAGTTTTCATCATCAGCTGTAAAGCTGACAACTACGGTGTAATCACCGATATTCTTTGCGTTAATGTCACCGGAAAAAGCTACACTTACGCCCTCGGGCACGCCAACGAGGTTGGGTTCGTGAACGTTTCCGTCATATGCAAAGTAGGTCTTATCAAGAGCTACTGCGCTTGTGTCAATAACCGCACGCTTAATGGTAACATTGATGTCACCTCTGTGAGTCTCAACACCGTTGCAGTATACAACGTATGCATATACGCCGCTGTCCTTAACGTTGGTTACATCAAAGGAGTTTGCGGTAACAGGAAGGAGATCTCCATCCTTATACCACTTATATGTATATGTGTTGATGCTGTCACCAATGAATACGCCGACAGACTCGGACTTTCCGTTGTAGAACTTGTCAATATCCTTGGTGGGGTATGCGTTGCCGTCGTTATAAACAGCGGTAAGAACTACATCGTAGTCAGGCATCTTGGTAACAACCTCGCGATACTGGTCAACCCAGCCAAGAAGGTTACCGGTAGCGGGTGCGAAGTCAGCAATATCAGCACCTGCGGGAAGGAAGCCTGATCTTACAACCTTGCCGTTTACTTCATAGTCGATACGGTTGATCTTCTCCATATTGACTGTGATATCCGCACTGAGGGTAAAGCCGTTCTGCTTATAAGTCTCGGGAATGAAGCTGAGAAGGATGGAAACATAAGCATCCTCAACACCTACGAGGTCTGCAGCCTTGGTCAAGCCCTTCTTAAGATACTCGTAAGGAAGGGTGTGAGTACCCTCATATCTTACAGTACCGTTAGCGTAGGTGAACTTGTCGTTGGAATCCTCGTAATTGAGAAGGTCAAGTACACAGTTATCCATGTACTTTTCGGGAATGTACTGTACAGCCTTATCAGCGATACGAACACTGTACTCGAGAGCCAAGTTGAAGTATCTCTCATACTTCTTAACGAGACGCTCGATTTCTTCATTAGTGAATCTGCTGAGGTCAACGTACTGGCTGATGATATCGTGGGTAAGTATGCCCTCGAAGTCAACACAGTCGATGAGCTTCATAAGATCATCGAAGGAGAGTTCCTTGATAAGAGCGTAAACATCATTACCGTTAGCCATAAATGCGCTGAAAACCTTGGACTTAAGTGCGGGATCGATACGATCCGAGTTCGCAGCCTTAAGAATAGCCTTTGAAACGCTCTCAGGAATATCAACGTTCAATACTACGGTGCCGTCTACGTAATCAAAGCTAACGTGTCTGCTGATGATCTCTGCGATCGCTCTGATCTCATCGTAGCCGCCACCTATCTTACCGGTAAGAGTGAATGCACAGGTGCTATCAAAGATAGTGTCGATGGTAACGTCGAAGGAAAGCTCCATCTCGTCGTTATCCATATTGGAAATTTCCTCAAAGTTGGGGATTTCAGCAAGAAGACCCACAAGGTTGTCAAGCTTGAATTCTTTACCCTTTCCTGTTGCCTTCGTGCCGTAGAGAACATGAGCGCCAACAGCAATCTCATCTACGTAACCAATGATGTCTACAAGAGAGATCTCGGTGTCAACATCTGCAAGATCGGAAACAGTCTTTTCATAACCTGCAACCATCTTGTTGGTGTACTCTACGATCTTGGCATCAAACTGTGCCTCGGTAAGACCGAGAACAGCCTCGTAAACCTTATCGGAATAACCCGAGTTGCCGGAAACCTTGCTCTCAATCGTAGCCTTAACGGACGCGATAACGTTAGCATCGTCAATCTCCGCAACAATGTCGCGAAGTACGGAAACCGCAGTACCCTTGGTGATGATCTCATCAAGAGCCTTGCCCTCTTCTTTTTTCAAGGATACGTATTTCGCGATAGCTTCCTCAATATCGGAGTCGCCGTTCATACCCGTGTCGGAGTATGCGTCAGCAGCTACGTTGTAAACATAGTTAGCAACTTCTTTGTTTGCAAAGCCAAGAACCGCGGAATCAACTGCATTCTCGCTGCCCTCGCCGAATATGTACGCTACATAAGCGTTGACATTCTTGGTCTTCTGCTCTTCAAGAAGATCGGATGTCTTGGTGTTGAATGCCTGCTGGATAGCAGACTCAACGTCGAAGGATTCGAGAGTTTCGTTATCAACGATACCTGCCTTGTGTGCTGCAACAAGAAGGCTGCACGCATAATCAACAAGCTCATCAATAAGCTTCTCATCCTCAAGTGCTTTCTTGAAGAATCCTACGTAATCACCGCTCTCGCATCCGCACTGAGTGAGGTATGTGTCAAAAGCGGTAGACCATACGCTATCAAGATCGGTAAAACCGTCCTCACCCTCACCGTACTGGCCGTTGAGGATGTCCTCCTTAAGGGACTTGATAACGATGTTCTTGGCATGGACGAGAATCTCGTCAACGATTTCCTTAAGCACCGCTTTATCAATCTGCTTGGCAGAATCGATATCCGGCGATAAGGTCACGATAAGCTCATTACCAACTCGGTCGATCTTAATCCAACCTGCATCGTAAGAACTATCGCTTAAGCCGTTGGTACCCTTGATAGCAGGTGTACTCTCCGCAGCAGAGCTGATAATAGGAGCAACAACACCAAACACCATCATTACAGCGAGTAACAACGTCAAAACCGAACATAGTGTCTTTTTCATTTGTTTGTCTACCTTTCGTAAATATATTTTTTTAAATAAAATATCCTTTAAATAGTCTATTACAGCAAGATTATACCACCCCGTGTTAAATTTGTCAATAAAAAAAGCAAAAATATTTTAGATTTTTAGAAAATAAAATGGGTTTTGCCGTAATTTTGTACAAAACCCATTTCTTTTTTTATTAAATTTGCCGTAAAATAAACTTTACTAAATAAGCAACATTTTGTGTGCTGTTACCCATTTTTGCGGATTTGTCAAACTTGACACGGGTACGGGGATATGTTTTTATACCTCGGGTGTATCCGTTTCATTTTCTGACTCGTTTTTTTTCTTGTTTTCCTCAAAAACGTCGTTTTCCAATGGAGTTGTGGGATCGGTGGGCTGCTCAACGCCCCCTACCCGTGAGAGTTTATGCTTGATAAATTGAATTATTTCTTTAACGTTTATTACCCCTTTTTTGTCAAGAATAAAGATGACAAGCGTGACTGCACCGAGGGTAAACAAGGTGATTGCTGTGTAAAAAATCACAGTAAACCATGGGAATTCTTCCTCTACAACAGGTAAGGGCGTACGCTCAAACTGAGCGACGTATGTACAATTATCCGTAACGGTCGAAAGAACCTCCGGAGACCAACCCATAAATTTGTAGCTATATTCTCCGTCGGAAAGCTTTATTGGATTGTTAGGAATTCGCACGGTATCACCGTACTTATAAACCTTATTGGATATTTCTTTCCCGTCACTTACAAAAATAATTATGTAATCAATGGTGGTAATACGTCCGCCGATTCTTATAGCTTCCGACGGCATAACAAAGGATGCCCCCTCAATCGTATGTTTGGTCTTGGAATCGGACTCGAGAACATAGTATAGATCAAGAACTGTTCCGAGCGGAACATTTAAATCAAGTGAAACCGTCTGACCGGGAAGAGCGTTTTCCGGTGCTGTAACAACGTTTGACACGCTTGAAGATACGTTGATGATATACCTAACAGTCATCGTATACGAGCGATTGGTTGCTGCGGAAAAGCATACTGCACTACCAGAGTATGTCTTATCAACGTACTTTATCTGTTCGCCATCAGCATATGTGAGTAAGGAATCTTTTGCAAATGTTGAATCGGGGCAAGGTATTGTAACTTCGATGCGCGAGGTTATATCTACCGTTTTTCCCTCATCATCAAATGCTATGAAGTTATATGAGTGAATTCCGGCAGTCGCCGTGTCGATAATTACGTCAAGATATGACACGCCCGCCTTGTCAAGATCCATAAGCGAACTATATGACAGCTCAAGCGTTACGTTTCCTGCACTGACACGCAAGCTCGCAAAATGCTCGTTGGCAAGCTCGGCAAATGACGTAATCGGCAGATAATCAAGCGTCATATCAGGGAGAAAGACGCTAATACGGTTTTTGTTAGTACCATTTACATTATATTCGATATCATATTCTTTGTAGCTTGGACTAAAGAGAGGATACAGAGTGACGTCTTCATCAACCTTGGAAAGATCAAAAATATTACCTTCGGAATCTGTCCACGCATAGAAGGTATACGTTGCGCTGAAATCCTCAGCCTTAGTGGGAATCTCGCCAATAAAGTTAACGGCTGTACCCTTATCTACGCTAACCGTTGACACTACCTCACCCTTACCGTCTGTAAAGGTAACCGTAACTGCTTCGGTAGAATATATTCGTTTGGTAAGAGTTGCGGAAGGAGTGTATTTGACATCCTCGCTTACCTCTTCCCTTTCGGTAATAAGTCCCGAGTCAAGATCGGAAACGATCTGTTTGTATATAATATTATCATAGTCCTTGGGCTTTGTGGGTTCTTCAATAAAGCCTGCGGGGGGCGTGGGCTCGTAAACAACCTCGGGCTCGTCAGGCTCTTCAACATATTCCGGCTCAATCGGACGCGACATATCTTCAGGCTTATCAGGTAGGGGATCGATAAGCTGAGGTTCGGTAGGCTCTTTTACCTCGGTGGGATAACCGCCCGATATAGGCGCAGCGTTACCGCTGTCCTTAATGTATTCATTGCCTTCAAGGATATCTATAGCGCTTCTGTTCTTTATTTCTACACCTGCCTCGTTCCAATAGCTGAATTTGGTGTTTTTGTCAAGCACCATTGAGCCGTCAAAACTCATCACGGTTTCGTCCGAGAGAGCATTCGAGAACAGAATTAGCTGAGAGATAAAGATGGAGAGCTTCTCGGTGTAATCCGATCTGCCGACGATCTCAGGCGCAAAATGCATCATTTCTCTTAGCGCATTGTTGGAATACAGTTCGTGTAAAGCGCACGTGAGCTTAATTATAGCGTCACGCAGCTCGTCACGGTAATTAACATAAAAATCGTATTTTTCTTCTATGGTTTTCAGCTTCTTGTAATGCTTACCATTCTTCGGTTCAAGAATTGCTCTTATATCATCGGAAGCCTCGATGCAATCGTCGATAACCTGTTCGTCTATGCCAAGAGTAGTAATATAGATTTGCTTATTTGCAGCTATAACCTCGTCGACAAGGCTTGAGAACAGAGAGCTGTAAAGCTGACGGTCAAGATAGGTAGCCTTCAAGAAGAGTCCGTCGTCAAGCACTTTTATCTGCTCGTCAACTATCGCAAGTTGAGAAAGATATTCTTCATATTTTGCTTGATCTTGTTCAAACTTTGCATAATCATCAGGATAATTCAGATTGTGTTCAACTGCATCATTGTACTCTTTGAGCTTTTTCTCATATTCTTCAAAGTCGTCACAATCCTGTTTATATTTTTCAAGTGCATCAAGATAGCTGTCGAAAACTTCCTTCTTTTCGCTATAGATAAATACATCGCGCAAGTATTGATTGTAACTGCCTATATCGGAATAATATTTCTCAATCACGGCGTGATTTTCGCTAAAATATGTATCATAAGCGTTCTTGGCTGACTCATATGCTTCAAACTCATCCTTGATGCCCAACGCCTTGTCATATACAAGATTAAGTATCTCGTTTACCTTAGATGCAGGAATAGCGGGAATACCCTCAAGCTCGTACGTAACATCAACGGTTGAACTTTCATTTAAGGGTGAGGAATCAAAGGTAGCAACATAGGAGCCGTTATCAAGTACCAATTCTCCGGATATGCCGTCAACGCTGACGGACTTGGGAATCCAGGTAAGCTCCTTTCCGTTTGCCGCCGTGTAGGAATAAGGGCGTGCTGTAATTTGAGTTATGCTCTCGGTGTTAACAATCGTTATTTGCTGATTGGTAACAGATTCATAGCTTAATTTAAACGTTCCGTATTGACTAAGGTAAGCGCGCTCGCCCTCGGAAAGCAGGATATCATTATCAATATACTCCAAAAGATCGGCCGAGGTGAATACGGTGTTATTAGATCCCGGTTTTGAATAATCAAAATCGTCGGTTGCTGCTCCCGCAGCCAAACCCGTGGGAATCACTGATACTGTCAAAATAAGAATGAAGCATAAAACAGAAACGAATACTCTTTTATTTTTCATTTTATCTCCTATTTGTTTAACATAATTTCAAGAATTGCTTTATCCGTGTCGCGCATGCCGTCCTTTGCAAGTCTTGATACGCTTTCAATTGTGTTCTCGACACCCTTCTTTACAATACCATCTCCGCCGAGGAACTGATTGCCAGAGCGATAAAGATTGAATCCAAGAATACCATTTTCAACCGCGGTTGCAATCTTTGCCGCACAGCTCGCTTTTGCACCGTCGCAAATAAGACCGGAGTCTATTGCAAGCGCGTTTACAAGAGTATGAGCAATGTCCTTATATCCTCCGCCGTAAAGATATGTAATGCCGGCTCCCGCTCCTGCTCCCGCGGCAACTGCACCGCAATAAGCAGACAGCGTACCTATACCCTGCTTTACGTGAATAGTAGAAAGATTGGATATACAAAGTGCGCGATAAAGCTTCTCTTCGTCAAGACCAAGCTCGCGCCAATAAATTACCACGGGTATGGAGGCAGTCATACCTTGATTACCGCTGCCGGAATTGATTATAACAGGAAGCTCGCAACCATTCATACGAGCATCACTTCCTGCTGCGGCGTATGCCTTGGCCTTGACACTGATATCCGGTAAATAGTTGTCAAGATATACTCTGCCAATATTGGCTCCGTAGTTGCCCTGAAGTCCCGCCTCAGCTATCGCCATATTGCAATCAATCTGACGCTTTAAAATCGGCTTTACAAGCTCGATATCGACAGTATTTGCAAACTCTACTATTTCCTCAATGGAAAGGTCCTTCTTCTTAACCTCTATTGATTCATTAATCTCACCGGTAAAAATCGTCTCTCCATTTTTAACAATTGAAACGATATTTGTATGTCTGTTAGTAACTCTGACAGAGGCAGTATTGTCACCATTGCTCACTGTGACGAGTATATCAAAGGGATAATCGCTTTCCGAAAGATGCAGATTGATAGGGAGTGTTTCCCGAACAGTTTGCATACGTTCTACGTCCTCATCTGTAACGGATGAAAGGACCTCGAGTCGAGCATCAGCGTTACCCGCAACAACTCCGGCAATAACCGCAGTTTCAATTCCCTTCATGCCACCCGTGTGAGGTACAACTACAGATTTTGCATTTTTAATTATATTTCCACTGACAGCTATGTCGCAGGATGTAGGAAACAAGCCAAGTGTTGCTCTCGCCTTAGCAGATGCGTAAGCTATGGCAATGGGCTCTGTACACCCCATAGCGGGTACGAGCTCATCCTTCAGGATCTGCACATAGTAATCAATTCTCTGTTCGTTAATCATAGGTATCTCCGTTCCGAGGGTATAAAAACCCTATTTTAGGATTTGTATAGAATATTTTAGCATAAATCGGGGGCGTGTGCAATAGAAAAACGAAAAAAAGACTGTTTTTCCAACATTTTCTTCCATTATATATTATACGCGCGAGAGTTTTTTTGCTTTTGCCATTTTTCGCTATTGACAAACTATCAAAAAAAGTGTACAATATTTTACACGGACGAGGGCTTCGCCCTAAAATTTCCTATGGGGCCGCAATGGTTTCGACAGGGGTTTTGAAGTACGATAAGCGTAGCGCGCAGGATAATCGCGTCAAAATGTCCAAACTTAAATAATAAACGACAACAATAACGTTGCTATGGCTGCCTAATGGCAGTGCCGCGGCTTAATATTGCCGCCCGTACCGTGTGAGAGGACTACGGCTCACACTGTGCGTCAAATTAGTAGTGCACGTGAACCGAGAGTTGCGCCTGTATCGGTCACGCATTAAGGTGCTACCCTGATAAGAGCCTGTCACTCGGCGCTTTGATGTGGGAATTTCAATAGATTGACTGTCTACGGAGAAAGTTGTGTGAATGGATCTTTGGACACGGGTTCAATTCCCGTCGGCTCCACCAAAAAATACTGCAGAAAAGGATACGTTTTCTGCAGTATTTTTTTATCCATTGCGAAAGCAATGGCATATCATCAGACCTTTGGTCTGGATATCATCGCCGCAGGCGTATATCATCAACCGTAGGTTGTATCACTTTCGCAATGATAATATACCACTCTTCGAGTGGATGATATGCAATTTCTCACGAAATTGATGATATACAAGGCTACGCCTTGATTTATTTACGAAAATATGGTATAATTAACCAAACGATAAGTAAGAATTTGATAAGCAGAGGTGCGAGTGGTGGTATATTCGCCATCAGCGAAATCCGTAGGCGCGGCTAAAAAAACTAAATTTTTACTTACAACATTTATCACTTGTATTTATTTCTTTTTTATGTTATAATATAAAAAAATATCGAATCGAGGAAACATGTTATGGCATTACACGTATTAGATGAAGCGAATCGTTGTCTGCAATGCAAAAATCCACAGTGTGTCAAGGGATGCCCTATACAAACACCTATTCCGGAGGCTATAAAACTTTTGAAGGAAAACAAGCTTGATGAAGCCGGTAGACTTCTCTTCGAGAATAACCCCTTAACTACTGTTTGCAGTCTGATATGTAATCACGAAAAGCAATGCGAGGGGCATTGCGTACTCGGTAAAAAAGGTATGGCTGTTCATTTTTCCACAATCGAGCAGTATATTTCGAGAGCTTATGCACCTAAGATGACAAAAGGTCCTACCGAGTGGAACGGAATGAGAGCAGCAATCATTGGTTCGGGTCCTGCCGGCATAACTATAGCTATTATACTTGCGCGTTACGGATACAAGGTAACGATTTTTGAAAACAAGAGTGAAATCGGAGGAGTTCTTCGATACGGTATTCCTGACTTCCGTCTGCCAAAGACTGTACTCGACGATATTCAATACCGCCATATTGAGATGAAGGGCATCAAAGTCAGACCCAACGCACATATTGGCGACTCTATAACAATAGAAGATTTGTTCCGCGACGGCTACAAGGCAATCTTTGTTGGAACCGGCGTTTGGAGGCCAAACGCTCTGCACATAAAGGGAGAAACACTCGGTCATGTGCACTTTGGTATTAACTATCTTAACAGTCCGGAATCCTTCAAGCTCGGTCAACGTGTTATCGTAATCGGTGCAGGCAACGCAGCCATGGACGTCGCACGAACCGCAATTCGACACGGAACAGAATATCTAACCTGCTTCTCTATCACAAGTAAGGTCGCGGCAAGTCAGTATGAGTTCACATATGCTAAGCTCGACGGAGTACAGTTTGAATACAATAAACGGCCGATCGAGATCGTGGACGAGGGTGTTATCTTCCGCGATGTAATTGAAAACGAGGATGGCACGTTTACCGACGTTGAAGGAACGGATAAGCTCTACGAGGCAGATAGCGTCATCGTTTCTATCAGCCAGGGGCCGCAAAGCATTATAGTAAATTCTACAGACGGACTTGATACGGGTAAAAACGGCTTACTTAAAGCCGATGAATTTGGAAACACCTCTCGCCCCGGAATCTTTTCCAGCGGAGATGCCGTCCACGGTCCGAGAACAGTTGTTGAAGCGGTTGCGCACAGTAAAACGGTTGCGGAAACGATGCATAAGTATATGCAATCATTAAAGGATGAAAAATAAAATCATAATAGGACAGAGGTTATTTGAAGTGAACCTAAAGGTTAGACACTTTTTGGGTACATATCAATTGAAGCCCTCTGTCCTATATTTTTTCGAGTAGCACTCGATATCCCGACATTAACATTGCAAATCTTGCTCTCTTTACAGTTCTTTACACTTTTTTACGTTTTTTGCTTGACTTTTTACGACAATTAGTGTAAAATTATGTCAAGTAATAAAGAAATATTTTTAAAAAAAGAGAACACGCTCTTTGTTTTTATGGAGGAAAAATGCAAATAACGGACATTGTAACCATTACCGAGCTTTCAAAACTACTCGGCAAAAGCAGACCAACGGTCTACAAATACATATCTGATTATGAGGCGGGAAATTATTCTGCACTACCCCACTCGGTTAAGTCTCTTTTCGATAAGATAATGTCGGGTGAGACGTCAAAACGAGGCGTATTCGAATACTGCGATCATTGGTTTGCAGGTAAAGCACAATTTTCAAGAGGTATAAGTGCAGAAAAGCCAACTACGCTTAAAGAAATTATAAAGTTACTGAAAAATAACGAAAGACACCTTAATCTCGGTAAAATAAAGAAGTATATAGAGGAGGAGTTAGAAAAATGATCTTTGGAAAGCGTAAAAGAGAAAAAATCAGACAGAATATAATAGACAACCTTACCCTGTGCCGTCTTGAAGGAGATCTCTTGGCCGTCGAGGCGGCAATAAGAGATAATGCACCGAAGACCACGCCTGACGAAGGCGGACCTATCAAGAAATTTATCAACGGCGTAATAACAGAGATTAGCAACTCAATCAAAAGACTTAACACGCAGGAGTTGAGTGTAGACAAAGCTAAGGCACAAAGTGCATTAAAGGCGTTTCGTGCTGCTCACACCGATGCAGACTTTGCGATAAGTCAGGACACGGAGAAATTCAGAAAATACATAGACAAGAACCTATTCAAAAAGGATATAGACGGAGTTGCGAAGCTCTCGTTTGCCCTTATATTTGCGCTTGACGAAAAGAATCATGAATATCAATGCCCCGAAGAGTCACTTGAGGTAGTTTCCGAAATACTTTTTGACGATCCAAAGCGTCTTGGCAAACTCTACAGACATTACAGAAATAACTATGAAAAGATACACAGCTCTTGGCTTGGCGAAACCGAAGGAATCGGCGGCTTTAGCAAAGCCCTTGCCCTGGCTCTTATGCCTATGTGTGTAAGCGGTGTACTTGCAACTATTAGCTATTTAGTACATAAAAAGGAAGCAAGAGACGCTTTCTGTGCTATGTCTTCGGGAGAAACAAATTCCACCTTCGCATTTTATCTTACGCTCATTGAAGAAGTGGGCGGCACGGATGAAGAAAAGCGCCGCAATATGGTGGATGAGCTGCTCGGCAAGATCGACAATATCCGCGCAGATGCGGAGTACAGATGGTTTGTTGAAGGCGTTGACGTGCCCGAGTGCAAGGAAAAGATCGAAGTGTGTGATCTGACACTCAAGAGACTCGGACAGATTCTCGGTGTATAAAAACCGCCTTAGATTTTTACATCAATAAAAACAGCCATATAAGTTTGACGGAACTTATATGGCTGTTTTTGTATACTTTTCTTTATATTATGCAACAGAAGGATCCGACTGCTCTGTTTTCTTGCCTTTGGGAGTAAGTCCGGAAAGCTTATAATAAATCAACGTTATTATAGCCGCAAGAACCCATCCTGTGGGGAATGCCATAGCTATTGGAAGTATGGTATTGGAGATAAATCTCGAAACTATAAACAAATAAGTCTGTCTAAAAGCAACGAAGGACGAAAGCATAATTATCATAGGTCCTGTACTCTTACCAACTCCGCGCAATGCTCCGGAATACACCTGGTTAACACACCAAAACAGATAGAACGGTGTCAGCCAGCGAAGAAATAGTGATCCGTAAGATATGATATCCGGATTATCATTGAATATCTTAACAAATGTTCCCGAAAATAATACTATCGGAATTATTAGTACTGCGGTACACACCATAGACATTAAAAGCGCAGTGTTGGCACCCTTCTCCGCTCTCTTAACCTGGCTCTTACCTATATTTTGACCGACAAACGTTGTTGAAGCAAGAGCGAGTGATTGCATTGGAAGAAGAACGAGCTGATCTATTTTGTTATACGCAGTCCACCCGCCCATCGCTTCTTTACCAAAGAAGTTAATATAACTCTGTACAAAGATGTTTGAGAATGAGGTGATTGTCATTTGCAAGCCTGCAGGCAAACCAATAACAAGGATTTCCTTGAAGATTGATTTATGGAATTTCATGCCTTTAAAGGATATCTTTACACAAGATTCGTTGCGACACAAAGATAACACTGTAAGCGCGGCGGATAAGCCTTGGGCAATAATCGTTGCAATTGCAACACCGGCAACGCCCCACTTAAATACGATAACAAACACAAGGTCAAGCACGGTATTTGTCACCGCGGAAACAACAAGATAAATAAACGGACGACGCGAGTCACCTACAGCTCTCATTATCGCCGAACCCATATTATAGATCATTAATCCCGACAATCCGGAAAACCATATTGAAAGATAGGTTACAGCCTCTGCTCTTACATCCGATGGCATATCAAGTATCAGCATAAACACAGGTATTAACGTGAGTCCAAGAACTGTGAAAATCACACACAGTATCCCTGTTAAAATAACCGAGGTATCTACGGTGTCCTTAACCCTATCAAATTGTTTAGCACCGAAGAATCGGGAGATCACAACACCCGCTCCACTTGTAAGACCGATGAAAAATCCAATCATAAGATATGTCACCGATCCAAGTGTACCTACAGCGGAAAAAGCTGCATCACTGACAAACTGACCGACAACCCAAGTGTCGACCATATTATACATTATTTGAAATAGGTTACCGATAAGAAGAGGGATTGCAAAGTCAATAAGATGCTTTGGAATACTGCCATCGGTCATATCCACATCGGTGACCCTTTTTTTTAATTTAAATAACATTTTTGCTTACACTTTTACTTTTTTACATAGTATTTGCACGATAGAGGATTTTATTAAAAAAATATCAAGTAAGGCAAATAATCCGATTTTTACATACTTTTATTTACAAATCTGCGTTTGCTTTTTCTTTTTCCACAATTTTTCTACCCATAATAACGCCCATCACAGATGCCATCATAAGTCCCCTTGTCCATCCCGAAGAATCGCCAAGGCAATGGAGCCCCTTAACACTTGTGGTAAGATTCTTATCCATCTTGACTCTGTTAGAATAGAACTTAAGCTCAGGGGAATAAAGAAGAGTCTCATAAGAGGCAAATCCGGGAACTACCTTATCAACCGCGATAATAAAGTTTATAATATTCATCATTGCACGGTATGGCATAGCAGCGGTTATATCACCCGCTTCTGCATCCGGGAGCGTAGGTCTTACATTAGACTCTGAAAGTTCCTTAGGCCAAGTACGCTTGCCGTCAAGAATATCACCGAAGCGTTGAACAAGTATGTGTCCCGCTCCGAGCATATTTGTAAGCTCTCCGACCTTTCTCGCATATTCGATAGGCTGATTAAAGGGTTCGGAGAAGTTATGAGATACGAGAATAGCAAGATTTGTATTATTACTCTTCATATCCTTGTAAGAGTGACCGTTTACGACCGCAAGATCATTGTCATAATTTTCCTGACTGACGAAGCCGCCGGGATTCTGACAGAAGGTACGCACCTTGTTCTTGAATGGGGCGGGATGTCCGATAAGCTTAGACTCATAGAGAACATTATTCACCTTCTCCATAATCTCGTTTCTTACCTCAACTCTTACACCGATGTCTACAGTACCCGGCTGATGCGCTATATTATGCTCTGCGCAACGTTTCTCAAGCCAGTCTGCACCGCGTCTGCCAGTAGCAACAACAACAGTGTCTGCCTCAATGAGGCGCTCTGAATCTTTATCTTTGATAATAACTCCGGAGCACACCTCGTCTTTACCTATCACAAGGTCAAGGCACTCTGTATTGAACACGATTTCTACACCATTTTTGATAAGATGCTGCTCTATAGCGTAGTATATCTCCTGTGCCTTCTCGGTACCGAGATGTCTTATGGGACAGTCAACAAGCTTAAGACCGGCGGAAATTGCATTTCTGCGTATTTCTTTTTTCTCATCTGCAAACTCGAGTCCTTCAACGTGAGTGTCAGCACCGAACTCAAGATAAATTCCATCGGTGTAGTCAATGATAGACTTGGCATACTCTGCACCGATAAGATTTGGAAGATCGCCTCCAACCTCCTCGCAGAGTGAGAGTTTACCGTCAGAAAACGCGCCCGCACCCGAGAAACCCGTAGTAATGTTACAAGGCTTGCAATTAATACACTTGCCAAGCTTATGCTTTGGGCAAGTCCTCTTTTCGATTGCCTTTCCCTTTTCTACAATTAGAATGCTCTGCTTTGTTCCGCATCTCAACATTTCAATAGCGGTAAATATACCTGCAGGGCCTGCACCGACAATAATTACATCGTATTTGTTATTCATAATATTTCCTTTCAAAACGCATAGCTTATGTAATATCGGCAAACGTTATTTTCGTTGCCGTTAATGTTTCGATTAAATCACGTTTATTAAGACAAGCTCTGAATCACCGCATAATCAAGAGCATCGTTTCCCTCTCCTACGGATATGACAGCATATTCCGCCAGAGTTCCGTCAAAAACAACCTTTGTCAATGCGTTACATCCGGAAAAGGCATTCTCAAACACCTTATCGAGTGAACGCGGTAAATAAACCCTTCCAAGAGACGTACAACCAAAGAATGCGCCCGTACCTATTTCATTTACTCCGTCGAACAACTCTGCATCCGTAAGAGAGGTACAACCGTAGAATGTGTATTCGTTTATCTTTGTCAGTCGAGGAGAGAGCTTTACGCTATACATTGCAGTACAGTTCATAAATGCAGACGAGGATAGCTCTTCAACTCCCTCTCCCATATCAAACTTAGTAAGTGAAACACATTCCGCAAAGGCTCTTGTGCCTATGCTCTTTACACTATCCGGAAGGACTACCTCGATGAGTGCGGGACATACGTAAAACGCCTGCTCCGAAATTGTTTCAAGGCAATCGTTAAATTTGACCGACTCAAGCGAAACACATCCCGCAAAAGCACTTGGAGCAATTACTGTAAGTGACTTTGGAAGCTCAATTTCTACAAGAGATTCACAAGAAATAAATGCGGCACGGCCGATCTCGGTAACCGATGAATCAAGCTTTACATCTGTAAGTGAAACGCAATATGAGAATATTCTCGAAGGAATACTATGCTTAAGGCTCTTGAGATTAACCTTTTCAATAAGCGAGCAGTACTCAAAGCAGCTCACACCTATCTCTTCAACATAACGAAGATCCGCCTCCTTGAGTGACGAGCATCCGAAGAATGCATAGCTACCAATCTTGGTAAGCTTTTTCGAAAACTCAAACTCGTCAAGCGAGCTTGCTCCGTAAAATGCAGAGTTCCTAAGCTCTGTTATTTTGCCCTTTGCGTTTACTGTTTTAAGAGCACTGCATCCCTCAAATGCAGCATTACCTATCACTTTTACTGTCTTTGGCAAGGTAATCTCGGCAAGCGATGAACAAGCCGCAAATGTATCATCGTTTATAGTGGTAAATTTGCCGTCAAGAGTAACATCTGTAAGCGCGGTACAACCCATAAATAATCCAAGAGGGGTTTCTCCACTGCCCAAAACGGTTGCTTTAGTAAGAGATTCGCAGGAGAAGAGCGCATAATCACCGATTTGTGCATCGGGTACGGTAAACTCTGTAAATCCCGATTCCGAAAAGGCGTATTTTCCTATCACTTCAATGGAATTGGGAAGAATGACTGACTTAAGCGCGGTAATTCTCGAAAGCGCGTAATCACCAATTCTCTTTACACTGTTTGGAATAGTAATACTTTCTATAGCAATACACTCGAAGAACATACTATGTCCTATCTCTTCAAGAGAATCGGGCAAAACTACGGTTTTAAGAGACTTGCTTCCCGCAAATACCATCTCACCTACAGTGCGAAGCATACGAGGGAAAATAACCTCTGTAAGTACTGCATTCTGCGAAAAAGCACAGTTTGGGAGGTGTGTAATCGAAGTCTCGGACATATCTATTTTTTCAAGCGAAACTGCGTGGTAAAACGCATAATCCGATATCTCTGTCACAGAAGACGGAAGCTTGACCTCAACCACCTCATCCGCATAGGAAAAAGCGGAGGATATCTTTTTAACATTGCTCGGCACGGTGACACCGACACCAAGCAGTTCCTTTACCATTACACCACCCTTACTTACCATACGCTCAACCGGAACTACTCCGTCTCCGGCAATAAGATTACCCGTAGAATCAACGTACGGCTTAAAGGAAATAAGTATGCCGTCACCGATAACAACAAATCCGGTGGGAAGATTTTTCTTGAATTTCGTATTATAGAATGCCTCGCCGCCCACATGAGTCAGAGTATTGGGAAAATCGCAATTTTCCGTATCAGCGGTTTCGGGAAGCACTATACGCGCAAGGTTGTCGCAAAGATTAAACGCGTAGCTGCCAATACTCTCAAGACTGTCCGAAAGAGTCACGGACGTAAGAGCGAGACAGTTGTTGAAGGCATAATCCGAAATGCCGATAATTTCGCTTGGGAATATATAGTTTTCGATCTGTGACTTCGGGGGCAAGTACATAATTTTCTTTTCCACGTTATCAACGAGTGCTCCCGTTGCAGTAGAGTAACGACTGTTTCCTTCACCAACGGTAAACTCTTCTATATTCGATGCGCAGAAAAGAATGCCCTCTCCGATATACTCAACGGATGAGTCAATAGCAAGTGCTGTAAGCTTTGTACAACTCTCGAAGGCGTAAGAACCAAAGCTCTTAACTCCGCTGACAGATATACTCTCCAACTGGGCACATCCCGAAAAGGCGTAATCCCCTATAGAGCTTACATTAGTGCTAAACTTAATCGAATTAAGAGCGGAACATCCGTAAAAGGCATATGAAGGAATCGACGTTACACTCTCCGAGATGACAGCCTCGGCCAGAAGTGAGCACTCGGCAAATGCCGCCTCACCAATATATTCAACACTCGAAGGTAGCTCGAGTGATTTAAGAGCAACACACATATAGAAAGCGTGCGAATCAATGGTCTTGATAAATGAACCCCATGTGATCTGAGTAAGCGAGGTACAAGAATGGAATGCGCTGTCACCTATATCGGTAATAAACGTACCGAGCTTAAGCGTCTTCATCTTATTGCCGAGAAACGCGCCGTCGCCTATCGAAGTAACCGATCGGCTATCTATCGCGGAAGGAATGATAACGTCACTGTCGGATCCCGAATAAGATACTATCTCAAGCTTGCCGTCATCCTTTACAACGTAGCCGAAATCACCGTAGTAATATACAATGCGTTCCTTAGGCTCATCCTTACCGCTGAAAACGATAATAAGTGTGACGACAGTTATTAATAATACCGCCGCGGATATAATAATTAAAAGCTGTTTCTTTGTCAACTTCATATGCTTTTTCCTGTTTTAAAATATTTTCAAACTACATTATTATACATCAGGGCGATGAAATTGTCAATTAATATAGCGCACGTTTAATTTTTATTTACAAATATTTTCGGCAAAAGAAACAATATTTTTTAAGAAAATCGTCACATTGACGTATACATGCCTTTCCATTGGGTAAAATAATTCCGTAATTACAACAAAAAGGAGGATGACCGAAAGGTCGGAAAAAGATGAAAAAACTGATTGTTCTATGGTTGTTGATAGCGATGATGGTTTCTATGGTTGGGCTTACGGGAGAGGCGCTTTTCGGTTCGGGTTACTCGATCGTCGCAAATGACGTAAAGGTCATAAAGACGGGGCTTCTCGGACAAAAGCTGACCTTCTCTGACTCCGATTTCAAAAGCGCATACGCAATAACCGATTTTAACAGCTTAACTATTGACAAAATTCCATCTTCAAATGAAGGAACTCTCCTGTTAGCCGGCAGACGCGTTAAGGATGGTCAGACAATAAAAAGAAAAAATGTTGCGGCACTCGTCTTTGTACCCGCATCAACGGACGTAACTGCTTCAGGATTTGACTTTACTCTAAGCTATGGCGGAACCGAAACGTCTTCAAGATGTGAAATGAAATTTATCGACAAAGTGAATTATGCACCAAAGGTGCCAGAGGAAAAGGAATCTTCGTTATCCTTAACAACTCAGGCAGAGATATCTGTCTACGGAAGACTCGATGGTACAGATCCGGAAGGAGATAAGCTTGAGTATATCATAGCGATGTACCCCAAAAACGGTGCACTCGCCTTCACGGATCAGGAAATTGGAGCATATAAATATACGCCTATAGAGTCATTTACCGGATACGACTCATTTACCTACGTTCTGCGTGACGAGTACGGAAACTACTCCGAACCGAGAGAGGTGGGAATACGCATCGTTGAAAGAATGAGCAGCGAGGTTTATACGGATATGAAAAACAGGAGCGAATACAATGCCGCTGTAGCAATGAGCGCGCTCGGGGTAATGAGTGGTAAAACGCTCGGTGATGAAAAATATTTTATGCCCGACGAGACTGTCAGTCGTGCGGAATTTGTCGCTATGGCAATGAAGGCCTCGGGAATGAGAGCGGACTCCTCGCTCACAAAGTCCTTCTTTGATGATAACACTGATATTCCCGCTGCCCTAATCTCCTATGTTGCCACGGCACAAAAGCTTGGGATCATCAACGGTGATTTCACGGAAGGCGGGCTGATATTTGAGCCTAACCGAGGAATAACGAAAAATGAGGCGGCAGAGATAATTACTGGTATTCTCGGACTCAAGACGAGCGACGAGGATGGTGTTTATTTTGATAATGCATCTGTAAGCGTTTCTGCAAGAGCAAGCGTCCAAGCTATGTTTACCCTTGGAATATTTGATGGTGAAATAGATGAATTTATGGGTACGGATATCGTAACAAGAGCAGAAGCTGCGGAATATCTTTACAGAATGTAAAACGCAATAAGAAAGAGCTTGGCAAAACTGTCAAGCTCTCTTTTTTTATCAAATGAATATATTTTTAAACGCAAATGAAGCTCGCAAACGGAAAAGTTTTACGTTTCAGTACCGTTTATCGCTTTGGAAAGTTGTCTTGCTATCTCGCGAGGAAGGTCGGACGGGATAACTCCAAACTCGGAAAGGAACTTTGCAAGAGTGTCTCCCGCCAAGCCGTGAAAGTACACAGAGAGTGCAGATGCAGTAAGCGGATCAGCAGAATATGCGCTTACACCCGCAAGAAATCCTGCAAGAACGTCACCACTGCCTGCCTTGGCAAGAGCTGATGAGCCCGAAGAGTTGATATATGTTTTTACTCCATCGGTGACTATGGTCGCCGCACCTTTAAGGACAAGAATACAGTTATTCTGACGTGCAAAGGATCTTGCAACGATAAGTCTATTCTCGTTAACCTCATCGAGAGTGATACCTAAAAGACGCGAAAGCTCCATAGGATGAGGAGTAAGAATCACTTTTCGCTTTGCGTTTTTTATTAACGAAACAGAATATCCCTCATCCGATTTAAGTGTGCTTATTGCGCCTGCATCAAGTATGATAGGAGCTCCGCTTTCGGAAAGAAGACGTTCAACAATGAGATAAAGTCCCTCGCTCGCGGGACATCCAGAGCCTATAAGAATCGCAGAGCTTTTTGAAGCGAGAGTAATAATTTCATCAAGCAAATTGTCATCAATATATGATACATCACAAGGCTTGTATATTGCTTCGGGAAGCTTGGTGACAAGTGAGTCACACATACTCTTTTCGCCAAGATAAGTAACATACCCGACACCGGAGCGAAGAGCCGCCTCAAGAGAAAGATGACCTGCACCGGGATACATAGACGAGCCTGTGATCATAAGCATTTTACCGAATGTACCTTTGTGAGAATTCTGATTTCTTTGTGGAATAAATGACGAGGCAAGCTCATAATCTATATAGTAATCATTTGGCTTAAATTCAGATAAAATCATCTTATTTTGCAAACCAATATTGTCATATATGAGTTTTCCTACATATTCTCGTGCAGGATAAGATACCAATCCGGGCTTGAAAAAACCGAGTACGACTGTTGCTGTCGCGTGATAACAAGCCGCTTTATCAACCCTTCCCGAAGAGGCGTCAACACCGAGAGGAACATCTACTGCAAGTAAAACCGTATCGCGAAGTTCAGAAAAAATATTGGCAAGTGATGATGCCTTCTCGGGTAACTCGCCGACAAATCCTGTGCCAAAAACCGCATCGATAACACAGTCGGCACACTCAATATCACAGAGCGTTTTTTGGTCAAGCTCCATAATTTCAACAACACCGCCCGATGATAGATATGACTCAAGATAATATTTTCCTTCACCACTCCTCTGCCCGCTTCCAAAGACGTCATAAACCTTTACGTCGTAGTCATTCATAAGTAGCAGTGCTGCTGTATATCCGTCACCGCCATTATTTCCCTTGCCTGCAAAGATTCTTACCTTACTGCCCGGTGAGACAAAAGAACGTACTGCTCGACAAATAGCTTCTGCGGCACGGTGCATCAAGGTAAGTGTGGGTATTCCAAGTGAATCTTTAGCAAAGCTGTCTATTCTACTAATTAATGATGGCTCGAATAAGATCATTTTGTATCACCCTTCCTAAAGATGAATTTTATGGTTATATTGTAACACAATCAAACAGTCTTTTCAAGAATTTATATTCAAAATGTTGTTTTGCTATTTACAAAATGATATTTTTTTGCTAAAATAAATATAATAACATAAGGAGGCTATCGATGGATAAGAAAATTATAATAACAATTGCACGTCAGTATGGAAGCGGCGGACGAGAAATTGGAGAACTGGTAGCCAAAACACTCGGAATTGCACTCTATGACAAAGAGCTGATAACCGAAGCGGCTAATCGAGGCAGTCTTGACGAAAACGTCACTAAGCTCGCAGACGAGTCCAGTGCAAACAGTCTGCTCTACACTCTCGCTATGGGTTCTAATGTTCTTGGAACAACAATGCATTTTGGTTACAAGATGCCACTCAATGACAGACTGTTTATACTACAATCCGAGGTAATCAAGGAATATGCACGTGAGGGTAGTTGTGTCATAATTGGAAGATGTGCCGATTACGTTCTGCGCGACGAGGAAAATATACTTAGAATATTTGTCTACGGTGACCTCGACCACAGAGAAGAGAGGATAGCACAAAGGCATCCGGAACTGAAATCCGGTCAGATAATCGACGTTATCAATAAGACGGACAAGCGCCGTTCATCATACTATAATTTCTATACCGGAAACAAGTGGGGCAAGTACGATAACTACGATATGGCAATCAACTCATCAACGCTTGGAATTGAAGGTACAGCAAATCTTATAGTTGCTTGTGCAAAGAAAATTCTTGATGAAAAGATCACTAATTAAAAGCTATAGCTTCGGTGATGCTTGGTAAAAAATACAAAGGAAAACGCTCGACATAAGCAAGCTTTGCTCGTGCAAATAATACGTTCAATATTAAAAGCGGAAGGTTAACGCCTTCCGCTTTTATACTTTTTTTGCTAATATAAGTTTACTCTTTACGGTCTATATAAGTCTATTTTATTTGAAATTACCCTTGCAGTATCAGCCATAAACTTGGCAACCGTAGGATAATGCTCCTCCATAAATCCATCGAAAAATCGATCTGCCTCCATATTGAACACGCCCTGATAATCTATCTCTCCAAGAGCCCTTGCAACGTTCTCCCAATTGATCCTTGATGCACCCGGGAGGGTGTGCAGATCGGAAATATAATCCACGTCGTGAGCATGGATGCAACCAAGTCTTTCCCTACCGATAATACGTATCGCATCCTCGGGCTCTCTGCCGCAAAGAGCAACGTGTCCGATATCAAGACAGATGGTAAATACGTCGGGATCGGCAAGCTCATCGTAGTACCTACAAAGCTCATAAGGATCGGCACAAACATGGTCACATATTCTTCCCGTAATGGGGTGTCTGTCCCACATATTTTCTATCGCTATTTTCACCTTATTAGTTCGTGCTAATGGTGCTATTGCGCGGTAGAACTTCATATTCATATCAAAGTGGTCTTGCTCGTTGCCGTAATAGTGCCCTTTCATAATCGCGTGGACGACTATACTCTCGATGCCGAGGAGCGAACAGAACTCGAATGCACGCGGGAAAAGGGGAATAAGCTCGTTTAGATAGCGGTCATATCCGCCACCGAATGGTGCGTGTGCCTGCACAAACTTCACTCCCGCCTTGTCTGCCATAGTGCGCAAAGCAGCGGCTACCTCGCGGTAATCGTCGGTAAACGGACACGCCTTTGTATCCCACATCGTGATATCTATCGCGGGATAGCCTGCCTCGATCATCATCTCGACCGCACGGACAAGACCGTATTTAGCAGATAAAAACTCGGTTTGGTTAGAAAAAAGCATATTTACTTCTAATGCTCCTTCGGATTATCAAAACTCAATCTCAAGGCCGTCGTAGCTTATAATAAATCCATACTTGTCGGCATGTCCGCACATTATGTCATAGTCCGCATCAACACCCTGATGCGAGAAGTGATTTGCCACGCAAACAGTATGCTTGTCCGTAATACCATTCATATCAAGGAAGCCCTTCACTGCTACGTTATCAATAAGTCCCATATGATGATCTGCCTTACCATACTTCACAAGAACGTTTTCGTTGCCATAGGTTGTATCGAATGATATCGCGTTAAGAACAATTCCCCGCTTGATAAGATATTCGTAAAGCTCATATGACGGACGGCCGCAATCGTTGAGGATAAGAAGGCTTTTTGACCCGTCCTCTATAAGATATACAAAAGGCTGCTTTGTTCCGTGCTCTGCAGGCAGAGGTGTGACCATATATCTGCCGATCTGCCTGGTTTCATACGGCTTCATAACGTCGTATAAAACTCTCGACTGGTTTTGGAATTCCTTGTAGTCCTCGTCAACCTTACAAAGCTTAAGAAGTGTGTCCTCGGAGCCGTGAATGGAAAGGTTAGGTGTACCGATCTCACAGGCATATCCTTTGAGTCTGTGCCAAAGCTCCTCTGTGTAAAGATGATCCTCGTGAGGATGTGTGATGAGCAAATGCTCAAGATATGTAAGGTTGTAATTGTATTTTATGCTATTAGAAAAGGTATCCGGACCAAAGTCTACAAGAAGGTCGTCGTTTATAAGCAGCTGTGAGCGTGTACGAATCTTTCTTCCCTTTTCCTTTCTTGCAAGACGGCAGGTCTCGCAATTGCAGAATATGCCGGGAACACCTTCTGCCGCGGCTGTTCCCCAATATTTAATCTTCATATTTCCTCCGATGTCAATGCGGTAATTTTTCTTCAGTTTAATTGTATAACATTTTAGGCGGAATGTCAAGGAAGGAATTAGAATATTGCACAAAAAAAATTTTGTTTTTTGTATGGTATTGTTCTAGAATTTTTGTTCACACTGTGTTAAAATATATATATATTTAATTTATGTGCGCACGCTCTACTGTCCGTGCGTGCATTGTTTTAGGAGGTATATATTCTATGAGAAAGCTTACAAGATTAGCTA
>JAZRAE010000044.1:0-35345 GCA_045634385.1 Eubacteriales bacterium | reverse complement strand
TGTAGGGTATTAGAGAGCTAGTACTAAATATTTATATATATTTAAAGACAGGGGGCGAGGGAAGAAGGCAGTTAGGCTATATAAGTCATAGGGAAAAGAAAAAAGCACTTTGCTTATTAGGCAGAGTGCTTTAATGCTTTTTAATTGTTTTTTTGTTGCTAAAGACAATAAATATTAGGTCGAAAGCTTTTGTTGTTTTCGTTTAAATTGATATTGTCTTATAACAAATATCTTCAATTAGTTAGATACGTAGGGGAGAAGTGCCATCTCTCTTGCTCTCTTGATAGCTACGTTGAGCTGTCTCTGGTGAAGAGCGCAAGTGCCGGATACACGTCTGGGGAGAATCTTAGCTCTCTCAGAGATGAACTTTCTGAGCTTAGCTACATCCTTATAATCGATGCCGTCAACCTTGTCCTGGCAGAAGATACAAACCTTCTTTCTTCTGTGCATGGTACGGAAGTTGGAGCGGGGAGAATCGTTTCTTTCCATTTGAATTCACATACCTTTCTAACTCACGATTTCTATATTACGCCAACCGTAGTGAGTCTCACGGTGGGCGGACGAGTTATCTCCTATTTATTAGAAGGGAAGACTCTCGTCACCGGGAATTTCCTCAAAGCTTGCGCTTGACGCGCTGTTAAATGAAGGGGTTGCATAAGCCTCGGGAGTGTAAGAGCTGCCGCCTACGGGTGCACCGTTGGTGCTTGCAGGAGTAACGAATGTAACTTCGTCTGCTATAACCTCTGTAGCATATCTCTTCTGTCCCTGGTTATCGTTCCACGTTCTCGTCTGAAGCTGTCCGCAAACGAGAATGGGATTACCCTTTTTAAAATAGCGGCTGACAAATTCAGCCTGCTGTCTCCACGCAACAATGTTAATGAAGTCTACAGTCTGCTGACCTTGATCGGCCTTTGTAAAACGACGATTAACAGCAATAGAGAACGAGCATACCGAGGTACCTGTAGTGGTCTGCTTAAGCTCGGGATCTGCCGTCATGTTACCAACGAGGATAACCTTGTTAAAACTTGCCATTTTTCCGCCTCCTATTCAAAAATAAATTATGCCTCAGTTGTTTCAGCAACCTCGACGGTTTCCTCAACTGCAACTTCTACTGCAGCCTCGGATGCCTCAGCCTTAGCCTCAACAGCGAGAGTCATGTTACGGATAATACCTTCGGTAATTCCGAATACACGAGTAAGCTCGTGAGGGAAGCTGGGTTCGCTCTTGAAGTTGAGAAGTACGTAGTAGCCCTCGGTAATGTAGTCGATAGCGTACGCAAGTCTTCTCTTACCCCACTCGTTAACGGTAACATCGGTAGCATTTTCGTTAACAAGATTTACAAACTTCTCCTTGAGTGCTACATACTCTTCCTCAGAACAGTTGCCGCTGATAACAAAGAGAGTCTCGTAAGAACAAATCTTTTCCATCTGATTTTTACCTCCTTCTGGTCGTTAGGCCATCCCAAATGATGGCAAGGAGTCGGGCCCTTTGCCCGAACTACCGAAGTATTGTACCATATTTTTCATTTCTTGTCAAGTAGTTTTTTAAAAAATACAAAACAAAATATATTGACTTTGTACAAAAGGTATGGTACAATGTACACAAAGTATAAAATTACTGCGGACGTAACGGTCCGCAGATTATTATGGGGTGCGATATGATTTCTGTGAAGGAATATGCATATGCTAAGATCAATCTCTATCTCGACGTTCTTGCAAAGCGCGAGGACGGTTTTCACGAGGTAAAGACGATTATGCACACCGTATCTCTTTCGGATGAGGTTACCGTGTCAGTCAGACATTCGGACAGAACCACGCTCAGTCTCACGGTATCGGGCGACTGCAGATTGCCGACAGACTCGCGCAACCTTGCACTAAAGGCTGCCGAATTGTTTTTGAGCACAACGCTTACATCTGCCGAGGTTCACATAAAACTTGTGAAACGAATACCCATTGCTGCGGGCTTGGCAGGGGGATCAAGTGATGCTGCGGCAGTTCTTCGCGCGCTCAACAAGGCGTTCAAACGTCCACTTACAGAAAAACGGCTTCTGTCCCTTGCCGCACAGCTTGGCAGCGATGTTCCTTACTGTTTGCTCGGCGGCACGGCACTTTGCTGTGGCAGAGGTGAGCGTATTGAGAGATTACCGGGGAAACTTAATCTCTATGTTGTCATAGCTATCTCTGATGAACACGTTTCAACTCCATTTGCATACACCGAACTTGACAGATTATATTCTGATTTTGAAGAAGAGAGAGAAGATGGTCGGGAGTGTTGCTATAACGCAATTTCTGCCTCGATAGCATCGGGGAAACTTTTTGATTCGAACTTGTATAATATATTTGAAAATGCAATCTTCCCAAAATATAACAGGGCAGAACACATAAAACTGCGAATGTTTGAGCTTGGTGCTACTCACGCTCTTATGAGTGGAAGCGGACCTTCTATATACGGCATTTTCACTGATATATCATCAGCGGAGCATGCAAGGGATACATTTATTAAAGAGGGAATCAGAGCCTACAGTACGCAAACAGTCTAATAACTGAGTAAGATAAAGTGAGGAAAAAATGACTAAGAAATTTGACATTAATAAGGTGTTTACGTCACCTTTGATTATTATCCTTGGAGCAATGCTTTGCTGTGCTCTTTGGGGCAGTGCAACTCCGTTTATCAAGATGGGATATAAGGTTATGTTTGAGGGCGGAAAGCCCGACGTTCCTTCGACCATTCTCTTTGCCGGTATCAGATTCGCCGCAGCAGGATTTATCACGATCGCGATTTACAGCATAGCGCGTAAGAAACTCCTTTATCCCAAGCGCGAGAATTACGGAAAGGTAGCTATTATTGCCGCCTTCCAGACCTGCATACAATATTTCTTCTTCTACATAGGTCTTGCGAACACCTCGGGAGCAAAAGGAACTATCATTTCAGGCTCGTCTTCCTTCTTCGCCATCTTTATCTCCAGCCTTATCTTTAAGCAGGAAAAACTCACAGTTAAGAAGGTTGTGGCGTGTATAGTTGGCTTTGCGGGTATTATTGCAGTTAATCTTAACGGCCTTGATTTTAATATGAACTTTACGGGCGATGCATTTGTTTTGTTCTCGGCAATGTCTTTGGCGTTCTCGTCCGTGCTTATTAAGATATTCTCCAAGAGCGAGGATCCTGTTGTAATCAGCGGATATCAATTTATGGCGGGCGGTCTTGTGATGATCATCGTTGGACTTATCTCAGGCGGAAAGATAGATCACTTCACCTTCGGCGGTGTGGCAATTCTTGTATACCTCTCCTTCCTCTCCGCGGTAGCTTACGCTCTCTGGGGTATGCTTCTCAAGTATAACCCCGTATCCAAGGTTACAATATTCAGCTTCATGACACCCGTTTTCGGTGTTCTGCTTACAAAGCTCATGCTCCCCGAGGAAAGCACTGTAAAGCTCGTGAACCTCATTATCTCTCTCGTCCTCGTATGTGCCGGCGTATTTATGCTTAACTACGTCAAACCGCAGAAGCCATCTACCGATACAAATTAAAACTAAATTAGAAAAAATCAAAGCCGTCGCATTTTGTGCGACGGCTTTTACCTTATGGAGAAGAGGGACAATAAAGTATCGGATGAGGAGTTTGCTTCGCAAAGCGCAAAGATGAGTTTTGTGTTAATTTGTACCTACACTTCATCCGTCTTTTGCTACGCAAAATCTATCTGCCTTGTTGCGAATTGGTCACCTTTGAGTGAAAACGGTACTCAATCGTTTTCTACATCTCAGGTCGCTTCGCTACCCGCAGGAGAGGGTTGTAGAAACGGTTAAAGCAAAGGAGAACTAACAAATAATAAAGCAGAGCAAATTAAAATCATTATAAAAACAATGAGTTAACGAAGTTAGCCGCCGCGGAAATTCTGCGGCGGCATTTTTTAAGGTAATTGTCAATTATAATCAGTATGTCTTCTCCACGCGTAATTTGCATATTCGAGTAGATAACTTGCTGCATTTGAAGGATTGCTTAACTCTTCAGCTGTTAGAACAAAATCGTCAAACAATCCCGCTTTTCCACTCCATACTGTATTTTCAGTTTGATTGATAAATACTGCAGATACCAGTTTGGTGCAATTTTGAAATGCGTATTGATTAATTTCATGAACATTTATTGATATAGTGACCGAAGTAAGATTCTTACATCCTGCAAAAGCACTACGCCCTATTACACTGACGTCGTGTGGAATAGTAAACGATGAATCTTTTTTTCCTATAGCATATTGCAACAATTCATTGTATTTAGAGTATAAATTTCCGCCAATAGACTTATATTCGGTATTATCATTACTTACTATGATGTTGGTTAAATTTGTACAATAGGTAAATGGTGCAGTACCAAGTTTTGTTACACTTCCGGGAATTGTAATTTCAGTTATGTTTTTACAATGTGAAAAAGCATAATCCCCAATTTTTGTCACAGAATTTGGAATGGTTACACCAGACAGGCTTTCACATCCATCGAAAGCATAGTTTCCAATTTCTATCACGGAGGTTGGTATAGTTATGTTCAAAAGATTTTTACATTGCCAAAAAGCATAATCGCCAATTTTGCTCACAGTATTTGGTATAGTAATACTTGAGAGTTTTTCACACCCCCAAAATGCATAATTGCTTATGTTTGTTAAGCCTTCACACAAATTGACAGTGATAAGATTATCGCATAATGAAAAAGCAGATTCACCAATAGATATAACGCTATTCGGAATGATGAGAGATGTTATATTTTCGCAATTATATAAAGCGCGTTGGTATATAACCCTTGTATTCTCATTTATCTCCAATTCTTCGCGATAGATGTCTATTACAGATATAAGTAAAACATATGGATTATTTTGATTTCCCAAGTAACGAGCGCCCTTATATTCGTTGTACATAAGAGTATTCCCGCAAGTAAATACGTCATCCTCAACAAATTTTATACTATCAGGAATAGTGATGTTATTTAATGACTGACAAAGATAGAATGCATGACTTGCAATTTTTTCAACGCCATTTTCGATTATAACTGTTGAAAGATTGGTGCAGTTTTCAAACATGTATGCAGATATTTCGGTTAATCCGCTTCCGATAATCGCATCTGTAAGAGAAGTACATCCTTCAAATATACTTGTGCCTATAGTTTTAACAGAATTTGGAATGGTAATGTTCGTGATACTTGAACAATAAGCAAAAGCATAGGTACCTATGGCGGTAACACTTGAGGGAATCTCAAAATTGTTTAGGTTAGTGCAATGGGCGAAAGATCCATAGTCAATAGTTTGCACAGTATTGGGGAGAACTATTGATTTGATAGAAATACAATGATCAAAAGCTTGACTTTCGATAGTTATTACACCGTTTTCCATGACTATGTTTTCAAGATTTACGCATTGATAAAATGCATTTGAAGGAATTGTGGTAATGCTACTCGGTATTTCGACAGACAGTAACGATGTTGAATTTGTAAATACACCATCCGCAATAGCTATAGTTCCTGATTTTATTTTTGCAACAGTCAGGTTATCATCGCGACCAACAACCCACTTGTCTGCATAATAAATACCACTCTCTTTGACAAGTAAATTATCACATCCTGAAAATGCATCTTCACCTATAGATGTTACACTATTGGGAATGATTATGGAGTCAAATGTTTTACAATTAATGAAAGCATAATCGTTAATAACTGTTATTGTTTCAGGGATAATGAGTTCAGATTTAGGTTTTTCTGTGAAATATGAGAGTTCATTTGCATAATACAATGGGTTAGATTCTGCGGTTGAAAATTCAATTCTAAGCCAACTGTAGAGATTTGGGATATATACCGTGGTAAGATTATTGCAACCATAAAATGCGCTATAACTAATATCGAAAATGTCTGATCCAATTGTTATACTTTTGAGATTTGTACATCCGTAAAAAGCTTTACTTCCAATTTTTAGTATAGTGTTTGGTAAAGTAATGCTTGTAATATTGGAACAATCCCCAAATGCATCATTTGCAATTTCTCGTACGGGCATACCATTGTAATGTGACGGAATAACTATATCTGTATCCCCACAAGTTCCTATTCCAGTAACAGTATAATGCTCGCCAAGTGTGTTATGAGAATCAATTCGATAAGTTAATCCTTCGCTTGTTCTGTAGCCGATAACCGAAGGAATACCATTCTTGTATTGCCAATAGTTGCCGGGTTTATTTGGGTAACATTCAATATAAGAGTAGAAAAATTTATCGATTTTTTTATCATTGTATTCTCTGATTATCTCTATTGATGCTATTTCATCGGGGGTTCCGTAAGAGTAAATGTGTTTAAGATTATCACAGTCATTAAATGCATGAGCGTAAATAGTACTCATATTGCTAGATACAATTACGTCTGTTAAAGATATGCAACCTACAAATGTGTAGGGGGAAATTTGAGTTACACCTTCACCAATACTTATCATTTTGAGATTACTGCAATTATAAAAGGCTTCCATTTCTATGGAAACTACTTTGTCTGGAATTGATAAATATGTCAGACTCTTGCAATTATAGAATGCGGTTTTTACAATTTTTGTGACAGAATTCGGAAGAGTTAAATTTGCAAGCTTTTCACAGTTAGAGAACATAGTTCCTATATCTGTGAGTTGAGAACCTTCAGCAAATATCACGGTATGAAGATTGCTGCATCCGTCAAAGACGATAGAACCCACCTTATTTACCGTAGAAGGAATTTCGATTTCTGTTAGACTTGAACATCTGTAAAACGCACTACCGCCGATCTCAAGAAGACCATCTTTCATTTCTACGTTTTTTAGATATGTGCATCCGTAGAATGCTGAGTATCCAATAGCCTTTATGCTATCAGGAAGTACAACCGAAGTTATTTCTTTACAACCCGAGAATCCGGCACTAGCTATTTGTGTCACAGGTGAATTGTTGTACACCGCAGGAATAGCCACATCTCCGCTTGCATATCCTCCGTTACCGACGGCATATGTTCCGTCATCAAGTAATGTAAACTTGAATAACGATTTTCCGCACATAGTACATACACCGTCGACTATATTACAGCTGATTTTCTCAGAAATGAATTTCTCTCGAGATGATTCCGTTGAACATACAGTACAATATTTTGCGATCTCGTATGAACCTACCTTTTCACAGGTTGCTTTGATTTCGTTTTCTGTTATAGGTGTTCCGGGAGTGCATGCGATTGTTTCGATGGTCTTTTTTGTTTTGGATATTTCCTCATTGCAAACCGAGCAATACACGACCTCGTCATAAGAGCCTTTACTGATACAAGTAGCTTCTACTTTGTTCTCTATAACTGCATCCAGAGGGGTATGAGCAAGCTTATCTGTGTATATAGTTTGTCTTGATAACTCATGGTGACAGTTAGAACAATAGGTTACTTCCTCGTAGCTGCCCGGTGTAGTACATGTTGCATCAACTTTGTTTTCTATTTTTTTACTTGTGATATGTTC
This sequence comes from Eubacteriales bacterium, assembly GCA_045634385.1. Taxonomy (GTDB): domain Bacteria; phylum Bacillota; class Clostridia; order Oscillospirales; family CAG-272; genus UBA1740. The sequence continues at coordinate 27,865 of JAZRAE010000044.1, read as the reverse complement.
GATACCGTTTATATACATATCTACATTGCATGCACCATATTCAGGGAAGAGAATAACGGTAAGTGTATCTCCCTTAAAAAGAACGTTTTCATAGGTTGTTAAATTGCCCTCGTAAACGTCATTCCCAATCTTGAATCTTGCGGAAAGAATAGTTATATAGTAGTATCCGTCGCGTAATATGTTGAATTCTATGACTATACCGTCGCTCTCAATGTACGGTGCAAAATGTCTATCTCCAATTCCAATATCGAGGCTTTGTTTACTCGATGGAACTTCAGTAGGGAATGGGCCAAAACTTGGTCCATCCTCAATCTCACCTCCACCGTTACCGCTTTCGGAAAAACCGCAATTAGTACAATAACCGCCATAGAAATTATGTCCCAAGGGCTCACCGATTATGTCAATTACTTCCTCTATTCCGCATAGCTCACAAAATCTTATTACATATCCGGTGTCTTCACAGCTTGGTTCAATTTCGAATATTTGCCAAGAGTGGTTGCATAAATCGGAAGGCGTATCATTTCCATCCCCTCCTGGAAAGTTTTCGTTATCCCCTTCGGGAATGTTTTCGTTATCCACTCCTGGAACGTTTTCGTTATCCCCTTCGGGAATGTTTTCATAATCACCATTAGTAATTTCTTGATTGTCATTTGGGATGCTGTTTCCACCGTTGCTAAGTCCACTTAGTAAATCACATGCTGTGGTTGTAACAACTATAGACAATACAAGTAGAAATAGCAAAAGATACTTTTTCATTTTAAATACCTCCTAAAAATAAAAGTGCGTCCCGCAATGCAGGATGCACTCAAATATGTACTCCCGCTTTTTTGCGACACAATTCTTACCTGACTATAGGAAAAGAGTAGAGATGCAAATTTGCATAGCATCACCCTATAGTTAGATAGAATGTAAAATTGTGACACAAGTTTATTTTACCATATATTGCTCGAGATTTCAACACAATCTTGGAACTCAACTGTACAAAGATTTTTATTTATTTTTGTGCAATATCACGCATACAGCACGCGATGTATTAAAATATGTCGGGTATCTTCACATTTTCTGCCTATGTGGTTGACAATTTACGATTTTTATGTTAAAATAACTTGTTAAGAGGGTTGTTCTTTTTCGTTGTTAATTTGCAATTTTCAACCTTATATTTTCAACTTTCAATTTGTAATCGGGAGGTGCGTATGTCTTTTATTGATAGAAGTGAAGAGAAAGACGATTTTTGGGATTTAGACAAGCTTGTACCCAAGAAAAAGAGCGCATCGCTTTCTCCATTTGTTACAAAGCCGACTGTCAGAGATTATACCGCGAACGTCCCGAAGAGTGAAAAAGACGAGCTGATTTCAAAAGACATTCGGGCAGAGGAGCGCAAGCTGACTTCTGAAGGAATGAGTGGATTTGATGAAACCACCGATAAAGTATATTATCCCGAGAACACTCTCATAAAGAGCATAACTGTAAGAAAGTATAAGGAAAAGTACGATTTCTACGACAGTTTCCGTAAGGCGGCATTGCTATATTATGATTGTCCCGGTGAGAAGTGCGAGTTTGCGCAGTTCTATTCCTATATGCCACAGTATTCTCAACTCAACAAGGCGCAGAAGCACTATTACTTCTATTGGAGACAGGAGATGAGAAATGGCAGATTCATCAAAACTGACTACTCGTACATTTACTTGTATGTATATGAAATAATTAATCTGCCCGAAATTATCGAGCCAAAACAAGGAATTAAGCTTCTTTGTCGCTTGTGGCGCGAATACAGAAAGATCCTGCCGAGAATAGATATGTACTTCTCCATTTGGGTGAGAGACTATTGCCTTGTACACGAGCTTCCGTGTCCTATCTCGGAACTGCAAGATATAATTTTTGACGTAATTCGTATATCCGATTTTAAGGAATATTATTTCACTAACATAGGTACGACAAGCCGTGACGGAGTTTGGTCGCTCGTAGCCTACCTATCCGACTACGATTGGAACAAAGGATTTCTTTCTATCGTCGGTGCTCCGAGTGAGGATGCGGAATACCTTCGTAAGGCAGAAATATACAAGACCTTGCTTGAAGGGGCAATACGCGTGATCCTACCATTGATTTGGTATGCTTGTATGCGTGAGAAAGAGAAGGGAAATCTTATCAAGATATCCAAGCCCGCATTCCTGAATACGCTCTGTACTCACAGTGTAAAATGCAAGCTTGACATTGAGTATTATCCATTGGCGGATGCTTCAGAGCTTCGTGCAGGAATCACCTCCGCGGTTAGATATACTGAAAACAAGCTACGCGCACTTTTCGGAGCAAAGAGCCGCCTTTCCATAAAGTATATTCCTAAGGAATACAGCGAGCTTATTGACTGCTATTTTGATGAGCTTATTCAAAAGAATGAGTCGCGCATTAAGAGAAAAGATGCACCGGAATACGAAAAGCTATATGAAGCACCGAGAGAAAAGCTCTCATTTGAAGGCGCTGATGAGATTGAGCGTCTTTCCTGGGAAACCACTATGCGCCTATGCGACACCGAGGAATACGAGGAAAGCCTTCCGATGGCAGATATTTCAGTATCCATCGAACAAAGTGACCCGATTCCTGAGTCAACCATTACAAAAAATAAAAATGATTACGGACTTAGCGAGTCCGAGATAGCATATATTACCGCTCTGTGCGAGTCCTCCGATTTTGGCACGCGCGGTATAGACGATGAAGCAATTGTAGAACGTATTAACGAGGCTTTTAGCGATGGCTTTGGTGATGTAATAATCGAAGATACGGGCGTCGGCTTTGCAATTATAGAGGACTACAAAGAGGTGATTACAGAATGGCTCAAGAATTTATAGAACAAAAAGTGCCTAAAAGAATACTTAATACGCTTCTCTCGTCCTTAACTGCGGGCGTTGTTCCACGTGTCGGCGCACCGTATATTGCAATAGGCAGACGCGAGGAAATAAGCTCACTTCTTGATAATCTTGACGAAGTCAAGGAGGGCGGGGCGGCGTGCAGGTTCTTGATAGGAAGATACGGTAGCGGTAAGAGCTTTCTTATTCAGCTCATCCGCGGATACGCGCTTGACAGAGGCTTTATCTGTGCAGATGCAGATCTTTCCCCCGAGCGCAGACTCTCGGGTGGCAACGGAGCCGGTCTTGCGACCTACCGAGAGCTTATTACCAATATGGCGAGCAAGGCGTGTCCCGACGGCGGAGCACTCGCTACCATACTTTCAAGGCATTTTGCAAAGTTAAAGATGGAACTTGTGGCTGAAGGTCTTGAACCGGAAACAACTGAATTTTCTCACGCCTTGCGTAAAAAGGTGTTTACCACACTTTCCGAGCTTGAAGGTGATGTCGGTGGATTTGACTTTGCGCGCGTTTTGACCGAATATTATAACGCCTCCTTGGCGGATGATAACGACAAGAAAAGTAACTGTCTGAGGTGGCTGCGCGGTGAATTCTCAACTAAAACCGAGGCAAAAAATGCTCTTGGTTTTACTGTAAGCACAATAATTGATGATGACAATTGGTATAATTTCATTAAGCTGTTTTCATCACTTTCAGTTTATCTTGGATATTCGGGTCTCATTCTGTTTATCGATGAGTGCGTTAATCTTTATAAGATACCCAACAGAATTTCAAGAGAGGCAAACTATGAGAAACTTCTTGCTATATTCAATGATACACTTCAAGGCAAGGCAAAGAGTCTTGGTATAATTTTCGGCGGAACACCGCAGTTCCTTGAGGATACGAGAAGGGGACTTTTCAGCTATGATGCTTTAAGGAGCAGACTTCAGGATTCCAAGTATTCGGATATGGGTTACAAGAATCTTTCTTCTCCCGTAATAAGACTTCCGCGCCTTTCGGATAATGAGCTTTTAGCACTTGTAAAAAGACTCACTAAACTTTATCAGCAAAGAGAAGGAACGCCGGAGTCTCCTATTACGGATGAGCAGATAGAACGCTTTCTCGGTATAGCTCTCGCTAAAGCGGGGGCAGAGGAGCTTATCACACCACGTGAGATCATTCGTGACTACCTAACGTTACTCAATATTTTAAGAGATAACGAAGGTGTAAAATTCGAGGATCTTATTGACAATGTGTCATTTTCTTTGGAAAGCAACAATCCTCCCGCCTTGGAAAGCTCTGTTTCAAAACCATCCGCTAAAAAGATATCAATTTTTGATATTGAGATATAAAAATAGGGCAGAATAATGACAGAAGCAGATAGAATTTTTTTACGATTTCCCGATTTTATAAAAGAATTTATATATAGAAACAATTGGAATGAGCTTCGCGATATTCAGCTTGATGCGGCAAAAGTTATATTTGATACGGAGTCAAATTTACTTCTTTCATCGTCTACAGCATCTGGAAAAACGGAGGCAGCATTCTTTCCGATAATAACTGATATTCTTTACAGACCGGAGTGCTCTGAATCTATTTCTGTGCTTTATGTTGCGCCTTTGAAGTCACTTATTAATGACCAATTTTCAAGACTTGATGAGTTGCTTGATATGACCGGAATTACGGTTACGCATTGGCACGGTGACGTTGGCGCATCTCACAAGAGTAAGCTTTTAAAGAACCCTGAGGGGATATTACAGATAACTCCCGAGTCGCTTGAGTCAATGCTTATGAACAGAGCCAACGATATACCAAGACTGTTCAAAAACTTGAGGTTTGTGGTTATAGATGAGATACATTCACTTATAGGCAGCGACAGAGGTAATCAAGTTATTTGCCATCTTTCGCGAATATCACGGCTGATAGGACACAGTCCGCGCAGAATTGGTCTTAGTGCTACCATAGGTGATATCGAGCTTGCTTCGGCTTGGCTTGGTGCAGGCAGCGGCAGAGAAACCATAGCGCCTACTCCAAAGAGAACTGCGCTTAAATGGAGACTTGGTCTTGAGCATTTTTATATACAGAATCCAAATGAAAATCAAAGCAATGCTCCGGCGCTCGCTACTGCCGCACAACAGGACAGGGGTGGCAGAGCACTGCTTGATCCTGGGTACGAATTCTTGTATGATGCGCTATACGGTAAAAAAGCACTTGTTTTCTCTAATTCAAGAGAGGAGACAGAGTACGTTACAGCAACACTCAGGCAGATTTGTAAGGCTCGCGGTGACAAGGACGTTTTTCTTATCCATCACGGCAATCTTTCGGCATCTCTGCGCGAAGATGCAGAGCGTACAATGAAAGATGATACTGTATCACAGGCGGTCACTTGTGCTACTGTAACACTTGAGCTCGGTATAGATATCGGCAGACTTGATAGAGTCGCACAAATGGGTGCGCCTACAACGGTCAGCGGATTTTTACAAAGGCTCGGACGCTCGGGTAGGCGCGGTACTCCCCCTGAGATGATTATGGTTTACCGAGAAGAAACTCCGCTTCCCAATGCACCGCTTCACGAGCTTATTCCGTGGGAGCTTCTTAGGGGTATAGGTATTATTGATCTTTATTCTTCGGAACGCTTTATAGAGCCACCGAGAGTCAAGAAAATGCCTCTCAGCCTTGCGTTCCATCAGACACTCAGCACCGTATTTTCTTCGGGTGAGCTTACTCCAAAGGCACTTGCAGAGCGAGTTTTGTCACTTCCACCGCTTTCAACTCTTGGCAGAGAAACCTACAGAGCATTGCTTGTTTCAATGATAAACAATGAATTTCTCGAGATGACCGAGACTAAAGGTCTCATAGTCGGCCTTAAAGGCGAGCGCATTTTGAATTCATTTAAGTTTTACGCAGTATTTAAGGACAGTGAGGACTATACGGTAAGATGCGATGGAGAAGAGATCGGCACTATAACTACTCCGCCGCCGGTAGGCGACAGATTTGCTCTTGCAGGCAGGGTATGGGAGGTCAAGGAGGTTGACCTTCCCTCGAAGCTGATATTTGTTAAGTCAGTTGACGGTAAGATGGAAATATCCTGGCCGGGTGACAGCGGTGAAATACACACAAAGCTGTTGCTCGCTATGCGCGACGTTCTCTTTAACGGCAAGGAATACCCATTTCTCGGTGAAAATGCAAGAGAGAGACTCAATAATGCTCGCAGAGTTGCAAAGAATGCGAAAATGGATGAGAATATGCTTGTGTTCCTCGGTGGACAGAGCTATGTTTTGTTCCCTTGGCTTGGAACGAGATCCTTCCGCACTCTTCGCAGATTTTTACAAAAATACGCTCCTGAGCTTGGAATATCCGATATACAGAGTGAGGGATGCTGTTATATTACGTTTAAGGCAAGGCAGGATGCGGGCAACAACCTTTTATTTAGTATCCGAAATATACTTGAGCGTGACGGCCTTGATACATTCTCGCTCGTAAATGAAGGTGAATGTCCCGTCTTTGATAAATTTGATGAATATATTCCACCGGAGCTTCTTCGAGATGCGTATGCTATAGACAGACTTTATGCAGACGAAGTGCTTGAAAGATTTGAATGAAAGGAGCAGCAGTATGATTTATGATCTTATTGCCCCCATATATGATAAGGTAAACGGGGACGTTGATTACACAGCGTGGGCGGACTTTATCGAGGACATAATCAAGAGGGAATACACAGGTGGTAAACCGGAGCTTGTTCTCGATCTTGGATGCGGAACGGGTAGAATGACTCTTGAACTTGCAAGACGCGGGTATGATATGACGGGCATCGATTATTCTGTAGAAATGCTTGATATTGCCAGGGAAAAATCGGAGCAGAATAACTTATCTGATAAAATGCTTTGGCTATGCCAGGACATCACCGAGTTTGAACTTTACGGAACTGTTGATGTGACGGTTTCCTGTCTTGATACGATTAATCACATCATAGAACCATCAGAACTTTCAAAGTGCTTCTCGCTTGTACACAATTACCTCATTCCCGATGGACTCTTTATATTTGACGTGAATGGAAAACGTAAGTTTGAACATACCTACGGTAAAGAGGCGTACGTAATAGAAGATGAATCAAGCTTCTGTGTATGGCAGAATTACTATAATGAAAAAAGCAGACTTTGTGATTTTTATATCTCGCTATTTGAGGAGTGTGAGGACGGACGTTATGAAAGATACGATGAGGAGCAGAGAGAACGCATGTATACGCTTCGTTCACTAAAGAAGCTTCTTAAGGATAACGAGTTTGAGTTTATAGGTGCATATTCCGATTTTGATTTTAATGAGGGAACGGATGATAACGAAAGAATTTACCTCGTTGCAAGATGTATTAAAAAATAATTAAACGGAGAAATAAAAATGAAATCAACGATTTTGAGAGGTATGACACAGGACGGCTCTGCCAGACTTGTTGTAATCAACTCGCGCGATATGGTTAACGGTATGAGAAAGGCACATAAGACCTCACCTACCGCAACCGCTGCACTTGGCAGAACTATTACTGCCGCATCCATGATAGGAACACTTCTTCCGGATCCCGGCGATACGGTTACCATTAGCTTTTCGGGTGACGGTGAGGCAGGTAAGATTATTGCAGTCGGTGACTATTTCGGTAACGTTAAGGGATATATCCAGAATCCTTTGGCAAATCCGCCTAAGAGACCTGATGGTAAACTTGACGTCGGTGCCGCAATAGGCAGAGGCACTCTTTCTTTCGTAAAGGCGATAGGTGACGGAGAGCCTCAAACCGGTATGATAGAGCTTGTAAGCGGAGAAGTTGCAGAGGATATCGCAACATATTTTGCAATGAGCGAACAGGTACCAACTCTTCTTTCACTTGGTGTTCTTGTTGACAAGGATTATTCTTGTCTTGCCGCAGGTGGTGTTCTTATTCAACTTTTGCCTTTCCCGGATGATGCAACTGTCGATCTTATAGAGAGAAATGCAGCATCTCTTAATAATATTTCTAAGTATTTTGAAATGGGCCTTACCAACGAGCAGATACTTGACATTGCTATGAAGGACATCCCTTACGATGTCTTCGATAAACTCGAGGTGGAGTACAAGTGTGACTGCTCCGAGGAAAGAATGAAAAAGAAAATTCTCAGTCTTGGCAAGGCTGAGGTTAAGAACCTCCTTGACGAGCAGGAAGCGGAAGGTAAGTCTCGTGAGCTTACTGCGATTTGCCGCTTCTGTAATAGCGAATACACCTATACTGAAAAGGATTTGCTCGGCTAATCTGCCATATATTAAACCTGAATACTTTAAAAACTCTTGCATATACTTGTGTAAAACTTGTGAGAGGTTTACCCGATGAATGAATTTTTGTCCGATGAAAATATTACTCTGCATCGTGAGTATATAAGAACGAAAAAGCTTAAATATTCCATTTTGGAAAGCTCGATTTCAAAGCTAAGCGGTGCGGATGTAAAGGACGTTTTTCGTATGAAGCTTGATTTGCGTGATAAGCAAGATGCTTTGGTTCTGCTTACCGAAATTAGCTTGCACGATATCTATTTTTCTTCGTTTACAAAGATTCGTTTTTCACACTCATCTCTTGTTGCGGAGAAATACGGGAGTGACGAAGCGTTTCTTAATGATGTATTTCGTCTGTGCATGTCAATGAAATACGGATTTGGTTGCGTGTTTCTTTTTGGTGATAAAATCGTAGTGCGAGGATTTGAAAATTTCGAGGATGTATTCAGATTTGGAGTGCCGCGGCTTGCGATAGATATCTGTGAGCATGCCTATTTTTTGGATTATGGGTTCGATAAGGAACGATATTTGATTTGTGCGCTTTCTTATCTTGATACAACAAAATTAAATGTCTTCGATAAATAATCGGAGAAAGATGGAGGTATAAAATGCTTTTGTATGGAAATGCAGTAGTTGGTCAATCCGGTGGACCGACAGCCGCTATAAACGCAACGCTCTCCGGCGTTATTAAGGGCGCTTTCAACGCGCATGAAGAGGGGATTATCGGTACTCTTTACGGAATGAGAAATGGTATCGAGGGCTTTTTGAAGGAAAATTTTGTAGATCTCTTTGATGTGTTTAAGAACAAGGATGATCTTTCCACGCTTGAGGCTACTCCGGCTGCGGCTCTCGGCTCTTGCAGAAGAAAGCTTAAGTCTCATGAAGAGGATGCCGAAACGTATGCTAAGATACTTGAGATACTCAAGAAGTACGACATAAGATATTTCTTCTACATAGGTGGAAATGACTCTATGGACACCGTTCTCAAACTTTCGAGATATGCCGCATCTCACGATTACGAGCTTCGTGTTGTAGGTGTTCCAAAGACTATAGATAACGATCTTATGTCAACGGATCATACACCCGGATTTGGCAGTGCGGCTAAATTTGTCGCTACGACCGTTAAGGAGATTATTCGTGACATAAATGTCTACACCATGGATGCAGTCACTATAGTTGAAATTATGGGTAGAGACGCCGGTTGGCTTACAGCTTCTGCTGCTCTTGCTTCTATTGGCGGTGTGGGTCCCGATCTCGTTTACCTTCCGGAGCGCGTTTTTGATACAGATAGCTTTGTTAGGGATGTGAAGGAAAGACTCAAAAGTCACCCCGCTATTCTCGTTGCCGTTTCCGAGGGTATCAGATTTGCTGACGGTGAATACGTGGGTGCAGGTACTCAATCCGGTGCTGTTGACGTTTTTGGGCACAAATATCTCGCAGGTACGGGAAAGGTGCTTGAAAGCATCGTTAAGAATAACGTCGGATGTAAGGTGCGCTCTGTAGAGCTCAGTCTTACTCAGCGTTGCGCTTCTCACATTTCCTCGCTTACTGATATCAACGAGTCGGTTATGGTAGGCAAGGGAGCGGTAAAAGCGGCTACGGAGGGCAGAACAGGTGTGATGATGACCATCGACAGAGCAGACGTGGATGAGTACTCAACTACCGTTGGATGTGCAGATATCTCCGGAATTGCTAATGCAATAAAGACTGTTCCTTCGGAATATATAAACGAGGAAGGTAACGGTATTACCGAGGCGGGTATCTTATATCTTAAGCCTCTCATCATCGGCGAGCTGCCCTTGGAGTTTGAAGACGGATTACCCAAGCACTTCATAATTTAAGAATATATTTGGAGCGATTGATGTATTTACTGTCGATCGCTCCGTGTTTTTTTGTCGAAAGATAGATTATTTTTAGCAAAGCTATTGATTTTTTTAATTATTTATGTTATACTCTTATACGCAAATTAATATGTGCTTATCGAGAGTGGTGGAGGGACCGGCCCTATGAAACCCGGCAACCTGTTTTATACAAGGTGCTAATTCCTGACAGATGAGTTTTCTCACTTTCGGGAGTTGCAGACTGCAATTTCCGTTTTTTTGTTGATAAGCAGAAAGGATAAACAAATGAAAAAAATTCTATTTACATCAGAATCCGTTACAGAAGGTCATCCCGATAAAATATGTGACAAGATCTCTGATGCCATTCTTGACGAGATACTCTCACAGGATCCTATGAGCCGAGTTGCTTGCGAGACCTTTGCTACAACGGGCGTTATTACCGTAATGGGTGAGATTACCACTAATGCAAAGTACGACGTGCAGAAGATCGTACGTGATACTGTAAGTGAGATCGGCTACGATAGAGCTAAGTACGGATTCGACTGCACTACCTGTGCTGTTCTCAGCTCCATCCACGAGCAGAGCGCAGATATTGCAATGGGCGTTGACAAGTGCCTTGAGGCTAAAGAGGGTACTGCTACAGATGATCTCAACACCGGTGCAGGCGACCAGGGACTTATGTTCGGTTATGCTTGCGATGAGACCCCGGAGCTTATGCCTCTTCCCATCTCCCTTGCACACAAGCTTGCGAAGAGACTTACCGAGGTTAGAAAGAACGGTAAGCTTAACTACCTTCGTCCCGACGGAAAAACTCAGGTGACTGTTGAGTACATTGACGGTATTCCCACCAGAGTTGATACTATTGTAATTTCATCTCAGCACAGTGCTGAGATCGATTCTGCAACTATTCGCAAGGACATTATAGAGCAGGTTATTCTTCCTATCGTTCCCACCTCACTTATGGACGGTAAAGTAAATATTTACGTTAATCCGACCGGACGTTTTGTTATCGGCGGACCTCAGGGTGATACCGGACTCACAGGAAGAAAAATTATCGTTGACACCTATGGCGGATATTCAAGACACGGTGGCGGAGCCTTTTCAGGCAAGGATCCCACCAAGGTCGACAGAAGTGCATCTTATGCGGCAAGATATGTTGCTAAGAATATAGTAAAGGCGGGTCTTGCAAAGAAGTGTGAGGTGCAAATAGCATATGCTATCGGTATTGCATCACCCGTATCTGTTATGATCGATACATTTGGTACAGCGGTATGCGATGAGGAGAAAATCTCCGCAGCGGTTAGCAAGCTTGTTGACCTTCGTCCTGCAGCAATTATCAATAAGTTTGATCTCAGAAAACCTATTTACAAGGAGCTTGCAGCTTACGGCCATATGGGACGTGAGGAGCTTGGAGTTAAATGGGAAGAGTGCGATATTGCGGACGAGCTTAGAGCTATTTGCCTTAACTAATACTTCAATTTATAAGAAGATGGCGTTTAAAAGAACGTCATCTTCTTTTTTATTCGAAACCCCTTGAAAAAGGGAAAAACAGGTGCTATAATATATATTAGTACCGCGCGTACACAAATAGGACGGAGGTAATCGTGGAAGGACTTAGCTTAATGGAAAAAATCACGGGCGTTGTGGAAAACGTCGTTTACAGAAATGAAAACAACGATTATACCGTCTTTGAAATTATTGATAATGAAAATCGCTTGGTAACTGCTGTTGGTATTATACCCATGGTTAGCGAGGGGGAAAACGTAGTACTTGAGGGGCAATGGACCTATCATAAGGAATTTGGAAAACAGTTTTCTTTTGTAAGCTACGAGAAATCTTTACCAAAAGAAATCGATGGTATTATTCAATATTTATCAAGTAAAACGATTAAGGGAGTAGGCCCGATAACCGCAGTCAAGATAGTTAACCGTTTCGGTATGGACACCTTTGATGTTATTGAGAATCATCCAGAATGGCTCACGGATATATCTGGAATAACAAGAAAAAAGGCTGCTGCAATTTCCGAGTCATTCAGAGCCCAGACAGAACTTCGAGGCGTTATGATGTTCTTTAAAGATTATATGGGCACGGGTGAGATAACTAAGGTGTACAAGCAGCTTGGCGCATCCTCGGTGGGTGTTATCAAGGAAAATCCTTATATACTTTGTAACGGTGAATACGGAGTTTCGTTTGAAAAAGCGGATGCTATCGCGGCGTCGTTCGGATTTTCACCGGATTGTGATATGCGAGTGCTTAGCGGTATTAATTACGTACTTGGATACAATGCCAATGTCAATGGACATACATGTTTGCCAAGAGAAAAGCTTACCTCGGCAACCGCGAGCCTTTTAGATATTTCAAGTGACGCTGTTGAAAGTAAAATAGACGGATTTGTAAGAAAAGAAGAGCTATTTATATACAAGGTTCTTGAGAACGAGCTTATAATGACTCCGGAGGTTAATTATCGTGAGGAATATATATCGAAAAAGCTTAGAGCTCTTTCAGGAGATGTTGTTCAGCTCTCGTCAATGGACATTTCATCTTTGATACAAAAGGTGGAAATGAGAATAGGCGTAAAATATGCCGACAAACAACGAGAAGCAATTTTCAGGTGTATGAATGGCGGAGTAACCATTATCACGGGAGGTCCCGGCACAGGAAAAACTACTGTTGTAAGAGGAATAATATCCATATTTAATGATCTCGATTTTAAAACAGCTTTGGCTGCGCCCACAGGACGAGCGGCAAAGCGTATGAGCGAGGCTACAGGAGAGGAAGCAAAAACTATACATCGCCTTCTTGAGATGGAAAAAGGAGCAGGCGATGAGTTGAAGTTTAACAGAAACGCGATGAATCCGCTTGATGAGAATGTTATCATTGTTGATGAAGCATCAATGATAGATCTTTCGCTTATGAATGCACTTACTCATGCTCTTAGGCGAGGCACAAGACTTATACTTATAGGAGATTCAGATCAGCTTCCAAGTGTAGGTGCCGGAAATGTGCTTGATGATCTTATAACATCAGGAATGGTAGATACGATCAGGCTGACGGAGATATTCCGACAATCTAAAGAGAGTCTTATAGTTACTAACGCACATAGGATTAATCACGGAGAGTCACCTACACTTAACGTGACGAATAATGACTTTTTCTTTGTACGTCGTGAAAATGAGAGGGAGATTGCGGATACGGTAGCAGATCTCATAACTAAAAGATTGCCAAAAACATATGGAAATTCAATAAAAGAACAAATTCAGGTTATCTCTCCATCAAAAAAAGGAGCCGGCGGAGTTGAACTTCTAAATAGTGAGTTGCAGTCGAGGGTGAATCCAAATGCAACGTTCAAAAAGGAGAAAACGGCGCACGGAGTGATTTTCCGAGAGGGAGATCGAGTAATGCAGATCGTTAACAACTACGACATTGAGTGGAAGAAAAACGGTCTTAGCGGATTTGGAATCTTTAACGGAGATATAGGCGTTATAGAAAGCATTGACTTCAAGGCTGAAGTATTAAATATTTGGTTTGATGATAAATATGTAATGTATGATTTTGGCAATCTTGAAGAGCTTGAATTGTCATATGCTATAACAGTTCATAAGAGTCAGGGAAGCGAATATCCTGTTGTAATTATTCCAATGTACTCTTGCGCACCTATGCTAATGACGAGAAATTTATTGTACACCGCGGTTACAAGAGCAAAGCGGATGGTGATACTTGTTGGACGGAGTGATATTCCTGATAGAATGGTAAAAAACAACAGGGAGGTCTTGAGGTACACAACACTGTGTTCACGACTTAATAGCGTATAAATTTATTTAATTTTTATTTGATTTCCACTTGCATTTCTGCGTGAAATGTGATACAATTATTTCGATGTTGTGTTTTTCGAGCTTTAAGTGACTAAAAATCTCTTTTTTTATCGGATCACATTTTGACTATACTGTGAAAGGAGTACGGCATGGTAACTAAAATTGGACTTGACCTTGGTTATGCTAATATTACACTTAGTGACGTTATGTCGGAGATATACAGAGAACCATCTGTTGCTTTGATATATAAAAACGCAAGACCTGATGCACGCCGTATTATCTCGGTAGGCAGTGATGCGGTTAATTCTGATGGAGAGGCTATAGGCGGTGCGGATGGCATCTTGATTAGACCCTTCAAAAACGGAATACTTTTTGACCAACAGCTCACACAGGAAATAATCAATAATGCGATCAAAGCAGTCAAGCCTGCAGAAAAAATTCGTTGTGTTGTAGGCGTGCCGTCTGATTTCCTTCCCAAGCAGGAGAAAGAACTGTTCAGTATGCTATCGGAGGCCGGTGTTGATACTTCGCTCTCGGTCACGAGATCGGTTGCTGCAATTATCGGTGCTGGTTATTCTCCGTCAATTAGTGTGATCTCGGTGAATATCGGAGCGCAAAGTACAGAGGTCGCTGTTATGCATAAGGGAGAGATCGTAAATCTTGCCAAGAGTGCAATTGGTGGTGAGGATTTCGATAAGGCGGTCAAGGATTACATATTAAAGCAAGGAGACGTCAATATATCTTTGCAGGTTGCAAGAGCTATTAAAGAAAAGCTCGGCGCTGTATGGAAGGGTAGAGCAAATGAGAGTGTTGATATTGAAGGTACTCTTTCTCTTACCGGTAACCGACTTAAGATGAGCGTTGCGACCGAGGACATAGTTGGAGTATTTGAGGGGCCCTTAAAAGAGCTTATAGATGCCATAGTAGATTCTATAAAGAAGATACCCGCGGATATGTGTGCGGATATTGTCGAAAATGGCATTGTACTTACCGGCGGCGGGGCAGAGCTATATGGAATTGATATGTTGCTTTCCAAGGTTCTTGGACTCCCTGTGACAAAGCCTAATGATGCAATGGATTGCGTTGCAAAGGGACTTTCGAGGATAAACGCCTTTCTTCCCACTAAGTTAAAGATCAATAACAAAAACATAACTAACCAAATTTCAAAGTATTACGAAGGTAGTAAAAAATAAATTGTGAGGATATAAAAATGAAGAATAAACAGACAAGCGTAAAAATTATGGCAGGAGTTATGGCTGCTTTTATGATCTTTGGTGTTGTAGCTGCTGCGCTTATATATATATTCGCTCATTAATTTTAAATACAGATTCCCTGTGTTGTAGGGAAGAGAATATATGTTTTTTAAAAAGACGAAGTTAACGTAAATTTCCGATTTTTCGGATAGCGTTGTTAACTCGTCTTTTTTTATTTTTTTAATTGGAAGTAGGCGGATGTTTTTATCTTGTTTTTTAATTATATTCTTGTTATTTTCAAAACAAAAAAATCTCAAAAAACAAAAATACACTTTTCCGTTAATGGCAAAAATGTTGTTTATAAGTGTTAATAACTTTTGAAATGTTCTCAAATAATGTTGATAACTTTTATTATAAAAACTACAATATTCCGTCATTTTGCCCCCCAACCCCCTAAAAACAGCAGTTTTGAGGTGAAAAAGCTTGAAAAAAGCAGGTGCGGAAAAGTGTAGAAGCGATTCCTGTACGCGTTTTTAACACAACGGAAAAATGTAGAGCTCGTTGTCGAGTGTGGAGAAACAATTAATTACGTTAGGGATGTTGTTGGTAAAAAACATACAAAGCTTATGAAATTTTTCTTTATGTTGTCACCATTCTTTATAAACAAAAGAGCAAGGCGAAAATACGTACGTACCTTCGCCTTGCTGCTTTATTATTCAATTATATCATTCTTTGTAAAAGAAGATGTCAGAATACATTTTGAAATTAGTTTTTGCTCTTCTTGAGGAAGATAAAGTCCTCGTCATACTTTTCCATAAAGGAGAGCATATCGTCAGCCTTCTTAAGATCGTCCTTAAGAGGATCCTTTGCAGGAGCAGATACAACAGGTTCAACCTTTGCTACGGGCTTTTCCTCAACCACAGGGGTGGCTACAGGCTTCTCTTCAACTACGGGCTGAGCTTTAACCTCAACCTTGGGAGTTTCAACTGAAGAAGTCTGAACTACTGCCTTTCTGGGAGTATAGTCCTGAGACTTTCCTGTGATATCGGTAAAACCGGTTGCAATGATTGTAACCTTGATCTCATCAACAAGAGTGGGATCGAATGCTGCACCCCAAATAATGGTTGCATCGGGATGAGCCTCCTCGTGAATCATCTGAGATGCTATCTCAACCTCGTCAAGCTGGATATCCTCTGAAGCAGTAATGCTTACAAGAACGCCTGTTGCACCGGCAATGCTGGTCTCAAGGAGCGGGGAAGAAATAGCAGCCATAGCTGCAAGCTGAGCCTTATCTGTACCCTTAGCCTTGCCGACACCCATATGAGCGTAGCCTGCATTTTTCATGATTGTTGTAACGTCCGCGAAGTCGAGGTTTACGAAGCCGGGAACGTTGATAAGCTCGGAAACAGACTGAACACCGCGACGAAGAACGTCGTCGGCAATCTCAAATGCGTTTGCGAGAGTTATGTTGGTATCTTCAACCTGCTTAAGTCTTTCATTAGGAATTACGATGAGAGAGTCAACGTACTTGGAAAGCTCGGCAATACCGGCCTCGGCCTGAATCATTCTCTTACCACCCTCAAATCTGAAGGGCTTGGTAACTATACCAACGGTGAGAATGCCCATTTCTTTAGCTGCCTTGGCAACTACAGGAGCAGCACCTGTTCCGGTTCCACCGCCCATACCTGCGGTAATAAACACCATGTGTGCGCCCTCGAGCACGCCACGAATTTCCTCGATGGATTCCTCTGCGCTCTTTTTACCGATTTCGGGGTTTGCACCTGCACC
Organism: Eubacteriales bacterium; assembly: GCA_045634385.1. Lineage (GTDB taxonomy): Bacteria > Bacillota > Clostridia > Oscillospirales > CAG-272 > UBA1740. The sequence continues at coordinate 11,099 of JAZRAE010000044.1, read as the reverse complement.
CTTACCTCTAGTTACCTTGTCGCCGATAATTATCTTCTTAGCAGCGCAAGAGCTGTCAAGTACCTGGCTATCGGTGTTGATCGCTACGAATTCAACGCCGCGAATATTGGTAGAAATCATACGGTTAACCGCATTGTTTCCGCCTCCGCCTACACCTATAACCTTAATCGAAACGCCACTATCATATACCTGCTCAAAATCAAATTCCATTTTGCTGTCAAACATTTTTTCATTCCTCCGTTGTAATTTCATATAGAAAGGCGGAATTTTCCGCCGCGGTTTCTCAAACACATATAGTATTATACACGCAAACGCGCATAAAAGCAAGTATAATTAATAAAATTTACAAATTATAAATATTTTGTGTGCATAAATCGAGGCAGAAATGTCAATTAATGTAGACATTTGTAACTATTTATCACTTATTAGCCCTCGGATAACTTCAACAAACAGTTTTTCGGTATTTTTTTGATATGCTTGGTAAGCGCAGTTTGCCATAAATTTAAGTTTGTTAGGCTTTTGCAACAATTCAAAAATCTCATGTTTGAGCGAGTCCTCGTTGAGATCCTTTTCCTCAATTACTATCGATGCACCGATTTTTTGCATGTATCTTGCGTTCGCATCTTGATGATTGCCTGTTACGTTAGGGGATGGAATAAGAATTGATGGAGTACGAGAGCGGCATAGCTCTGATATTGTGATTGCACCACTCCTTGTAATTGCAATATCCGCTGCAGTTAATGCGGTTGGCATATTTTCGATAAACGGAAGTATTCTTATATTTTCCTTTTTTTCAAATAGTTGCAAAAAATCGGATTTGACTTTGTTATAGTGAGTTTTTCCGGTAGAATGAATGTGAACTATCGATTTTTTATTGATTGTATAACTGCTAATAAATTTGCAGATTGCATTATTTATCATATCTGCTCCAAGACTACCTCCAAAGGAAACAATAAGCGTTTGGTGATCGTTTATTCCAAGAATTCTTCTTGCTTCGGATTTGGTCAATGTATTGAACGTGGCACGGGTAGGATTGCCGACTACAATAGCATTTTCAGACTTTTTTAGATACTCTTTGCTCCCCTCAAGATTAAGTAAAACTTTATCGCAACGTCCACTTAAGAGCTTGGTTACAAGTCCGGGGCATACGTTGGATTCATGGATTATTGTTTTTATATTCATCCGTTGACCTTGACGTATGAATGGATAGCAAGCATATCCTCCGGTACCGATAATTAAGTCCGGATTGAACTCTTTAATAATAGTGCGCGCCAATCTGCCCGATTTTATCACTATAAAAATAGTTTTTATATTGTTTATACTTAAAGAACGGCTTATTCCGCTTATTTCAATTTCGTATAATTTATGTCCGGTTTTTTTATATGAGTCGTTTTCACTTCCTCCTTTTCTCCCGGCGAATGCTATTGAACTATCAGGAAAGTGTTTTTTGATGATTTCTGCCATTGCTATTGCCGGCATTACATGTCCCGCCGTCCCTCCACCACACAACAGTACTTTCATTTTTACCTCACTTAAGAATTCTGCTTTTTCGTGATATTGATAATATTATTCCCATTTCAGCAAATATCATTATCAGTGACGACCCTCCGTAACTGAAGAAAGGAAGAGATATGCCGGTATTTGGAATAGTGTTTGTAACAACCGATACGTTCAACAAAACCTGAACTGCAATTTTAATACAGATTCCGATAACCAAAAGTCTTGAATAAGTGTTCTCAATATTTAAGGCGATAATAAATCCGCGCCATACAAGTAATGCAAAAAGTGATAATGCGATTAATGCACCGAGAAAACCGAGCTCTTCGCACAATACCGCGAATATCATATCATTAGCAGGCTCGGAAACATAGCAATATTTTAGCTCACCCTTACCAAGCCCTTTGCCAAATAATCCGCCCGAACCGATTGCCATAAGGCCTTGCAGTGTTTGCCATCCTCCCGTAAGCTTATAACTTTCGGGATCAAGCCATACAGTTATTCTGTCTTTTGTGTAATTGGTGAAGAAGGCAATATATGATACTCCTGCCAATCCTGCAATACAAAATGCTCCTATGTATCGTAAGTCGGTTCCTGAGACGACTATCATCATCAAACCAATAATTCCAAGAATTATTATGCATGAAAGATGATGCTGAAGCATGACGAGAAGGACGGGAAAAGCTATAATCATACAAGGGATAAGGGTTCCCTTAAGAAATATTGCTTTCTTATCTTTGGGAAAAGCAAGACTTATTGAAGATGAAAAATATTTTGCCAACATCATAGTCATCGTCAGTTTTGCTATTTCGGAGGGTTGAATTGTTATTGGTCCTAAAGATATCCATCTTTGAGCACCATTACCGACAAAGCCTATGACAAGTGTAAGTGCCAAAAGGATAAGAGTAAAAAAGTATGCTTTGGCGGTATATTTCTCAAATAATTTTGGGTCGATTTTGGAAACTGCGAGCATTGAAATCACTCCGATTGCAAGCCATATTGCCTGACGCTTTACAAAATACAGTCCATCCTCATATCTGAAAGCTGCATATGCGTATCCTGCTGAGAATACCATTATTGTGCCATACAATGCGAGCATTATGACTGTGACAAAAAATAGGCGGTCAAGGTTTTCTTGTGATTTTGAAAAAACATGTGAGAGTAATCTATATAATTTATTCTTTATTGAGCGCATATCAGTAGTACCGGTACTGTAAACAGCAGAGTTAAAATTAAGGCACATATACATATTTTATTCTCGTCCCAGCCGCATTTTTCGAGATGATGATGTATGGGTGCCATTTTAAACAATCGCTTTTTACAGATTTTAAAAATAATGACTTGAGCGATAACGGAAATACCCTCAATCACGTATACGCCACCGCTGAATACCGCAATAAACGGGTTGTTCATTTCAAATGCTAATGCAGCAATAAGAGATCCGAGAAAGAGAGAACCGGTATCTCCCATAAAAACCTTTGCCGGATGCACGTTGAAAAACAAAAAACCGATAGTTGCGGCAGCGAGTGATGAAGTAATAAGGCAAACGGTATCAATTGTTGAATACGAAACGTAGAATAGAGAGATTCCTATTCCGAATGCAACCGACGATGCAAGTCCATCAATACCATCGGTAAGATTTGCACAATTTGTAATTCCTACAAGAATGATCAACGAAATTAAATAATAGAGAACATCAAAGTCCAATTTGATAGAAAACAGAGAGAGAACCGTATTATCATTAAGGAAAATCTGACGTGTATATAAGAATAACATCGAGCAGATAAATTGCAGTATCAGTTTTGCGCGAGGCGTGAGTCCCGCGTTTTTCTTATGTCTAAGTTTAGTTATATCGTCGACAACACCAATTGCTGCGTTAAGGAGAGCGTAAGATAAGCATATCAGTAAAGATAAAAAATCCTGTGTTTCATCTTCTAAATACCTATATAGTGCAGAAAGTAAAAGCGCCATAGATATTGATATAATAAAGCATAATCCACCCATTGTTGGCGTTCCCGATTTTGAGATATGCCAACTTGGACCTTCTGTATATATTGGCTGTTCGGCACGCTTTTTTAGAAAAGGGATGATGAGCCGGCCGTTTAGCGCTGTTAATGTGAGTGTAAAAAGAAATATGAATACATAAAGGAATGAATTGCTAATGATCATTATCCGTCCTTTCTTGTTTTTTTATCATATCTGCTATTGCATCAAGCCTTAGTTTGTGCGATGCTTTAAATAGAATAATTTCTCCGGGATTGTGATGCTTTTTTATATGAGATATTGATATCTCGGGTGAGGATGTATCTGTATTCAAAAATATGTTTTCCGGATTCATACCGATGTCAATCGCTCCGCGAGCAATTGTTTCGGCGTAACTTCCGTACAAATATAGATGATCTATTCCAAGTTGAGCTGCAATGCGTCCGATATTTTCGTGTATAATAGTAGCATTATTTCCAAGCTCAAGAATATCACCCAAAAGAGCCCCGCAGGGTCTACCAAGCGAAGCTATATATTCAATGTCAGCCTTAACAGATTCCAAGGATGCGTTATAAGAGTCATCAAGAATTGTATAATCATTAAGTTCAATAAATCTTTGACTAAGATCGGCACTTGTAATCGATTTTATACCGTTATTTATTTCATTTGTTGAAAGACCAAGTATTTTTGCTACAGAAATAGCAAACGCAAGATTTATATGTAAATGTTTTGGAATATCAAAGGGAGCTATATACGAAATATTTCCAAAAATTGAAGAAAAACTGTATTTGCTGTCACTTAATTTATTAATTGAGAAATCGGATAGGGGAGAGTTCAATGCGACATATAAACCGCCTTTTATTCCGTTAAGCAACGCTTCCGAGTAGGGAAGAAGGACAGTTCCTTCTTTTATTCCGTCAAAGATTTCAAGTTTAGCTTTTGCTATATTTTCCCGAGAGCCAAGATTACCTATATGCGAAGTTCCGACGGACGTGATTACACCAATATCCGGAGTAATGGATTTTGATAGTCTTGAAATTTCATTTCTGTGATTCATGCCGAACTCGGTAACAAGAATTTCCGTGTTCTTTGGAATGCTGAGAACCGTCAGAGGAACGCCTATATGATTATTAAAATTACCATTTGGGGAATGAACCTTATAACGTTGATTTAGTAGTTTGGAAATAAATTTTACTGTTGTGCTTTTTCCAACGCTTCCCGTAACCGCGACGGTATATTTAATACCTATCTTCGATTTGTAATATTTTGCAAGGAGTAAAAGTGCATCAGATGTATCGTGTACGTGTATTACAGATGGGGAATATGAACTCGAAATCACATAATTCGTTTTTTGGAGAGCTTCATTTACGTATTTTTCGCCACAGTCATTTTTCCCTTTTAGAGCAATAAACAAGTCTCCTTCTTTGCACTCTCTTGTGTCGGTGCAAATACAATTTACTGCTTCAGCTTTTCTTATACAACCGATAACATTTGCATTAGTTGCCAGACATATTTCATCGATATATAATGGATGGTCAAGATTTATTCGCATATATGAGCCGCTCGCTTTTTCATAGCATCGATTATAATTTTTCTCTCATCAAAAGGAATGTATTCATCTTTGATAATCTTATACCTCTCGTGTCCTTTACCAATTATCGCGATCAAATCATTTGACTTGGCAACCTCAAATGCTCGGTGTATGGCTTTTTCTCTGTCAGGTATTATTTCATACTCTTTTGTCTTAATACCTTCGATAATGTTTGATGATATAATATCAAAGCTCTCGTTTCTCGAATTGTCTTCGGTAATTATGATTTTATCTGCAAACATGTCAGCGTATTTGCCGAACAAAGGGCGCTTGGTTTTATCTCTGTTACCACCGCACCCAAAAACAACAATCAAATTCTGCTTTATAGTAATCGCTTGTTTTAAAGTTTTAAGCGAATTATAAAAAGCGGCAGGAGTATGCGCATAATCAATTACCGCTCTTATATCACCATCAATGACTTGCATGCGACCTTCGATCAGGTTGATTTTTTCGATTGCTTGTTTTGCAATACATGGTTTTATTCCAAGATCAATTACGCATTTGAGTGCTGCAAGAGAATTGTATATGTTAAATGCACCCCCAAGATTAGTGTTAGCTTTAAATATAAGATTGCTCGATCTATAGAAAAAGTTTGAATTTGTAAGTTCTTTCGTGTCAATTTCTGTAGCATAAGCATCTGCATCATTAATTATTCCAAAAGTTGATACTTTACAATCTACCGATTCGGAAGCAAGTTTTGAATAATGATCATCGAGATTAAATAATCCTTGTTTTGCCGATGAAAAAAGTTTCAGCTTGGTTTTGAAATATTCTTCTTTGCTGCCGTGAAAGTCAAGGTGATCATTGTCTAAATTAGTAAAAATTGCGTACTCAAAATTAATTGGGGCAATTTTCCCAAGAGCGATGCTGTGACTTGATATCTCCATTACTATGAACTCGCAACCATCCTCACTCATCTGTTTGATTGATGGATATAATAGCGTTGGATCTGGCGTTGTCATTGAATAAGTTTCTTCTGCAAGATTAACTCCATTGGAAATAATTTTTCCCGTACCTATAAATCCTACCTTGTATCCGGATATGCGAAGCATTTCATATATAAGACTGCCGGTTGTTGTCTTTCCGTTTGTACCTGTTACTCCAATAAATTTGATTTTTTCATAATTGATTTTACAGGAATTAGATACTGCATAAGATAACGCCTCACGTACGTTATCAACTCTTATTATAGGGCAAGGTGGTGATAAAACTCTTTTAGTTTGAGATACGATTGCAACAATCGGAGTTGCCGGACTTTTTGTAAAATCAAAAATTTTCTCTTCTTCAGAAATCTTGTCGGTTATAAAGAGTATTGAATTTTCTTCAGGTTCATTTATGCTTATATTAGGAAATGTATTTGCATTATTAATGTTTATTGAAGGAAATTCAATATTCGTATAACCTTGAAGTAGTTTGTTTAGCATATAAGTACCTCCTAATCTTCAAAGTCTGTACCGAAAACGGTCAGGGTTATGACACTTCCTTTTTCAACCTTTGCGCCAACCGGAAGATTTTGAAACGTAACCGTTAAAGTGGTGCAATTATCGGATAATCCACCGATTATTTTAACGTTTAAGCCCGAATTCGTTAGAAGAAGATTCGCTTCTTTGACAGACATTCCGACTACAGAGGGGACAATGGAATATTCTTCCTCACGCTTTTCCGTGTATAAATATATTGTTGAGACGGATTTAAGGATTGAAATATCAGCTTTTGGAATTTGATCTATTATTCTATCACCATTTCCAATTACTGTGTAATTAACGCCATCCTTCTTAAAATTTTCGACTATAGAGTCGATGCTTGCCCCGATATAGTTTCCAACAGAATATTCCGATCTTTGAGTGGATGAGTTGTAATCGAGATAGGGGAGAATATTTGCAAGCAAATCAGATACATATGGCGCTGCGACAACCGAACCGTATTTAACTTGGCTTTGCGGTTCGTCTACAACAATTATTACTGCAATTCCGCTTTCGTTGGATGGTGCATAAGCAACTGTTGATCCTATCCTGAGGTAAGAATTTCCGTTTGCATCAAGAACGTCAAATTTCTGTGATGTGCCGGTCTTAGCAGCAACAAGGTATCCGTCTACATATGCATTTTTAGCTCCGCCATCACCGCTGACACCCTCTTCGAGCATATTGGAAACGGTTTTTGCGACGTCTTCCGAAATAACATTTCTTTTTACGACGGTTTGATGTTCGTAGACTGTATTACCATCCAAATCAATTACCTTTGATACTAAGTATGGCTCAACCAGATTACCTCCGTTTGCAACTGCCGCTATAGCAGTCAACTGATTGATTATCGTTACCTTAAAGCGTTGTCCGAATGAAGATGTAGCAAGTTCGGTTGAACCAATGTTTTCCAGCTTATGGAATATTGTTGAGGCTTCGCTTGGCAGATCAATACCGGTTTTCTCAAGATACCCGAATTTTTCAACGTAGGAATAAAAATTTTCTGCACCAATGCGTTCTGCGATTGTCATCATAGTTGGGTTACAGGACATCTGTAGACCATATGCGAGCGAGAAATTATGTCCGTGTCCGGTAGTTTTATGACATTTTATTCGCCATCCGCCTACCGTATGGTATCCATTACACGAGAAGGTGTCCGACGTTTTTACAACACCGAGATCAAGTGCGCTGGAAACTGTGATAATCTTGAAGGTTGATCCGGGTTCGTATGTTTCACTAACTGCCTTGTTTGACCACATAACTTGCATTAATTCATTTTTATAATCTGAATATTCTTTACTGCCATGAATTAAGCCGATGTTTTCTAATTTCTCTATCGATTGATCATCAAGCTCAAATGGACTGTTTGGATCGAATGGTGACGATGTAGCCATGGCAAGTACTGCACCGGTTTTTGTATCCATTACGATTCCCGTGACTCTATTTTCTACAGAATGATTAACGCGTATGATTTCAAGTTGACTTTCGAGTTGTTCCTGTACATAAGAATCAATGGTGGTAACAATACTATATCCGTCAATTGCTTTTGACACTCCGTTATAATCTCCCGGCATCGCATTACCTGCTGCATCTTTTGCATATGTGTAGTAACCATCCTTGCCTGCAAGAACGGAGTTATATGAGTATTCGAGTCCGTAAAGACCTTGATTGTCGCTGCCTGTAAAACCGAGTACGTGTGCGGCAAGAGTCCCCTCGGGATAAAATCTTGAGGTTTGTGCTTCGGTAAAAATAAGATCCTCAAGTCCGTTTTGCTTTGCAAAATTGACTACCGATAAATATTCTTCTTCATTTGCCGATTTTTTTATTGTGATGTCAAGCTGGTTACTGTTGGTTATCTTTTGGTTTAATGTATCATTGTCAAGTGAAAGAATTTTCGAAAGTCCTTTGGAAATAATTTCAGCATAATTAATGTTATCATTTTTGCTCTTCGTCTTTATTTCTCTTGTAGAGATAAAAATGCGCCAAGTAGTTTTCGTTGTTGCCAATAGATTCATATTAGAATCATATATGTTTCCGCGTTCTGCTTTTAAGGTTGAGGTTGTTGTTATTTGATCGAAAGCTTTTTCTCTATAATAGTCGTAAAGAAAATAGTCAAGTTTTAAAATGTTAAAAAGCAAAAAACATACTATAAGTGCGAGGGAGAGTAGTATAATTGATGAGCGGCGAATTGTTGCATTTTTGTTTAACTTTATATCACTTTTTAGCATCTTTCTTTCCTTATAAATAAAATATAGCGATAACCACTAAGGGCTATCGCTATATAATATGCTTGTATTATTAAATTAATGTAGGAAAAAATCATTCTTTGATGATTGTATCGTAAATTACGTTCTCTTCTACTTCTTCGGGAGTCATTGTTTCCTCGTATACAACCTCCGGCTTTTCGGCAGTATGAGGAACATTTGTACCGTTTGCACCGGAAAGAGAGAATATACCACAGGAAAGAACAAGCGCACAAGCTGCTGTTGCGGACAAGAGAGCAGAAACAGAAGTACGGAAGGGGAAGCTTCTTATTGTCTGATCTTTAACAGGTGCCTTTTTAACGGTCAGCTTGTCGTTTACATATTCAACAATTGTAGCGAGGGATGTGTTCTTTGCAGTTGTGGCAATGGGCAGTGAAGACTCAGATCTCTTGTTAGCCTTCATAAGCATAAAATCGCCAACTGTGCACTCCGCGCCATTGTATATTACTGTAAACTGATTTTTTAAATTAGTGTATAAAGCATCATATGGATTCATTACCGAAGTCATTTTCTAAATCTCCTTTTATATCTTCTCCGCAACTCTGAGTTTTGCACTTCTCGAACGCGGATTTACGGTGAGTTCTTCCTCTGTTGGAAGAATCGGCTTTCTTGTTATTTCTTTTATTGATGGTTTATTTCCGCAAACACAAACAGGGAAGTCTCTTGGACATGTACATCCGCGTGACAATTCTTTGTATGTTTGCTTTACGAGTCTGTCTTCCAATGAGTGGAAGGAAATAATAGCAATTCTACCGCTCTCATTTAGATTTGCCGCGGCAGCTTTAATAACCGGTGTAATTGCATCAAGCTCTGCATTTACCTCTATCCTAATGGCTTGGAATGTTCTTTTTGCGGGATGAGGTCCATCTATTCTTGATGCTGCCGGAATAGCTCCTTTTATTATATCTGAGAGCTGTTTCGTTGTTTCAATTGGCTTGTCCGATCTTGCACGGCAGATTGCGGATGCAATCTTGGGAGCAAAACGCTCCTCGCCGTAATCATAAATTATTCTTTTTAAATCGTTTTCCGAATATTCATTAACTACGTTATAAGCGGAAAGCGGAGCATCCGTGTCCATTCTCATATCAAGCGGAGCATCGTGCATATAGCTAAAGCCACGCTCGGGAACATCGAACTGATGTGAGCTACAACCAAGGTCGGCAAGAACACCACCGAGATTGTCTACCTTCATTTCGCGAAGAACAGCTCCAAGGGAAGAGAAGTTATCGTTTACAAAGGTTACTTTGTCAAGATAGTCGTTAAGTCTTTCGGTTGCCGCGGCGATTGCGTTTTTATCTCTGTCAAAGCAGATGAGACGGGAATTAGGTCCCATTCTTTTTGCAATCTCAAGCGAGTGTCCGCCGCCACCGGCAGTGCAGTCGACATATGTAAAACCATCTCTGATATTTAAAGACTCAATGCATTCGAAAAGGAGAACGGAAGTGTGTGAAAAATTGATATTCGACATAATCCTTTCCTTTCAATTTGCTATTATAGTCCGTATTGATACATTGTTTCTCTGATTTTTTCAAGATCTCTGTTCTTTTCGCGTTCATTCCAGATTTCTTCGGACCATATTCTGATCTGACGTCCTCCGCCCACGAAAACAATGTTTTTGTTTATTTGAGCGTGTTCTGCCAATTTCTCATCGAGGACTATACGTCCGTTGGAGTCGGGAACACACTTTTGTGCAATGCCGAGAAGGAACTCTTGTACTTCGAGGGCAACAGTTTCGGGGAGCTGCTGAATCTTTTCAACATAGATCTCCCAATCCTCGGCGGTATATACGGAGAGGTAAGTGTCAAATTTTCGGGTTATATAAAATTCATCGCCCAACTCTTCGCGAAATTTTGCGGGTATAAATACTCTTTTTTTAGCGTCAAGCGAGTGCTTGAATGAACCTACAAATGACATCCTGCTCTCCTTTCATGTATTTTTTTGAATTATCTGTGTAAAAACAAGGGAAAATGAGTAACTTTGCTCCATTAATCCCCACTTTGCTACTATTATAATACTTTTATTTATAAAATGCAATAGTTTTTTGAAAAAAAGTTTAAAAAAATTGTTTTTTATTAAAAATACCTTCAAAATTTGGAAAAAGTATTCCATTATCGCGGATTATGTGGTAGAATATTTGCAGAAAAAGGACTTTTGATGAGCAAGAGCGTTATTTTGTGAGGTGCGCATGTCGATATTTAAGCGTGTATTTGGGATAGGTAAGAATCCCAATAGCTTTGCTGACAAGATTGAAAGGGCAACGGAATTGCAGGGGCAAGCCGTGAAATACGTTACCGAAAGCATCGA
>JAZRAE010000043.1:0-10804 GCA_045634385.1 Eubacteriales bacterium | reverse complement strand
CGACCGAAGGCGTATATGAATACGTCGAGGAGCTTCGTGCGCTAAAAAAGGACTCACATTTTGTGAGTCCCTTTTGGTCTGTGCCTATATAAAGCGTCAGATTAGCAGAAGCATGCGAGTGTAACTCGCTTAAGGTGGCGCTTTAGATTGGTGCAGAAGTGCGCGAAGCGACCGAAGGCGTATATGAATACGTCGAGGAGCTTCGTGCGCTAAAAAGGGACTCACAAGACGTGAGTCCCTTTTGGTCTGTGCCTATATAAAGCGTCAGATTAAGCGAGTTCTGCGAAGTACTTGATAGTACGAACCATCTGAGAGGTGTAGGAGTTCTCGTTGTCGTACCAAGAAACTACCTGTACCTGATAGGTATCGTCGTCGATCTTTGCAACCATGGTCTGGGTAGCATCGAAGAGAGAACCGTAACGCATACCGATAACGTCGGAGGATACGATCTCGTCGGTGTTGTAACCAAAGGACTCGTTGGAAGCAGCCTTCATTGCAGCGTTGATGCCGTCCTTAGAAACGTCAGTACCCTTAACAACCGCTACGAGAATAGTGGTAGAACCGGTGCAGGTGGGAACTCTCTGTGCAGAGCCGATAAGCTTGCCGTTGAGCTCGGGGATTACAAGGCCGATAGCCTTAGCAGCGCCGGTGGAGTTGGGAACGATGTTCTGTGCGCCTGCACGAGCACGTCTGAGGTCGCCCTTTCTGTGAGGACCGTCAAGGATCATCTGGTCGCCGGTGTATGCGTGAACAGTGGTCATAATACCGGACTGGATGGGATATGCATCGTTAAGAGCCTTTGCCATAGGAGCAAGGCAGTTGGTGGTACAGGAAGCAGCAGAGATGATCTAATCATCAACACTAAGGTTCTGCTCGTTTACGCCGAATACGATGGTCTTGAGGTCGTTGCCTGCGGGAGCGGAGATAACAACCTTCTTTGCGCCTGCCTTGATGTGAGCCATGGACTTCTCCTTGGAGCAGTAGAAGCCGGTGCACTCGAGAACAACGTCAACTCTGTTCTTCTTCCAGGGGCACTTAACAGCGTCCTTCTCAGCGTAGATCTTGATGGTCTTGCCGTCTACGGTGATGGTGCCTGCCTCGTCGTCAGCCTCAACGGTGTGACCGTCGTAACGACCCTGAGCGGTATCGTACTTGAGAAGGTGAGCAAGCATAGAGGGCTTGGTAAGGTCGTTGATAGCAACGATCTGATAACCCTTAGCACCGAACATCTGTCTGAAAGCAAGACGTCCAATACGGCCAAAGCCGTTAATCGCAACTTTTACATTCTTTGCCATTTTGAAAATTCCTCCAAAAATATAATTTTTTTAATTAAAATCTTACTAATGCAAGAAAGCTCGTTTCTCGCCAACAATCATTTTATCACAGTTTTATCAAGTTTGCAATAGAATTAGCCAATTTTTCTGAACTTTATCAAGAATTGTTAATTTTTTCACTAATTTTATTCTATTTTTGGATATTTTAGTGCCAAAATGCTCAGAGTTGCGGGTCAAAAAGCAAAAATATATATAATAAAAGAGGAAATAGAGCTCACGTAAACTTGACAATGCGAAAAAAATAATGTATAATACTTGAGACTGAGCGGGGCAATCGCGCGATATGGTGCCGAAAGGTATTATCGTGAGGAAAGTCCGGGCATCACAGAGCAGGATAACGGATAACGTCCGCCCGGGGCGACCCGCGGGAAAGTGCAACAGAAATAAACCGCCATGATTGTTATAAAGTGTACAGAATATGTGTTTTAGACGATAGGCGTATTTTCATACGTCAAGATAAAAAACGTCAGATAAAATTCTTGCCGCAGGAAGGAATTTGGTCTGTGCTCCTTATAGCAATCGTGGTAAGGATGGAAAGGCGAGGTAAGAGCTCACCCGTTTCTATGGTAACATAGATCCGCTGTAAACCCTATCCGATGCAACACCTTGATATTCGGGATCAGTCCCGACGAGCTGCTCGCGACGTTTCATGGTGGCAGAGCCGCAAGGCTTGAACTTGGCAGTAATGCTAAGTGAAGATAGATGATTGCTGCGCCTTAAGGCGTACAGAACCCGGCTTACAAACTCAGTCACTCTATTAGCTTTTAGCTTAGCGAAACATATTTGCTTTTTTCCATACGACACGGTAAAAACGCAAAATGCCATAAACGGTATATGTATTCGTGAAGCAACCATACCCTTTCAATGAGCAGACAAAAATGTCTGCTCATTGTGTTTTATTTGCAATATTTGACAGTATTAGTTGTCAATATTATGTATTTATCCTGTAACATTAAAAAAATACTTTTAAAGCAGCTATCTCTTTTTCACTTTAAAATCATATATACATCCTCCCATTCATATAATCTACAACGAGAAAAAGCATCTTTCATCATAAAGCAAAAATCAGCGCTTGGTTTTTTCCTATGATCTTTTTGTAAATTTTATATCCTTGCCCTTGCTTTTTTCTCAAAAATATTTATAATTATATAGTGGAGATGTATGTACTCCGCTATCGGAGTAGATTATGAAAAATCTTCTATATGAATTTATTAAAGCTAAAGGGAATAAACAAAACCGTCCTATAAGCATTTCACTTCTCGGCTTTGGCGGGACAAATCGCCTAATTTTCGATGCCCTCATACCGCTTAAAAACATAGAGCTGACGGTAAGACAAAACAGGCTTTTGTGCGAGAGTCTTCCGAGTTCGGTGAAGGTATACAGTGGCGATGCCGCCTTCTTAAATTTATACGAGGATGTACTCATTCCTTCCCCTTCAGTAAGGCGCGAAGGATTAACAATACCACATCATTCAGAGGTCATAACAGACTACGATCTTCTCTTTCGTTCAAAGCCGAAAAGGTTATTTTCTATCAGCGGTTCGGACGGCAAAAGCACTACGACGCAGCTCACTTCATTAATGCTTCGTGACCAATTCCCTACCCTATTCTCGGGAGGAAATATCGGGACACCGCTTATTCTTGCAAATAAAGATAGCGAGGCATTTTTGCTTGAGCTATCAAGCTTTACTCTACGCTATTCCATTCCGAGCAGCACACGAGCATTACTCACTAATGTTACGCCAAATCACCTTGATTGGCATGAGAACATTGATGAATACCGGGATACAAAGCTAACTTTGATACGCCACGCCGACGAACCCATACTAAATCTGTGTGACGAGGTTTCGGAAGATGAGGCAAGGCATACACACTCCTTCTGTCTGATTTCAACAAGACTGACTCACCAAGAGATCATAAAGAAGTACAAGACCGAGCACACTGTGACACTCGAGCGCGGGCATATACTGTTTGATAACGAGATATTGATCCCTATATCCGAGGTAAAAAGAAGTGAGAAGCATAACATAACAAACTTTTGCTCTGCCATAGCTATGTCGATCGGTTATGCGGATAAGGAACGCATTATGGCTGTGGCGCGCGAATTTGACGGTCTTAGAGAAAGATGTGAATGCTTTACCGCTCACGGTATAAAATATATCTCCTCATCGATAGATACGACGCCCGAGAGAACACGCACAACACTCGAGGGACTTGGGCAAAAGGTAAATATTATACTCGGCGGGCGAAGTAAAAAACTTCCGCTTGAGCCTCTGAGAGTCCCCCTCATAAGATATGCGAAGAAGATATCGCTCTATGGCGAGGCTGCGGAGGAAATGCGGAAATTCATCGACTCCGACAAGCAGCTTTCAAAAATACCTCACGACAGCTTTTCAAATCTCGCTGAGGCTATCGACTACGCCTTGACAGACGTAAAGAGCGGAGATACCGTCCTGCTCTCACCTGCGGCAACAAGTTACGGAGAGTTTGAAAACTATATTCAAAGGGGCAAATTTTTCAAGGAATATATATCAAAAATATAACAAAACAAAGAAAATGTACGATCAACGTACCAAAGAAACGGAGAAAAAATGAAAAGGATCATTTCAATACTTCTTGTTTTCATAACGATTATTTCTTCTCTCCTTCTTACATCCTGCAAAAAAGACGACGGCACCCCCGACGGAATGCGGCTTGTAATGGGAGATGAGAGTCTCGGGTATTACTTCTACGGTCCGGAGGAGTGGACCGTGGCAAACGTCGGTAATATTGCCTGCACCTACGTTTCAAAAATAGATAATTCTTCTATGACCTTTGTCGAGGCGGAGAAACCCGCGAGTACGGTTGAAGAATACTTTGAATCCGAGAAAGGTAAATTTCCTTACGAGATAAACGTAACGGTAAATGGCGACGATTCTCTCTTCGGGAACGCAAGCGGCAAAAAATACGTTTACACCTATACATACAAGGAGATCAGCTACACCTGTATGCAGATCTTCGTTGAGTACTCGGGCAGATTTTTCATCTTTACCTACACTGCAAACAACAAAGATTACACCGAGGATAAGACCTACTATGAGTTTTATCTTGAAAAGGTTAGCGCAAGCATAGATGCCTTTAAGTTTACGGATAAGGTAAGCGGCACACCAACCTCTCCAGAATATGAACGCGACTCGGACGGATACATACTCGTAAGCGACAAAACACTCGCCGGATTTGATATGTACGTTCCCGATAGCTACAAGGTGGATTATTCATCTGCTCTTGTGAGCGTAAGTCACGCCGATGGCACCAATATCACAATGAGTCAGGCTACCTATACAGGAGTAACAAACGAGGACTACTGGAAGGCAAGAAAGGAAAACATAAGTTCCTTCTGCGACAAGATCACAGATCCCGAAAGCGGCGAGATTGTATCATCCTTACGCGAAATTGAGCTTGCTAAACAGATCACGCTTGAGGGTACAAACTGGGCACTCGCATATGAGTACGCCTACACCTTTGAGGGAACCAAATATCACGTTTACCAAGTGCTCATCGTTGAGTCCGCGGTAAACGGCTACGTATTCACATACATTGCAAGCGAGGAGAACTACGAAAAGCATCTTGACGAGATGAAGATCGTACTTAAAAAAATAGATTACTAAGATGGAAAAACAGATTTATCTTGACAACGCGGCAACGACTAAAATTCGCCCCGAGGCGATGGCTGAGTACGTTAGGGTTTCCGAAAATTTGTGGGGAAATCCTTCATCACTCCATTCTCTTGGCAATGACGCAGAGCACGTTTTAACCGCCGCAAAGCAAACTATACTTAACACTTTAGGGGCAAAGGACGCAGAAATCGTCTTTACCGCATCCGGCACGGAAGCGAATAATATCGCAATTATAGGACGTGCATTCTCTAAGGAGAGATACAAAAAGGGCGCAAAAATAATTACTTCACTCGGAGAGCATGCATCTGTTTCAAAGCCTATATTTGAACTTAAGAAACAAGGATTCAAGGTTGCTACGTTATCAACAAAAAACGGCAAAATAGATCTTGATGAATTAAACAGAGAGCTCACCCCCGATGTTATCCTCGTCAGCGTTATGATGGTAAATAACGAGACCGGAGCGGTATACAACATCCCGAAAATTGCACGCGCTATGAAGCAAAATTGTCCCGAGGCAATACTGCACGTTGATGCCACCCAAGGCTATATGAAAATCCCCTTTACCAAGGCGGGAATTGGCGCAGATCTTATCACAATTTCATCTCATAAAATCGAAGGACCGAAGGGCGTCGGCGCACTTATAATTGATAAGGACGTTATTAAAAAACGCGGACTTGCTCCCATCGTTCACGGCGGCGGTCAGGAGATCGGTCTTCGCTCCGGAACAGAGAACGTTCCCGGTATAGCCGCTTTCGCGGAAGCTGCAAAGCTTGCCCACTCGGAGCTCTCGGATAGGATCAACAAGATGAATGCCCTCAGGGATAGACTTATCAGAAAGATCTCTACCGAAGACGGATTATCCGAAATCGATATCACACTTCCGAAAATTCACGCACCTCATATTCTCAACCTTACACTTCCACAAATAAAGAGTGAAACCATGCTTCACTACCTCTCAATAGCGGGTATATTTGTTTCAAGCGGCTCTGCTTGCTCGTCAAATGGCGGACATCTTTCCTCCGCCCTCACCGCATATGGCAGAACGAGTGATGAAGCAGACTGCTCGATCCGTGTTTCGTTCTCTCCCTCTAACACAGACGAGGACGTGGATACACTTTGTGAGGCACTCGCAAACGGCCTATCTAAGCTCGTAAGAATAAAGAGGTAAATATGGCTAACGTAACGATAATAACCGTCGGCACACTTAAGGAGTCCTATCTTCGTGAGGCGGTAGCCGAATACAAAAAAAGGCTCTCGCAGTACGCAAGAGTCGAGGAAATCGAGCTAAAGGAAGAACGCATCAATAACGAGGACAACCGCGCAGAGATCGAGTCTGCCCTATCGCGCGAGGCGGAAAAGATTCTTGCCGCAATCCCGAAGGATTCTCTTAAGATCGCTCTTTGCGTTGAGGGAAAGCAGTACTCTTCGGAGGAGCTTGCAAAACTTATCGGCGAGGGCAACGACAGAGGCGGAAAGATCGCCTTCATCATCGGCTCATCCTACGGTCTGTCCGATAGGGTCAAGCGCGAGTGCGACGTACGCCTCTCCTTCTCAAAGCTCACCTTCCCTCACCAGCTTATGAAGGTGATCCTCTTCGAATCCGTGTACCGCTCGTTCACCATTTTGGCAGGAAAACGCTATCATAAGTAAATTATAGTTAGAAAAAAGTCTGACTTTGATGCTTCGGGGCACGTAGTCAGACTTTTGTTTTTATTCTATCGGATTATCCCAACCGTTATTATCCTTTATGAGCTTTACCTGCTTTTGTGCGTTGAATGAATCATCGAGCATGATCACGGTAGACTCGTCACAGCTTCCGTCGGGCATAAAAACAATGAGGAATTTATACGAATAATCGATCATCATTTTCTCTGTATGATCCTCAAAGCTTGTGTAAACCGTCCACAGCTCTCTGCCGTATCTGTCAGACGTCACAAAGCGAGCATAATCCACAAAGCTGATATTCTTCGGGCTGATATATCTTCCCGAGCGTTCGTGATATCTTTGAATAACGCCCTCGAGAAATTGATCGTCTTCTGCGTTTTCAATTATACCCTCGGGTCTTTTGTTCACGATCACGGTAGTGGCGCACTTGGCAGTATCGATCGGCTTATCCCAATCGTTAAGGAGCTTAAGCTGCTCAACAACGTCGGAATCGTAAGAATGCTCGATTTCGTCTACGCCAACCTTTACACAGTAGTAGCAATCCTCGGGATAGTAGTATGCGTTAAGATCATCCTTCTTTTGCATCACCATAAGATAAACGCACTCAAGGTAGCCGCTTTTTGCGTCACCAACGTACTGGTGCTCCCAATAGCTGAAAAGGACTCTGCCATAGGAATCGGTCTCCAGGACGTCAACAAACGGACCGCCCTGCATCTCACCGTCACTCCAATGCCCGATTATATCAACGAGGTTTGCCCACGCCACCGAGCAAAGCTCGGGGTATTCACCCATATACCCGGGATATATGCAAGAGGAAAGCGCAGTAAGTGACAGTACAAGCACTAATATCAGTGCACAAATACGCATCTTAGTATTCTTCATTACTCCCCCACCTCCTCTAAAGGCTTATTCCAGCCGTGAAGTTGCTTAAGTTCCTTAATGACGCTCTGATAATTCGCCTTATCCTTAAGCTCCATCATAAACGTATCGGGATCAAACGAACCGTCGGGATCTGTGATAGCGACCATTTCAAGGTAATAGCAACGACTGCTGATGTTATAATCCTCTTTATCACCATATACGTAATAACGACCATCAACGTAATAAAGGCTGCGGCCGTAATCATCGTCAGCCATCCACGAAACGTAGCTCAAATACACAGTGTATTTATTATCATCGGTAATCTCGTGACCGTTTTGTATAGCAACCTCGGCCATAACCTCGGTCCAATCACTCTCTTGAAGGTTGACCCTGATACCGTCCCCGCGGTGCGACCAACGGTATATCAGCACAGGAGAGGTTATCGGAGCTTTCTCAAGCTTCTGCTCGTTTATCGATAGATCCCAATCGTTCTGCGCCTTGAATTGTGTCAAAGCCTCGTCGGTGCAAAACTCATCAAAAAGAGATTTAAGCCTTTCCTCGGAAAGCTCGGGATTATCAATATCGAACATGCTGTCGGGAATCGTGAATGAAAGAGTGGACTCCTCCGGGTAGTAATAAACAAAATCCTTTGTCTCGCGCTGAACTATGGCAGCGGTGAGCATTCCGTCGGAATCCTCGTAATAAAGGTACAGACCCCTGTCAAAGGAATCTTCCTCTAAAAGCAAAACCTGAGGATTGTGAAGGGCAACAACCTCACGCGCTCCCAATATATCGGGAACCTGGGAATAAACGAGCGTGTATGCACCCTTGTGCTCTCCGTGATATCCGAGGTAACCGCAGCCGACAAGGAGAGAAAGCATAAGAGAGAAAAGACACAACGTGGCAATTAGTTTTAAACAATACTTCATACCGTTCTCCTTTCGTTAAGTAAAAATGCTTTTATTATGCTGAGCTTTTTATATATAAGGTTTGATCTTATATATTTTTTTGCTGAATCTCGTTATGTCAAAATGATCAATTAACGGTGTATTTTGACAATAATCATTGTCATTTATCGCTATTTATATAAGATTAGCTCCTCCGGGAATTCGCGCGACATCGCGGCGTTGGAGTATTTTCTCTCACCGGTGACATCTTTGATCATACTGATAAACAGTGGCATATCGACGCTTGTATCACGTGTCTCAAGCTCTGTTTCCATAATGCAACTGTGTGTCCATTCGGGGTAGATATCCACCTCAAACATCTGTCCCGAGAACGCAAACGTGTGACGGACTTTTGTAAGGGTACGAGTGCCGCTTTTGATCTTTTGAAGCAAGCAAAGATACTCTGCCTCGTCTATACCTCTCTCGTCCTCAAACGAGGATATCTCGTCAATCCTTACCTTCTTGGTTTCGGTGTATACGATTTTGTCCTTGTATACTCTCTTGCGGACTCTGTGGGTGACAGCAGGTTCGGAGTCGAGATATGTCTGTTCGATCTTACTGACCGAATAACCGTCTTGCCTTTTGAGTTCGTCAATATCGGGCATTCTTATCACGTATTTTCTTTCAATTTCAACCGGTAGGTTATTATTCATTTTCTGCCCCCTTACGTTTCTGATTAAATTCTACCATTTTCCTTTTTAAAAGTCAAGGAAACCAAGTTTTTTTCATTATATTTAGATTTTTTGCACCTTATCCTTGACTTGCGTGTTTTTTTATGCTACAATACTGTTGTTAAAACAAAAACCGCCAATAGGAGGTATCAAATGGAAGATAAGAAGCTTGACTATACCGAAGAAGAGGTAAAGGAATTACAGCCCGAGCCTACCGATGAAGTAATAGAAGAAAATGCAAAAGAGATAGATGTTGACTACACCGGTGAGGTTGTAAAGGAAATACAGATAGATCAGGCTTTTGCAGATGAACAGGCAAAGAAAAGACGTATGCGCGAGATTTGGGATAAGATTACCACAGGTATCTTTATCGCCCTTCTTGCATCTCCCGTAATAATCCTTCTCTATATTTTCCTTTGGTTCATCAGCGTTTCGTAATTTTATATGCTTTTTAAACGGCTTGCTTTTTGCGAGCCGTTTTTTAACTTGTGTAAGCTCAACCTCACCCGTCGGCTGCGCCGCCACCCTCCCCAAGGGGGAGGGGTAAATATTTTGCATTTTGCATTTAAAATAGTCACTATAAACAACTAAACTCTTCTTTTTTATATATTTCACACATATTATATGAACAAATTGTAAATAAAGTTGTTTTTTAGGCTTTTTTTCTACTTTTTTTCTCAAAACTATAGAAATTTACAGTTTTTTATGATATACTTACCGAGATACGTGCGTGTGCGCGTTCCTTTGTCGCGCCTTTTTTCGGATATTACGTCCATTATGAGGCTATGCGACAGAGAAATACTTAGTTTTTTATAAAAAAATTTATATTTTGGAGGACAAACCAATGGCAAACAAGTATTGCTATCTCTTCTCCGAGGGTAACGCAACCATGCGTGAGATCCTTGGTGGTAAGGGAGCTAACCTCGCAGAGATGACCAACATCGGTCTTCCTGTTCCCCAGGGCTTCACTATTTCTACCGAAGCCTGCACACAGTACTATGAGGACGGCCGTCAGACCAATGACACTATCATGGCTGAAATCATGGAATACATCGTAAAGATGGAAGAAGTAACCGGCAAGAAGTTCGGCGACCTTGAGAATCCCCTTCTCGTTTCCGTTCGTTCCGGTGCTCGTGCATCCATGCCCGGTATGATGGATACCATCCTTAACCTCGGTCTTAACGAAGAGGTTGTTGAGGTTATGGCTGCTAAGTCCGGCAACCCCCGTTGGGCTTACGACTGCTACAGAAGATTTATCCAGATGTACTCCGACGTTGTTATGGAAGTCGGCAAGAAGTACTTCGAGGAGCTTATCGACAAGATGAAGGAAGAAAAGGGCGTTAAGCTTGACGTTGAGCTTACCGCTGAGGATCTTAAGGAGCTTGCTAATCAGTTCAAGGCTGAATACAAGGCTAAGATCGGTTCTGACTTCCCCACCGATCCCAAGGAGCAGCTTATCGGCGCAGTTAAGGCTGTATTCCGTTCTTGGGACAACCCCCGTGCAAACGTTTACCGTCGTGACAACGATATTCCCTACTCTTGGGGTACTGCAGTAAACGTACAGGCAATGGCATTCGGTAACATGGGCGAGAACTGTGGTACCGGTGTTGCTTTCACACGTGACCCCTCCACCGGTGAGAAGAAGCTCATGGGTGAGTTCCTTACCAACGC
>JAZRAE010000042.1:0-14614 GCA_045634385.1 Eubacteriales bacterium | reverse complement strand
TGACCGATAATGGTCACAACGGAGTTTGCGGGAGCAATAAACTGAATGTTGGAGTCAGCGTTAAACTGGTGAGAGTCACCGTTGTTTCTGAATGATCCAACGAGACCAAGCTTGCCGCTTGCTACAATGGCGTTGAAGTTATCTTCTCCGGCGAAGTCGAAGCTATCTGTCTTGCCAAGTGTAGGAAGGGTTGCATTACAATCGGTACACTCACAGTTTTCCCATACGTGAGTCTTTGATGCGGTAATGGTGTGTCCACATACGCAAAGTACGGGAGTCTCGCAGTTGTTATCATCGGTGCCGCTATGAGCTACCTTTTCATCGATCTCTTCACAACCGTCGTTCTTACATACGTGCCAGTGATGAGTTTCGTCGGTTACCCAAGCACCGGTAAAGTCGTGACCGAGCTTGTTCGCGGGAGTGTTCTCAAGAACCTCTTCGCAAGACTTACAGATCACCTTGGTGTAACCGTCCTCGGTACAGGTGGGAGCCTTAGTCTCGGTCTCGGTCTCAGTGTGCTCGCAAGAGGGTTCGGTGGATACGATAGTAAGCTTGTAGATGGAAACAGAAACCTGAGTTGCAGATCTGTAAGCAGCAAAGATTGGGCTTCCGTTATTGTAGTTGAACTGCATGGTTCTACTAGCATTAGTACCTTGAGCTATTACAGAAGCAATGCCATCAGCGTTGATATCAATTACCCAGCTTGCATTATCTCCTGAATTTCCTGTTTTAAGGTAGTTGTTAGAAGAAGTTCCATTGCTCTTTAAATCGCCGTTAGCATAAAGGTGTCCGCCGGTCGAAACCAACTCACCACTAGAGTTCAAATAAGAATCTACATAGAATGCGAACGAGCCATCTTTCGTACCAGCCTTAAGAGTGATAACCTGAACGCTGTCATTAATGATTAAAGCACCGTCAAGGACATCTACTGTAGTAGCTACACGGTTGTTACTCTTTTGAGTAGTGGATAATGCATAGGTAGCATTGACAGAATCCTTATTGTATTTTGCAACGATAACAATCTTATCGCCTGCCTTAAGACCTGATGCATCGGTTACGAGCTGCCAAGATTCGGTAGCTTCACCGCCCTCGGACTTAGCAAGAACCTTGATTGTAAATTCCTTGGTAAGACTAAAGTTGCCGAATGCAAGGGTTGCGGTAAGTTTTATAATTTGTTCCTCAGATGTCTGAGTGATTACAAGCTTGCCGTCGTTGTCAAACTCTGCACCATCCACGGTCCAGGTTACTTCTACACCGTCAGCGGTAGGAAGAGTCACAAGTGTGCTCTCGTTATATACAGTAGACTCAAGAACGAGTGCATCCTTAGCAAGCATTACCTTAAGGACGTTCTTATGTGCCTCGGAAGCTTCTGACTCGGAGATATAATCAGCATCCTTAAGCTGAGGAGCATTATTGAACATACTCACGGAAGAAAGAACTGTTATGTAATCACCTACAACAGGCTTTTCAACAGTCCATTCACCGTACTTCTTACCGTCAAGGTACAATCCGTAGATGTAGAGCGAATTACCCTTATCATCGGTGATGTACATATTACCGTAAGAGGTATTTACAATGCTGGTGATTATACCGGATACGTAGTACTTATCCTCAGAGGCGGATGTGTACCTAAGAGCATCTTCGATAGAGAGCTCTTCATACTCGGGAGCAGGTGCTTCCTGTCCACAAGAGCAATCGCCATTAGTGAAGTCGTGAGCAACTTCTGAAGTCTTCTTACCGCAAGAGCATACGGTCCAGTGGTGGGTATCGTTATGCTCTGTTGTGCTGTAAGAGTGAGCTGCCTTGTTCATTTCATAACCACAAGAACACTCGTTCCAATGGTTTTCGGAATCACTCTTCCACTCGGAGCCTGCTACGTGAGCTGCCTCATCGGACTTAGCGCCGCAAGAGCACTCGTTCCAGTGGTTATTTTCATCACTCTTTGCTTCATAGGAGTGAGGTGTTATGTCTTTCTTGTCACCGCAAGAACACTCAGTCCAGTGATTGTTTGCATCGAAGTTAGGAGTATTGTAGTTATGAGTATGTCCGAGGGCAGGAACAATAACCTTTCCGCAATCGGTACAGGTCTGTGCAGTAGTTTCGGTTGCCGCATCACCGGGGTTGTGTGCTGCGGGAGTATCTGTTACGGTACAGCCGTCATTCTTACATACGTGCCAGTGATTGGTTTCGTCATATACAAGCAAGCCGGAGAAGTCATGAGAGTTTGCAGCCTTGAGCTCGTATCCGCAAGAGCATACTACAGCTGTAGTACAGTTGTTATCGTCTGCTACGTTATCGTGAGCTACCTTGGTGTCGGTTACTTCACAGTTATCTCTCTGACATACGTGCCAGTGACCGGTTGCATCGGATACCCAAGCACCGGTAAAGTCGTGACCGAGCTTGTTCGCGGGAGTGTTGCTAAGAACCTCTTCGCAAGACTTACAGATTACCTTGGTGTAACCGTCCTCGGTACAGGTGGGAGCCTTAGTCTCGGTCTCGGTCTCGGCGTGCTCGCAAGAGGGCTGAGTGGAAACAGGAGTGGTATAAACAACCTCAATTTCACTTACAAAGGTCTTTGCTGTTGCGTTTACAACAACGGAAGTGCCGGATGCATCAAACGCTACTCCGTTTGTAATGTCAGTGCCGTTATAGCTAAGCGCACCTTCGCTCCAGCTGATCTTTACACTCTTAATGGTAGAACCTACGGGAGCAGTTATAGTAAGAGTTGCGTTACCGGAAGAATAGAATCTCCATGTTCCAACACCTGTGCTATAGTACTTACCGGTATTAGCGTCAGTACCATTAGCGACAAATTTTACACCTTCATACTCGAAACTCGGATACTTAGTGGTGCTTACCAAATTGTTTGCAGCTGCGTAATCAGCGATGTTGAGTACAACGGTAGTGTCTTCATAAGTAACGTCACCTTCGATCTTAGCAGATACGGTAACGGTAAACTCTTTAGTCAAAGAGAAGTTGCCTGCAGCGATGCTTGCAGTAAGCTTGATGGTTTGAGCGGAGCTTGTCTGAGTAATTACGAGCTTGCCGTCGTTGTCAAGCTCTGCACCTTCTACGGTCCAGGTTACTTCTACACCGTCAACGGTGGGGAGTGTTACGAGTGTACTCTCGTTGTAGCTTGTTACAGGAAGCTTAAGTTCATCCTTAGCAAGAAGAACCTTAAGGACATTCTTGTGAGCCTCGGAAGCTTCAGTCTTCTCAACAAACTCGTTATGCAATGCGCTCGAACCAAGCTGAGGAGCTCCTCCGAACTCGGACACGTAAGTGATAATGGTAATGTAATCACCGACTGCGAGCTGTTCAGCCCATTCACCATACTTAACATCATCAATGTAGAGTCCGTAAACAGCAATAGTGTTACCCTTCTCGTCAGCAAGAGTCATATTACCGTAAGTGGTATTAGTGATCTTGGTGATGATACCGGAGAGCTTATACTTATCTTCGGAGGGAGTCTTGGTAAGTGCTTCTTCAATGGTAAGCTCGGGAATTTCGGACTCGGGTGCTTCCTGTCCGCAAGAGCAGTCGCCGTTTGCGAAGTCGTGAGCAACCTTTTCAGTCTCTGCACCACAAGAACATTCGGTCCAGTGGTGAGTATCATCATGATTGGGAATGTTGAAGGTATGTCCCTTTGCAGGAGTGACGGTCTCACCACATACGGTACAAAGCTGAGCAGTTGTACAGGTTGCTTCAGCACCGGGGGTATGACCGAGAGCTGCTACGAGAGTCTCACCACATACAGTACAAAGCTGAGCGGTGGTACATGTTGCCTCAGCACCGAGAGTATGGCCGAGAGCTGCTACAAGAGTCTCATCACATACGGTACAAAGCTGAGCGGTGGTACATGTTGCCTCAGCACCGGGGGTATGGCCGAGAGCCTCGCCTTCGGTTGCCTGACATGCGGAACAGGTCTTGGGCGCGGTACAGGTTGCATCCTGCCAAGAGTGTCCGTTAGGCTCACCGCTTACATAACCACAGATCGTACAATAAGCTGCGGTCACGCAGGTTGCTTCCTGCCAAGAGTGAGCGCAGACAGTAACACTCGCAGTAATGTTGATGTCAGAGGTTACTTTTTCAACCTTGACAGTGTAAATCTTTTCATTGCCGTTAGTCTCAACGTCAACGATAGAGCCTACGCTAAGATTGAGAGTATACTGCACTCCAACCTTCATCTCAAAGACTGCATCGTCACCATGCTTAACGGGAACGGTATGTCCGAAGAAGAACTCTCCATTCTCATAAGAAGCATTAACGATTACTGTGTAAGTAACATCGGGGAAAGGAACTTCCTTACCACACACGTCACACAGTGCGTCGACGTTTGAATCTGAATGGGCGGCTACATCGATCTCCTCACCGCAAGCACATTCGCGGTAATGAGTCTCATCGTTGTAGATCCATTCTGTGCCAAACTCGTGTACATGTTCTGTACCATCAGGTTGGTCGCCAAACAAGATCGTACAGGACGAGAACGCGAGCAAAAGGATCATTGATACGAGTATCAATAACGAAACCTTTTTCATAATGAAAATCTCCTTTTTTAAATAAATATTAAATAAAGTATGAACCACATATGATTATATCACATGGCACGACAAACTTCTACACTTTTTAGCTATATTTTTTATTTTTATTAACATTAAACAAATAACAAGTTTTCTTTTGTGCACTATTAACTATAAAAGGAAATGTTTTTTGTAAAAATAAATCTACCAAAAAAATTTTTAAGAAAAATATCGGTAAAAACGCACAAAGGAATTGGTCATTTTCACCAAGCGGTTTTTGTGATTACATATCAATATTCTTTCACTAAGAGGGAAATAAGGATAGTAAGAGTTTTTTGAATAAAATCCTAACTGCTTTGCGGTAGATTTTTTCCGAAAAAGATTTGATTACATCATCTTTCAGTCACTCAAAAACGCAGAAACAAAGATAGGTTGCTGACAGCAAAAGCATTTTTTTAAAAAAAGGAACGGCAAGGACGAAAAAATCATCCTTGCCGTGATAAAAGATAAAAATATCAATTATTATTTACATAAATCGACATTATGTTTTTGCGGTATATAAAAAATGTTCAAATCCTTTTTAATGAATTGCTGAATGACCACAAAAATGCTACATCTTTATCTGCCTGCTTATAGGAGATTTTGATAGCATCTCCTACTCTCTCAATTGATGGAGTGGAAACGTCGTCTCTCTTTGTAAAAACAGTCAGATACTGTCGTGACTCTCGCGAAGTATCCGTGATAATTATGCGTGATGACGGAACTACAATATCGGTGTGTAAGGACTTCTGCGAAGGGGTGGCTACAGCACTTACACTCTCCGGTAGAAGCACGCGAATGCTCTGTGATGATGCTACATTTCCCTCTATCTTAAGGCTCGGATCATCCATATGGAAATAAATGCGCACATCAGTCTTTGTGATATTGGCTACATCATCTGCAACTATAAATACATCGTCACCTATTAAAGCACAAAGACGTTTGTGATAATCGGGTTCATAGCAATGATGAGAAGCATCAACGGCAAACACATCCGGTAAACGGTAACAGCTTCGTATTCCGCCTTCCCTCTGAGGTGTGTACGTCCACCTGGTCACATACTCATACGGTGGCTTATCGTCAAAGGTTAGAGTTGAGTGGTATTCGGCGGATTTAAAGATCTTGCGTTCCTCGCACTCTCTATATGTATAGTAGGAAGGATCAATAACCACAGGGTCTCCCTTCAAATACAAGACAAATGACATCGGATCAATGTGCGCGTGACCGTTAAATATCGGTGTATGACAGATAAAGCTGAATTGAGAATCATCTCGCTTCCAGCCGGTGCGAGCATAGTACTGACCTATTTCATATTGACAGTTGTCTTCAGCAGGGGATTGCTCTGCGAGTTTGCGAGCCTCACTCTGCACTTCCTCGGGGATAATATCTTTTGGGATATCGGTGTGAATTGAAAAGATCTTGGCAACCGGTCCAAGCTCGCCAAAACAGGAATAATATTGTTCGGAAATCTGCTGACCGATAGAACGGTAAGGCGAGTCACCTATGGGAGCAAGTATTGAGTCAGGGCCGATAGCCGCAAGGGAGTATTCCGTCGCCTTTTTGCAGATT
Source organism: Eubacteriales bacterium (assembly GCA_045634385.1). Lineage (GTDB taxonomy): Bacteria > Bacillota > Clostridia > Oscillospirales > CAG-272 > UBA1740. The sequence continues at coordinate 8,486 of JAZRAE010000042.1, read as the reverse complement.
GCAAGTATGCTTTCGGGAACTGCAACATTAAACCGTCTCGACACTGCGATAAAATCAAAGAACATATTGAGGCAGATCTGATGGTAGTGTGGGCTTCCCTCTACTTGACCGCCGTTCTTTGTAAACTGTGCTGTTGCACATCTTTGAAGCTCAAAAATGGCAAACTCACGCCACGAGTCTGACTCGGAAAAATCAGGAAAAAGGCAGGTCACCATAAGAAGTCCGAGCATCTCGTGAATATAGTGGTTATGGTTAGCTTTTGGCCAATATATAGGTGACATTTTATGGAGAACAAGCGCGTGTTCATAGAACGAGTAAGCAATCTTGGAATGAAGTTCCGGCGTCATTAAATCGCTAAAAAGTAAACTTTCATAAGCAAAATTCCAAGAATCAAACATTCTTATGCCTACTTCAAGAGATCGCCACGGAGTAAGACCGCTGAAGAATCTACGTATTTTTTCATATTCCTCGCGAGTCGTGTTTTCGTTTGGAAGCGGTCCGAGATTGCATGTGTCTATCCAGTTTTCCATATCGGCAAGCACCTTTTTAGCATATTGGCTCTCGCCCGATAAATGGTATAGTTCACATAAAGGCTTAAAATACACTGTCCTATTCAGATGCCAAAGATATTCCTCGTCATCCGTTCTGCACTCACACCAAGCGGGAGGCGTACCAACGTCGAAAAGTTCTCCGCAGGTTCCCGGAAGGATAAACATATTTTTCATTATGTTTTCGGCATCATTCTTGCATTTTTCAATATACTCTGTGTCAGCCTTATATTTAACTATATCTTTAAGATATTTATTAAAGCGTTCTTTATGTAATTCTCGCTGATGAGCAAGATATTCTATGTCTGTAAATTTGTTTTTTAATATATTTTGAAGTATCATATTTTTTCTTACTACACACAATGTGCTGATAATACTTTTTTGTTTTATACCTTTTTTAGAGATTGAGTAAATGACCACAAGTATGCCTTTTCCTCATCTGCCTGCTTATAGGAAATTTTCAACCCCTCAGACGTCCTCTCAATCTTAGGCGAGGAAATGTCATCCCTCTTCGTAAATATTGTGAGATACTGTCTTGACTGATGTGATTTATCGGTGAGAATAATGCGCGAGGTCGGGAGAGTTATATCCGAGCACAACGCCTTTCTTGCAGGTTCGATCTCTGCACTAACCCCCTCGGGTAAAAGCACACGAATACGCTCGGATGAAGCTACACTTCCCTGTGCCTTAACCTCAGGATCATCCATATGAAAATAGATACGTACGTCCGTCTTTGTTATGTTTATTACGTCGTCTGCAACGATAAAAATATCGTCACCGATAAGTGCACAAAGACGTTTATGGTAGTCCGGATCATAGCCGTGATGAGAGGCATCGGCGGCAAAAACATTACCAAAGCTGTAGAAATTACGGATTTTTCCTTCCTTCTGAGGACCAAAACTCCATCTGCCCGTGTATTCGTAAGGATGCTTGTTATCAAAAGTGAGGCAGGAATGATATTCCGGTGACTTAAAGAGCTTGCGTTCCTCGCACTCTCTATAAGTGAAATAGGAAGGATCAACAATTACAGGATCCCCCTTAAGATGGAGAGTAATGGACATCGGGTCTATGTGTGAATGACCGTTGAATACAGGTGAATGACAAAGGAAACTGAAATGTGCCGCCTTATCAGTCCATCCTGTACGTGCAAAATACTGGTCAATCTGTCGCTGACGGTTATCCTCACCGGGAGCACTGAAAGCGTATTTTCTTGCAGCCGCCTGCACCTCTTCGGGTACAATATCAGGATCAAGGTTGTGGTGGATGGCAAATAGCTTTGCACAAGGTCCCAGCTCACCAAAACAAGTGTAGTATCTACGTATAATGTTTTCCGCAACTTTGTTGTATCCTGTATCACCTATAGGAGTAATAATTCCATCAGGGCATATCGATGCAAGAAGATAATCAGTAGCCTTACGGCAAATGTTAAATATTTCATCCGGAAGCTCAAATCCAAAGATCCTCGCAACCTCAACAAATGAGAAAAACATACTGAGACAACCGTTGTGATAATTTGGGCTGCCCTCGACCTGTGCACCATCCTCGGTAAACTGTGCCTTAGCACATCTCTTAAGCTCGTGAATAGCGAATTCGCGCCACGCATTCGACTCCTTGAAGTCCGGAAAAACGCAGGCGACTAAAAGAAGACCGAGCATCTCGTGAATATAATGATTGTGATTAGCATTTGGCCAATATCTCGGTGACATCTCACGAAGTACAAGTGCATGTTCGTAGAATGATCTCGCTATTTTAGAATGAAGCTGAGGCGTCATAAACTCGTTATAAAGTAAACAATCGTAGGCATAATTCCAAGAATCGAACATTCTGATACCTACTTCAAGAGAACGCCATGGATTGAGGCCCGAGAAGACTTTGCGTATTTCAAGGAGCTCCTCTGATGTGGATGAATCGGTCGGTAAAGTAGGTAAAGGACACGTGTCTATCCAGTTTTCCATATCGGAAAGAACCTTTTTTGCATACTCACTTTTGCCCGTAAGATGATAGAGCTGTGCAAGCTCGTTAAAGTGGTGCGTTCTGTTAAGCACCCACAGACCTTCCTCATCGTTAGTGTGCATTTCACTCCACTTTGGAGGTGTACCAACGTATATCTTCTCTCCGCATGATCCGGGAATGTCAAACTTGTTCTGCATAGCAAATGCAGCATCCTTTTCCTTCGCTTTTACAAGCTCGGAATTATTTATATCCTTCTTGATCTTGGCTATTACCTTTTCACAACGTTCCTTATTTAATTTTCGCTGATGAACAAGAAATTCCTCATCTGTAAACTTGCCTATTAAAACGCCGTCGAGTAACATATTTTATCCTCCGTTTCATCTTCGGGCGGTACTTTTTTACATTTTTCAGGTAGAAAAACATCAATATTTTCCTATCATCGTTAGTATAGCATACCCCTTTTTATTTTTCAAGCGAGAATGGTATTTTTTGGTTGTTTTGCAACAAACTTTTAGGCGTTTTAGACAAAGATTATTTGAGAGAATGAGTAAAATCAGAGTGATACAAAAGCGCATAAAATAGGATTAAAAATTACTATAAATGTGGGCTGTAAAAGAACGATCAAGGATAATATGCACCAAAATATTTTAAGAAAAATGCAGGATTTATAATATGTAGAACGTGCTATGAATGTACTCTGCAGAGTAAAATCGATATAAAAAAGGTGCTCTGCGGAATTGAACGTGCAAGAAACATATTAAGGCAACCTAAGGGGTAAATATATAGAAGACGACATATTAAGGCACCCCAAGGGATAAACATGTAGAAGACGACATATTAAGCCAACCCAAAGGCTAAATATATTGAAGACGACATATTAAGGCACCCCAAGGGATAAACATGTAGAAGACGACATATTAAGGCGTCTTAACAGTTAAACATCCGGGTGGAAATAAAAGCGACATAAGAGTTAAACGTGCAGGGGTCGGCTACAAAGGCTTCCTATGCTCAAAACAAAAAAGGGAGCGAAGTTGCATATGCATCTTCGCTCCCACGAGCTTTATTTTAAAGCTTATATTTTATCCCTATAGGATAAGAATCATTATTACTGAACCTCGGGTTCAATGAAGTTCCAAGTGCCGTTAGCGGCATAGCCGAAGCCGATATCATCAAGTCTGTAACCACTACCGATCTCGCTGGACCAACCATAGAAGTAAGCACTGTCAATTCTCTTGGTGCAGATAGCGAAGTCTTCGGAAAGTGCTCCACAGTATACATTATTAATGTAGTAGTGAAGAATTATCTTGTTAGTAGCGGAATCAAGGATGATACCGATCTTAACGTCGAGCCATCCGGTCCACTTGGAGTCGGAGATGATAGTTGTAAGTGTCTCGCCGCCGAGACCAACGATAGATATGGAGTAAGTACCGTCACCACCGTCTATAGGAGCCTTGATCATAAAGATCTCGCTTGTACAACCATCGGTCCATACGCTCTTACCGGACATAGAACGAACGCTGTTATCAACAAGCTTGATAGCAAGAGGTGCCTGAGTCGAACCATCCATATATGCATCAACCTTGAAGGAAAGCATACCAACCGCGTTGTTTTCCATCGTGAAACCTTCAAGCTTATGCTCGGATCCGTGAGGAACCCAAACCTCAGCCTTACCTGCGCCGTTGGCTGTACCCTTATCGTTGATAAGCTCGTAGTACTTGTTGCCTGTAGCCTTATCTTCCTTGATAACGGGTCTGCCGCCCTCGGTGATATAGTCGGAAACAAGACCGGGTGTGAAGTTGTTGAAATCAGTACCGTCAATGAAGTAACCGGTGCCATTTGTACCAAAGCTGAACTTCACGCCGCAGAATTGACATTCGTAGGTAACCTGGTTAAACGCATATCTGTGAACTATCTTGTGAGAAGCCTTGTCACCGATAGTCTCGTTACATACGCTACATACCGAAGCTGCCTGACAGGTAGCCTCAGAAAGAACGTGCTCAAGCTCACCGTATTCTTCACCGCAACGCTCACAAACCGCGAGTTGCTGACAAGTAGTTGTGCCGCCGGTGTGACCAAGAGGCTCACCGTAAGCTTCACCGCAACGCTCGCAGTTAGCAGGATCAAGACAGGTAGCCTCACCGCCGATGTGACCAAGTGCATCAACGAAATCGGAAACGTCTCTGTGTCCGCAATCAGGACAGTAGAGCTCGGAGTAACCCTTATCTGTACATGTGGGATCGGTTACCTTTGCTTCATAGTTGTGTTCGCAATCGTCGAATTTCCACTCGCCGTTTGCCTTATAACCGAATGCGATATCATCAAGCATAATACCACTGCCAAGTGCAGAAGTTTTGCCCGATAAGTAGAATGCATTGATCTTGCCGGTAACGATAGGCATTTCCACGGAGAATGTGGTAATTATCTTACCGTTGATATAATAATGAAGAGTAATCTGATTTGTTACGGAGTTAAGCTCAATACCGATAGCAATATCCATCCAACCGGTGAACTTATCCTCATTTGTAATAGTTGCAAGTACTACGTCATCATATCCGGTGATAGTGGTGGTAGTAACACCGTTTGCATCCGTTGTCATAACCATCTTAAGAGCTATCAAGGAGTGCTGACGAGGAACGTATGTGCTCTGAGACTTATCAGCCAATCTAAGCTGTAATCCGTTAGCATCGTTTAAGTATGCATTGAGCTTGAAGGAAAGCAATCCCACCGCGTTATTCTCGTTAGAGAAGCCGGAAAGCTTGTTGTGAGTAGTGGAGGAAGGAATCCAAAGCTGCATCTGACCGGACTTACCGGTTTTGTTAAGCAACTCGTAGTGACCGTCAACGATAACAGGATTCTGAGTACCCGTAGCTACGTTAAAGTTGCCGGAGTTACCGGTACCGCTCATATTGTCATTATTCTTACCGTTCATATAGATGCTATCGTCGGTAACAAAGAACTCCTTACAAGCGGAGCATACAAACTCAAGAGTTGAGTGAGAATAACTGTGAGTAAGTACGTGAGTACCAATATCGCCTTCTGTATGTCCACAGCCGTAGCTACATTTTGAAGGAGAAACACAGTTAGAAGGAAGCATATCGTGAGGTATAGGATCACCCGTTGTTGCGCCGCAATCCTCTCTCTTACAGGTTGCGGGAGCAGTACAGGTTGCAGGAGCGTAATCGTGACCGATAGGCTCACTGCCGCTATTAAATCCGCAGCCTTCTCTCTGACAAATCGCAACGTCGGTACACTTAGCATTGCCGAAGTCGTGGCCGAGAGCCTTAACCTCATCACCTACAGAAACAAATCCGCAAACGGTACAAGTGTAGGTGGTATATCCCTCATCAGTACAAGTAGGAGCGGTGATCTCATCGGTATTGGTATGGCCAAGAGCAGGAACTACATCCTTACCGTCAACAACGTTGTTGCAAACGGTACAAAGCTTACCTGCGGTGTAGCCACCCTCTGTACAAGTAGCCTTTACCTCGGGTATATCCTCGGTAACGTGGCCGAAAGAAGAAACAAAGTCATCTCTCTTTATACAACCCTGGGAACAGGTGTACACTGTGTATCCGTCGTGAATACAGTCGGGAGATACGGTCTCACCGGCGGTCCACTCGTGAATGTGACCGTCAAAGCACCAAGCACCCGCAATAGTATAGCCGAATACAACATCATCAAACATAATACCACTACCGCCTGCGGTAGAGTTACCGGAGATGTAGAAGCAGTTGACTGCATCGGTAGCAATGGTAAGCTCCTTAGCCTGAGAGCTGCAGTACTCACCATTGATATAATAGTGCATAACGATGCTATCGCTGTTTGCATCAAGCTCGATACCGATAATGATGTCAAGCCAACCGGTGAAGTTATCTGCACCAACCTCAATCTGCTTAAGAACAGCACTGTTCCAGCCGATTACGTCAACGATAACCTTTCCGCTCTCTTCATCAAGAGTAGGAGGAGTCATAGAGAAGAAGTTCTCAACTATGCTCCAATCGGCAGACCATCTGTCGGTAGATGCACCACCGTCAACAATTCTCATAGAGAAGTTAGTATCAAGGAAAGCATTAAGTCTGAAGGAAATAGCGCCTGTAGCACCGTTACTTGCGGAGAACTCTGACTTTGACTTATCCTCCTTAGGAATCCAGAACTGAAGCTGTCCTGCCTTCTCGGTAGTATCTTTCTTGATGAGCTCGTAGTATTTATTGCCATCGGCATCCTCTTTGATAAGAGGATTATGAGAATTCTCAACAACTGTATAGCCGTGGTCGGCATTGTTACCGGGTGTAAGATTGGTATAATCCTCACCGTTTACGTAATAATAAGTGTCAAGCTTGAATACGGAAGAACACAGCTCACAAGTGTAAGTAGGCTTATCATCCACGTATGAGAAGGAAACAACGTGAGTATCCTTCTCACCCTCTGTGAGTCCGCATCCGTTGATACAAGTCGCGGGAGCAAGACAGCTTGCCTCGGACATAGTGTGACCGAGAGCCTCTCCCTCTGTTGCGCCGCATCCTCTCTTACAGGTAGCAGGAGCAGTACAGGTAGCGGGTGCGAAGTCATGCTCAATGGGTTTTGCAGCGCTTGCGTCGGAGCAGCCGGGTCTCTGGCAGGATGCGATAGTACCGCAAGCTGCATCACCGTAATCGTGACCGAGAGCGGGAACTTCATTGTCCGTGTAGGTATGTCCGCACACGGTACAAACATACTCGATATAACCCGGATCGGTACATGTGGGATCTACAACGGTAGAGGTGGCCTTGTGACCGAATGCTTCAATACCCTGCTGAGGTGTTGTATCAGTGTTACAACGTGAGCATTTAACTCCCGCGGTCAAGCCGTCCTCGGTACAGGTAGCATCCATACCGGGAAGCTGAATATCATCCAAGTGGCCAAGTGCCAACTTGATATCGTCAACGTAAGAATCATTACAGGTTGAACAAGTGTACGTAGTCTTGCCTAATGCAGTACACGTAGGATCAGTAACAACCGCTACGTAATTGTGACCGAGAGCCTCTCCCTCGGTAGCACTGCAAAGAGTACAGGTCTTAGGCTTTTCGCAAGTAGCATCGGCAAAAGTGTGACCTGAAGCCTCACTCTCAACGGCACCACAAGTCTTACAAGCTCTTGCAACTGTACAAGAAGCAGCAGACCATCTATGTCCGAGCGGTTCACCCCAAGTCTGATTACAAAGTGTACAAGTCTTAGCAACTGTACAAGTCGCATCTACAAGGTTATGAGAAAGAAGAGTACCTTCTCTCTCTCCGCAAAGAGTACAGGTCTTAGGAGCCATACAAGTAGCCTCTGCCCACTGATGCTGGCACTCTGCCTCGGGTTCGTCACCGGTATCGGATCCGCCAAGCATACCTGCTATGGAATCCGGAAGCTTATCAACAAGCGAATCCGGAAGCGAGTCACAAGAAGTGAATGCAAGCAAAAGGACTATTGACACAAGTATCAATAAAAAAACCTTTTTCATTTTACGAATTTCTCCTTTTATTTATCTATTTATATAAAATATAATACTACAAGGTAATTATAGCACAAAGATTAAAAAAGGTCTATATATTTTTCCTATTAAATTTATTTTCATTAATTTTGTCTATATGCGCGCAAAATTTTTGTGCATTTTGATGGGTTGTTTTTTAAAGTTAAATTGAAATCTTAGGTAAAACAAACGGCTTTTTGAAGTAAAAAACAGAGTGGATTTTGATAGAAAAATGAGTGAAGTCTAAGTTTAAAACACAGTCTTCTAAAGTGATGTGATTTTGAAAAGAGATCATTTCAATGCGTTTAATTGGGTTATTTGCAAATAAAAGATAACAATTTGAGCTAAGTTGTTGCAAATGTGAGATTTTTGAAAATATATCGCATATCAAGGAAAAACGGTCAAAGTTAGATAAAGAAAAGTACATATCTCCCCTTACCTCACGAGGGAAGAATTATTTAGGCTCCCTGCAGAGGGAGCATAAGTTAGCG
>JAZRAE010000041.1:0-39902 GCA_045634385.1 Eubacteriales bacterium | reverse complement strand
ACTCAGGTTCTTACAATTGCTACTCTCGGCACTCTTTCCGAGGGACAGAAGCTTGAAGGTCTTGATGACGAGACCGGCAAGAGATATATGCACCACTACAACATGCCCGGTTACTCTACCGGTGAGGCTAAGGCACTTCGTTCTCCCGGACGCCGCGAGATCGGTCACGGTGCTCTTGCAGAGCGTTCTCTTTTTCCCGTTCTTCCTTCCGAGGAGGAATTCCCCTATGCAATTCGTCTTGTTTCCGAGGTTGTAAGCTCTAACGGTTCTACCCCTCAGGGTTCTGTTTGCGGTTCTACTCTTGCGCTTATGGACGCAGGTGTTCCGATCAAGGCTCCTGTTGCAGGTATTTCTTGCGGACTTATCACCGCAGAGGACGGCTCTTGGGATACTATGATAGACATCCAGGGCCTTGAGGACTTCTATGGCGATATGGACTTCAAGGTAGCAGGTACCAAGAAGGGTATTACCTCTATTCAGATGGACCTTAAAGTTGACGGTCTTACTCCCGCAATCATTAAGCAGGGTCTTGAGTCTACTCACGAGGGCAGAGATGAGATATTCGACAAGATCATCCTTGCAGCCATCCCCGCTCCCAGAGCAGAAGTTTCCGAGTATGCTCCCAAGATGATCTCTATGAAGATCAATCCCGACAAGATCCGTGAGGTTATCGGTTCGGGCGGAAAGGTTATCCAGAAGATTGTTGCTGACACCGGTGCAAAGATCGATATCCAAGACGACGGTTCCGTATTCATTGCAGCAGTTGATAAGGCAAGTGCAGATATGGCTAAGGCTATTATCGATGCTATCGTATTTGAGCCCGTTGTAGGCGAGACCTACGAGGGTACTGTTACCAGAATCATTCCTATCGGTGCATTCGTTGAGTATGCTCCCGGCAAGGAGGGTATGGTACACATCTCCAAGCTTCAAAAGCAGAGAACAGAGAAGGTTGAGGATGCCGTAGCTCTCGGCGATACCGTAAGAGTTAAGTATCTCGGCAAGGACGAGAAGGGCAGAGAAAACCTCTCCATCAAGGATGCTGACTAAATAAAATAATAATGCCGTACCCCGTGTGGGTGCGGCATTATTATTTATTAAGTGAAGCGCACCTTCCGGTGCATGAAAAATGAAGCAGTCTTCGGCTATGAAGCGTGGCTTTGCCACACGGAGAAGTTAGAGTGCGCTTTGCTTCATGGCAACATAGTTGCCGCTTCATATTTGCAAAGCAAATGCTTCATAGAAGTCGGCAGACTTCTGCTTCATATCGCGAGAGCGATGCGTTTAACTTCTAAGGTCTTTAACCGCGCCGATTCTTCCGATTGAGTCAAGGTAATCGATATCCTCTTTCTCAATTTTAAAATCAACGTCGATATTTGCAATAATTCTCTCCTTATGCACGGATTTCGGCAAGGGGAGAGTGTTTTTTTCAATACAGTATCTGATACAGAGCTGAGGTATGGTTACACCGTATTTTTCGGCAATTGGAGCAAGCTTTTCGTGGTTTGCGATCTCTCCCGTAGCAAGAGGTGAATATGCTTCAATAAGAATACCGTTTGCTTGACAGTAGTCGGTTATGGCATCTTGTCGGTTACCGATAAAGTATCTGATCTGGTTTACCATTGGTTTAATGCCGGTTGCATTTACGATAGCCTCAATATCCTTTACTGCAAAGTTTGAAACGCCTATAGCACGTATCCTTCCCTCGTTGTAAAGCTCAACCATAGCACGCCAAGCCTCGATATTACCCTCAGTACAATCCTCTCCTATATTGCTCCACGGCCAAGGCGCGTGTATAAGGTAGAGGTCGAGATAGCCAAGACCGAGTGCAGTCATCGACTCATTAAAGTATTCCTTTGCACCGTCATAGCTCTTTATATGAGATGGGAGCTTTGTCGTTACAAAGACGTCTTCTCGTGCAATACCCGAGTCGCGTATTGCACGTCCCACGCTCACCTCGTTGCCGTAAGCATATGCGGTATCAATATGACGGTAGCCCGCCTCGAGTGCCCAAAGGGTGGAGTCGTATGCCTCGCCACCGTCCTTTACCTGCCAGGTACCAAAGCCAATGGCGGGAATTTTTACACCATTATATAGTTCAAAGAATTCATTTTTTATCATTTTGTCCTCCAAAAATTATCTTGTATTTGACTATTGTAGTTGTCAAATTGAGCTATTTAATACTTTTTATAAAAGGAATTATCAGGTTAGCATATTCGCTGTTGCCGTTTTTATCGATTGCGTTAACGTACCAAACGTGAGTGCCGTGAGTCTTGCAAAAGTGGACCTTTGACATATCATATCCAAAGTGACAGAGCGTTCCAAGAAGCAGCTCGGTTTGTTCAAGACGATTTTTCATATCGTTGTCCGAAACAATGATCTGCATAGGCGGATAGATCTTAGATAGACCTACGTGATAAAGCGGTGCCGCTTTGTCGATTATAATTCTGCGGTGATCAAATCCACGCTCTCTCAAGACGTTAAAGTGTACGGTAGGCTGTCCGGCATCGTGCACATATGCGGATATTTCGTCACTCGATATTCCCACCGCTTCAAGGAAGGATTTATCAAAGCAGAGCATCTCGGTTATATACGAACCTGCAGAGCATCCTCCGACTATCAATTTGTCATAGGTGACGTACTCTGATAGACTGCGCTTTGCGAAAGCTACCGCTAATGCTGCATCCTCTATGTAGTCCGGGTATCTGGCATCGGGGTATAAGCTATACTCTGCGCTCGCAACACCAAAGCCCGCATCTACCATATCTCTTACAAACGGGTGTGATGGGCAAAGATCTTTTCTGCTCCCCTCGACAAGTCCTCCGCCGTGGAAGAAAAGAAAGAGTGCTTTGCATTCTCCATCAGGTAAATATAGGTCTAAGAAATGACACGGGTTGGCTATTTTGCTGTATTTTACGTCTTCAAATATTCTCATTCTGCGCCTCAGCCATCTTGTCGAGTCTTCTGTTTCTTATGTAAAGCGCGATATCTACAGATACCATAGTTATGTTAATGAAATAGAAGACAAGCACGTACCACTTTTCGGCAAAGCTTGCCATATAGGCTTCATTTGCAAACTTGGATGCAATTCCGGCTACATATCCTGCGAATATAAGAATAAGGAAGGAAATGCTTTTGCCCTTTGCACTCCTTGCCTTGTAGGATTTTGCCACGTTCATCGGCCAGGATGCACCAAATGCGAGTACCATACATATTTCGAGTACTTCTGACATATAACCTCCGATTTTTAAAATTTACACTAACAATTTTACCATCAAATTGTTACTTTGTCAATGTTATTGCGGAATAGTCTTTACTATTAGTTTTCTTCTGTTATAAAATACTATAGGCAGAGGCACATTACTTTATGCCCCTGCCTTTTTAATTGCAATTAGATTAGTGGCTGTGTGACGCGTGGCTCGAAATATTGGTTATAATAGGCTGATTGCCTTTAATCAATCCGTTTTCATCTATTTCGGCATCCTTTATGATTTTATCAATAATGTCCATACCGTCATTGATGTAGCCAAATGCGGCATACTTACCATCAAGCTCGGGTGAGTCCTTTGTAACTATAAAGAACTGACCGTAAGCAGAGTCGGGATCTTCACCTCTTGCCATGGAAATGACACCGCGAGTGTGCGATACCTTATTTTTGAAGCCGTTATCACTAAACTCTCCCTTGATGCCCTTGCCGGGAGTTGTCTCCATTATAGCACCCGCATATGCAAGATCGTCAATAAGCTTAAAGATAGATTTCCCCTTGTAGTATCCTTCGTCGACAAGTTTGAGGAAGTGTTCGACGGTTTCGGGAGCATCATTTCCGTAAAGCTCAACGTGGAGTGAGCCGTAGTCACCTAACTCTACAAGCACATCGTACGTGCCCTTTGGATGATAATCAAATGCACCTGCAGCAAACAGTATACCAAAGAGAATACCGAGAACGGCGATAATTGATGCCGAGTAGATAGCAATCGTCTTGATTTGCTTTTGCTTTTTCAGCTTGAGTGCCTCCTCTTCCTTTGCTACCTTTGCCGCCACGGTTTTTTCTGTGACGTAATTGTTATTCTTCTTTTTCTTTGCCATTCTTTCGGCTCCTTTCTTGTGTTTAGCTGTTTACTGATTGCCTCGCTTTGTTCATATATATGTTTCACATAACATACACCGGCCATACGCTTAAATTTTAACAGAAATATAGGGAAATGTCAAGTGTATCGGATAATGTCATAACTTACTACAAAAGAATTAAGATTGGGAAATATTGACTTTAGTATCCAAATGTGATATTATATAAAATCAAAAGGTCATAATAAATGATTGTGGGGTATAAAATGAAAAAACTGATTATATTGTTGATATCCTTGATGATCTTCCTTACGGGATGCGATACCCTTGGATCTATCGAATTTGGAGACATTCTTGATAAGGTAGGAATTACGGATAATGTTGTTGATAATGACGAACTCCCGGACATTAACGGCTCTGAAGATAATTTAACCGAAGAGGAAAATGAGCCGGATAAACCCAATGACACAGATACCGATGTTAAACACAACTATAAAGCTATAGTGACATCACCTACGTGTGACAAGTCGGGATATACAACCTACGTCTGCTCGGATTGTGGGGACTCCTATGTGGCAAACGAAACTTCTGCTCTCGGTCACGACTATTCTACTTACGTTATTGCCCCTACTTGCACAGTTGAGGGATATACAACGTACAAATGCAATGTGTGCGATGACTCTTATACAGACAACATAGTAGAAGCTTTATCACATAAATACACTACAACTGTTATTGCTCCCGGTTGTACAGACAAAGGTTATACTATCTATACCTGTACAGTATGTAGCTATAACTATAGGGCAAATGAAACTTCTGCTCTCGGTCATAATTGGCAGGATGCGACTACAGAAGCACCTAAGACATGCATTAATTGCGGTACTACTGAAGGAGATAAACTTCCTTCGACGTCGGATGATGGTGCATATAGCGAAATCCTATACGTAAGCTACATTGACGTAGGACAGGGTGACAGCATACTCATCAAGGTTGGCGATTGCGATATTCTTATCGATGCAGGGGTAGTTAATATGGGTACCACCGTTTCAAGATATCTTAAGGACCACGGAGTAGATGACATTGAATTGATGATAAACACTCATCCTGATGCGGATCACTGTGGAGGACTTACACAGGTTCTTAGGGATTTTGCGGTAGAAGAGGTGTGGGCATCACCTCTTACTAAGACTACTAATGCATATAAATACTTTGCCTCTGCCGTAAAGAGTGAGGGGTTGACTATTAAGAACCCTGCTGTTGGTACGGTATTTACATACGAGTATCTCACTCTTACCGTTCTTTATGACGGATCGGGAACCTCTAATGCAAATGATTCTTCCATCATTGTAATGCTTGAGTACGGTAGCCATAAGTTCTTGTTTACCGGTGATGCAAGCTCAAAGATAGAGGAAAAGCTTGTTAATAACCCAAATATTGATCTTAGCTGTGACGTTCTTAAAGTAGGACATCATGGAAGCAGGTATTCCAGCTCGTCCTCTTTCCTTAGTGCAACCGGTGCTAAGTACGGTATAATTTGCGTTGGAGAAGATAATAGTTACGGACATCCTACTTCAGATGCTTTGACAAGACTTTCAAAGGCAGGTATTTCCGTATACCGCACCGATCTTATCGGTAGCATTGTATTCTGTAGCAATGGTGAATCTCTTACATTACCCGGTGAAAGCGTTATAGACAATACGAACGTCAAAGCAACCAATTCTCGTTCAGCCAAGATAATCACCGCAGACTATACTGCAAATAAGATTATTGATGGTTACTGTTTGCTTCCAAAAAATTCATACCGTATTAAAGTTTCTGAGGCTGCATAGATATTTACACAAAATAGACTAAACGTGGCTTGGTCATTAAGAATTCAGTTCGGTAGAAGATATGTGAAAACGAATTGAATCCGCACTCTCTCAATCGCTTTGCGACAGCTCTCTGCGCAGAGAGTCTTAATATGGCTTTGTTACATTGATTGTCCGTAAAAACGCCGATAGAGAATAGCATAAGGGCTGAAAATCAAGAAGATTTTCAGCCCTTATTAAATTCAATGTGATTAAAGTAGCAACTTACTCACGATCCTACTCTTCTTTTTCGGCTACGCCTAAATGAAGCGGCCCTTTATTGCGTAGGATAGTTCATAAGTTGGATCTTAAAGTTATCCATTGGAGGTGATCTGTTGCGATGATTACATCGGTGTTGTAAACGCCTCCTATGATACTATACGTATAATGTTAACTATCTGAAAAAATCAAGATGAGTTGAATTATCCATAATAGTAATATAATTTCTAATTATAGTTTACATTTTTTGAAAATTGGCATAAGTGAAAAAAGATTTTTACAGAAAATCATATCAAACTAAAAAATAATCAAAGACTAAACTTTTAAGCCTTTACAATTATTATGCCATTTCAAAATGAGGTATGCTTTTTATTTTTTATCTTCTTCGATGAGGTTTTTGATTGCTTCGACAGCAACGCGAATTGCAGCTTCGGTGTCAACGTTATGGGTGTCATCGGTATCGAGTCCTGCGTCAAATCTTTCCTGATTCCAAACCACCGAGAAAACACCTCCTGTACGAACTCTAAGAAGCGAGCCAACAACGAAAAGTGTTCCGCTTTCCATTTCGGATGCCTTTACACCAAGCTTTTTCCAAGCATCCCACTGAGCAAGAAGATGTGCAGATGTGGGCATCTTCGCAGGTCTGTGCTGACCGTAGAAGGAGTCCTTTGCTTGAACAACACCAACGTGAACGTCCCTGTCTTCTTTCTTTGCTGCTTCGCAAAGTGCAAAAAGAACGTCTGTCGAAGGAACAGCAGGGAAAATTGCAGGTGCATATTCAAGAGATGTGCCGTCCTGACGAACCGCACCGTTTGCGATAACTACATCGCCGGCTTTAACGTCGAGGTCGATACCACCGCAAGTACCAACACGAATGAAGGTTTCAACACCAACTGCCGCAAGTTCTTCTACTGCAATTGCGGTTGAAGGACCACCGATACCTGTTGAACAAACGCTGACCTTTTCACCATTGAGATATCCGTTCCAAATGCAATACTCACGATTTGTTGCAAGATATTCGGGATTATCAAAGAATTTTGCGATTTTTTCACATCTTCCGGGATCACCGGGAAGAATACAATACTTACCCACTTCACCTGGGGCTGCGGGAATATGATACTGCTTACCTTCTGTCTGAAGCATAATATTTCCTCTCTTTAGATAAATTTTATTAGATGATGCTCTGATCGGGCGGATATAATCAATGCCGAGCTTTTTTATTATAAAGTAATTTGTTGAAAAATATAAACAAACTCGGATTTAGTACCGAAACCGACTATTTATACCTTAATATGAGGTGTCGCCGTTATTTTGTTCGCCTGTCTTAACGATTTTTACGATTCGGCTTGTACCAAGACGGCTTGCACCAAGGTTGATGAAATCCTCAGCATCTGCGATAGAAGAAATGCCGCCTGCTGCCTTGATAAGTGTGCCGTTGGTTACGTGCTTTGCAAATATCTCAACGTCGTGGCGAGTTGCACCTGCGGTGGAGAATCCTGTGCTTGTCTTTATGTAATCTGCATCACTTTCGGAAACAATCTCTGTCATTTTAACCTTTTCTTCATCGGTAAGAAGACAGGTTTCGATGATAACCTTCAAAATTTTGCCGTTGCAGGCAACCTTGATTGCGTTAATCTCGGAAAGGAGATCATCATATTTTTTGTCCTTAAGCCAACCGATATTGATAACCATATCGATCTCGTCAGCACCGTTTTTAACTGCATCTGCAGTTTCATAAACCTTTGTAGCAGTTGTGCTGTATCCGTTTGGGAAGCCGATAACTGTGCAGATTGCGAGCTTGTCACCGCAATATTCCTTGGCCTGTTTAACGTATGAAGCGGGAATACAAACAGATGCGGTCTTATACTTCATACCGTCATCACAAATAGCTTTAATCTCTGACCAGGTTGCGCTCTGTGCAAGCAAGGTATGGTCTACTTTTGAAAGAATGTTCTTAATTTCCATTTTAAAGTTCCTTATTGATTATTTATTTTTAAAACATATTATATTTGAATAGTATAACATATAAAAAATACTTTTTCAAGATTTTTTTGCGGATTACATATAATCATTCGTCGCATTATACATAATTGTTTCTGTTTTTTTGTAAAAAATATATGGAAGTTAATGTATATATGCTTTTTACAACTGATCTCTATTAAGGAGAATGATTTAATTTCGCTTGCGGAGTGTGTTCGACGTGAGGATGGTATCAAAATAAGGTCTGCCGTGTTGGTAGACCTTATTTTGTTGGCACCCTCTACTATGGGTTTCGTAAAGAGGGAAACCCACCTTGCGAGAAAACATACTTAATCGTTAAACGGTATGTCAAAATATCTTAACAACGCTTTATAAGTGTCTTGACCGTCAAGGCAGGTTTCGATAAGAAATCCCTTTTCGCTATTCCATTCTTTTAAGCCACGGTAATAAAACATCTTTTTACTATCCTCAATGATAAACGGAACGATACCAAAACGCAAACATTCCTTGAAAGTAATCAAGCGTCCCACTCTGCCGTTACCGTCTTGAAACGGGTGGATTTTTTCAAAATCGTGATGGAATGTGACGATATCATCTATACCGATATTTTCTTTTTGGGAATATTCCGTGAGTAGCTGTTTGATTTCTCCGGCAACCTTAGAGGGTGGCGTGGTTTCCTGACCGCCTACAACATTTGGCTTTGACTTATATTCACCTACGTTGAACCAAGGGAGATGAGAGTCCTTTGTGCCGGTTTTTAAGATTTTGTGCAATTCTTTAATAATATCTTCCGTAAGAGGTTCTTCTGCACAATCGATTATATAATCAATAGCATGGAAGTGATTTGCCGTTTCAATAATATCATCAACGGGAACGCCCTCTTCTGCACCAATTGTGTTTGTTTCAAATATAAGTCGGGTTTGGTCTTCCGAGAGCTTACTACCTTCGATGCGGTTGGAATTATACGTAAGGCGTACCTGCGTTTCGTGATAAAGTCCGCCGCTGATTTTAGCATATTTTTCTTCTCTCAAGACCTGTAATATTTTATTGTCGCATACCTCTGTACATATATCCTCCTTTTCACAACCGAAAAAATCACACAAACGAGCGATAACGTGATTGGCAAGCTTTTCCCCTTTTCCGATTTTGGCGATTGTGCGCGAAGAAATGCCAAGCCTTGCGGAAAGATCAGATTTTTTCATGTTTTTTGCTTTAAGCAAATTGTTTAATCCATCATAAGAATACATACTGCACCTCCGTTTTCTTTACTTATTATAACATATTATTGTTCAAAAGTAAAGATATTATCATAAAACAATCATAAAAAGTAAAGAAAAAGCACGCCTTTTAGCGTGCTTGGTAACGGGAATTTGCTCCGTCATACAAGCTTCCCACAGGGAAGGACGGAGCAATGTTTCGAACCCAATCCCGCTGCGCTTTCGCTTGCGGAGTGTGTTCGACGTGAGGATGGTATCAAAATAAGGTCTGCCGTGATGGCAGACCTTATTTTGATGGCACCCGCTACTATGAGTTTCGCGAAGTGGGATACCCACCTTGCGAGAAATGAAAAAAAGGCAGTCGAAACAGACTGCCCAATCACTATTTCAAATCTTCGGTTTTAAAGGTAGTATAGCCCTCGTAGTAATAGCTGTGGTCAATTCCTTTCATAAACATCTGTCGGTCGTTTACTTTGTCTGTCAAAGCTTTTTTTAGGAGGTGCTTGATTTCGATATCTTTGATAGGACTTCTTTCCATAGCAAGCAGATAATCCTCTTTATCCACCAGACTCCAGTCCACAACCATTCCAATTTCGCTTTTTAGTATATGGTCAAGCCAAATGCGCGTCGCGCGTCCATTTCCCTCTCTAAAAGGGTGCGCCACGTTGATTTCGACGTATTTTTCAACGATTTCATCAAACGTACTTTGAGGCATTTTTTCGATATTTTCGAGTGCGGCATGGAGATACATAAGTGGAGCAAATCTAAAATTTCCCTTTGCTATATTAACTGTCCGTATCTGCCCTGCAAAGTCGTATATGTCAGAAAAAAGGAAAGCGTGTATCTTAGAAATGGCGTCAAATGTTCCCGGGGTAAGAGTGGAAAGGAAATTGGTTTCGAAAAGTTCTATTGCGCGTGTTTTACTGATTCGTTCTTCTTCGCGGGCAAGCTCCGATGAATCGGCTATTCCAAGCTTATTTCCAAGTGCCATGCTTTCTCCTTTCTAAGGTACATATATCCATTAGTATTATACCACAAAACTGTATTTTTTCAAGTGAAAATGACAACTTTTTAAAAATGGCACCCGCAACGGGAATCGAACCCATAACTAACCCTTAGGAGGGGTTTATTATATCCATTTAACTATGCAGGCGTGCTATTTAGTTGTTATTCAAGATTATTTCCACCCTTTAGGAGTGGTTTATTATATTCCGCGACCGTCGCATAGTCGCGAGTCATCGTCTTCTCAAGTCTACGACTCGCCTCGCTCGTTGCTTTGGGTCGTCTCACGGCGTAAAAACAACACTCAGTTGTTTTTACTTGTTCGCATTTAACTATGCAGGCGTGCTATTCAGTTGTGATTTTCGCTTGTTTGTATTAAACTGCGGATACTTTTATTCGTACAAATAATTGTAGCATATAAAGTTGAAATTGTCAACTGAGTTTGGGATAAAATTCAATGTTTCGATTGACAAAATATTTTATTTGCTTTATAATTATTATGTATGCGATATGCGAATGAGAAAGGTAAAAAAATGAAAAAATACGTAGGATACGTAAGAAAATATTGGTACAGCTTTCTCCTCGGTCCATTCTTTATGGTATTGGAAGCGTGCGGAGAGTTTATTCTTCCGTATATCAACGCCAATATTATTGACAAAGGTGCTGCAGAAAAGAACGTTCCATACATTCTTGAAAACGGTCTTTATATGGTTCTGCTCGCCGCATTTATGATGCTTACGGGTATTCTCGGGGCTAATTTTGCGATAAGAGGCTCTGCAAGACTTGCCGCAGGTGTCAGACGTGACGTTTTTAAGAAGATACAGACTTATTCTTTTTCAAATATAGATGATTTTACTACGGGATCTCTCATTACGAGAATCACGAATGATATCACGCAGATACAGAACTTTACAGGAACTCTCCTTCGCGGTATGTTTCGCAGCCCGATAATGCTTGTCGGTGCGCTGGTGATGTCTTTTACACTCAAAAAAGAGCTTGCGTGGGTTATCTTTGCTATAATTCCGTTTATGGCTCTCGGTATTTTCATTATTATCAAGACCGCAAGTCCGCGATATACAAAGATGCAAGAGGCACTCGACGGCCTTAACAACAATATCGGTGAGACCGTCACCAATCAAAAGGTTATAAAGTCCTTTGTTAGAGAGGACTATGAGATAGAGCGTTTTGAACGCCGCAATGCCGAGCTTGTGGAAAAGAGCACGTCAGCCCTTAAAGTAATGCTCTTTATGATGCCGGTTTCTTCTATTGCAATCAACGTAACGACCTTGCTGGTGGTATGGATTTCGGGAAGACAGATTATGGTCGGTGATATGACTATAGGTACTCTCACCGCATTTATTACATACCTGACACAGATATTAACCGCGCTTAATTTTCTTGCCAACATCATTCTGCAGGGAACGAGAGCGGCTGCATCCGACAGACGAATTTCCGAGGTTCTGGATGCGCGTGTGGATCTTTCCGACGATAATGCGAATGAGAAAGACAGACGTGTGGTGAGCGGTGATATCGAGTTTAAGAACGTTTCATTCCGCTACTTCAAGAACAACACAGAAAAGGTACTTGACAATATTAATCTAAAGATATCCGGTGGTGAACTTGTAGGTATTATAGGTTCGACCGGCTCCGGTAAGACTACTCTTGTATCTCTTATACCGCGTCTTTATGATGCTGACGAGGGCGATGTGCTGATTGATGGTGTATCTGTCAAGAATTACTCTCTATACAACCTACGAGAGGGAATAGCTTGCGTTTTGCAGAAAAATACGTTGTTTGCCGGTACTGTTGCCGAAAACTTGAGATGGGGTAATGAAAACGCTACCGATGAGGAGCTTGAACGCGTATGCAGGATATCTCAGGCTCAT
The DNA here is from genome assembly GCA_045634385.1 of Eubacteriales bacterium. Lineage (GTDB taxonomy): Bacteria > Bacillota > Clostridia > Oscillospirales > CAG-272 > UBA1740. Next base: position 27,689 of record JAZRAE010000041.1, on the reverse strand, counting down.
GGTTTTGTTTCATCCTTTGAAGATGGATATGACACAGAAATAGGCAGAGAAGGTTCACGTCTTTCGGGTGGACAAAAGCAAAGACTTTGTATTGCACGCGCGTTGCTTAAGACTCCTGCGATTATTATTCTTGATGACTCGACAAGTGCGGTAGATACCGCCACCGATGCATCCATCCGTCACGCCTTCCGCGAGGAGCTTTCGGGTGTTACCAAGCTTATTATAGCTCAAAGAATACAGTCGGTTATGGATGCTGATAAGATTGTGGTGCTCGATGAAGGCAGGATCGTCGGAGTAGGAACACATACAGATTTGATGAAGTCTTGCCGGGAGTACCGCGAGATCTATCTTTCTCAAAAGGACGAGGAGGTGGAAGCGTGATGAATACACTCAACAGGCGTGAAAGATTTGCGGCGAAATATTCTGCGGCAAATGACGGAGCAAAGAAGGAAATGAACGTGATGGGCAGACGCGGTCCCGGCGGTATGATGCGCGGAGGCGGAAAGCCCAAGAACATGTGGAGGACGCTCGCAAGACTTCTTTCCTATCTCTCACACGAGAGAAAGCTACTCATAGGCGCGCTCGTGTCTGCGCTTATGTATACTGCCGCATCTCTTACCTCATCCTATATGCTTAGGCCTGTGCTTAACCTTCTTACCGAGGAAGGAAAGACTCAGAAGCAGAGAATGACGTCGCTTGCTATAGGTATTGCACTTATGGCAGTAGTTTATGCTGTATCAATCTTCAGTCAATGGTTGCAGCAGAGACTTATGCTTGCGGTATCGCAAAAGTCCTTGAAACGGATGAGAGGCGATCTCTACCGCAAGATACAGACTCTGCCGATAAAGTATTTTGATACCCACAGAGCAGGGGACATTATGAGTCGTTTTACCAATGACGTAGACACCGTCGGTGAGATGCTTAACACTACTTTGATACAGATAATTTCCGGTGCAATAACCATTGTAGGCACAGTTGTTCTGATGCTTTATACAAATTGGATTCTCGGACTTATTACATTAATAATGACTCCTTTGCTAACTTATGTTAGCAGATTGATAATGAAAAAGGGCAGAAATGCCTATAAGGAGCAGCAGAAAAATCTTGGTATGCTCAACGGATTCTCTGAAGAGATCATATCCGGACAGAAGGTCGTAAAGGTCTTTAATCACGAGGCGGTTGCTATCGATGAGTTCGATTTCTTAAATGGTGAGCTTGTCGAAGCGCAGATAAAAGCACAGTTCCGCTCTGGTATAATGGGCCCCGTTACACACCAGCTCTGTAACGTATCATACGGTATAGTTGCCTGCGTCGGTGGACTGCTCGTTGCCCTTCGCGGCTTTGACTACGGTGGACTTGCCATATCTCTCAATTTTACAAGATCGTTCAATAGACCTATCAATGAGATCTCTATGCAGATGAACGTTATTTTATCTGCCCTTGCAGGTGCGGAAAGAGTGTTTGAAGTACTTGATGAAAAGTCGGAGGAAAGTTCCCCCGATGAGATATCTCCCGAGGAAATAAAGGGACACATAGTCCTCGACAACGTCTCCTTTGGTTATACGCCCGACACTACGGTTCTTCATAACATATCCCTGTACGCAAAGCCGGGACAGAAAATAGCTTTTGTTGGTTCAACCGGTGCAGGTAAAACAACGGTTACAAACCTTCTATCAAGGTTCTACGACATCAATGAGGGAACAATAACCGTTGATGGTATCCCAATTGAGAAAATCGATCGTGCTGCTCTCAGACGCAACGTTGCTATGGTTCTTCAAGACACTCATCTTTTTACCGGAACGGTACGTGAAAATATTCGTTACGGCAGACTTGATGCAACAGATGATGAGGTGGTTGAGGCGGCAAAGATAGCCTCTGCCCATTCCTTCATCATAAATCTTGAGCATGGATATGACACTATTCTTGAAAATGACGGTGCTAATCTTTCTCAAGGACAGCGCCAACTTCTCAATATTGCAAGAGCGGCTATAAGCAAGGCGCCGATCTTGATTCTCGATGAGGCGACGAGTTCTGTTGATACGAGAACAGAAAAACATATCGATGAAGGTATGGACAGAATCATGGAGAACAAGACTACCTTCGTTATTGCACACAGACTTTCTACAGTTCGTTCATCCAATGCAATAATGGTGCTTGAAAAGGGTAGAATAGTAGAAAGAGGTAATCACGATGAGCTCTTAAAACTCGGCGGCAGATATGCAGATCTATACAATGAAATAATTGAACTTGATTAATATAACAACTTTAATTTACATTTTTGGCTATTATACGACACAATTAGCTTTATAGTAAAAGGAGATAATATGAATAATCTTATTCCAAAGGATAGACGCGAGTGGATGCTTTTTCTTAAAAACTGCTCTTTTATCCTTATTGGTACATTTATTCTTGCATTCGGAATTGCAATGTTCATCTTCCCGTTTGATCTTGTTACGGGTGGAATTTCCGGTATAGGTATAATTCTTTCCAAGGCGTTTTCATCTGTTCCTTTTCTCGCCGATATCGGTCCTGATATTTACTCTTCCGTGGTAAACTGGATACTATTTGTTCTTGGTTTCTTCATTCTCGGTAAAGCATTTGCGATGAAAACCCTTATCTCTACCGCATTTTATCCTTTAGCGCTTTTAATTTCGGAGTACATCGTTTACGAATCCGCCATATCCGGCCTTCTTGATCTTGCTCAATATACCGGTGAGTACTACTCCATGGCTCTCATAGTCGCTACTGTCTTTGGCGGTGCTTGTATTGGTGCGGGATGCGCCTTTACCTTCCTTGGAGGCGGTTCTACGGGCGGTGTTGACGTTATAGCTCTTGCACTTTCTAAGTATTTTAAAAGACTTAAAAGCTCGGTATCCTTCTTTATTTGTGATACACTGATCATAATTATCGGTATTTACGCGGTTGATAATTTCCTTCTCTCACTTCTCGGTATTTTATCAGCATTCATCTGTGCTATATCTATTGATAAGCTGTTCCTTGGAGAATCTTCTGCGTTTATTGCTCATGTTGTTTCGGATAAATATGAGGAAATAAATCGCGCGGTTATCGAAAAGATGTCACGCACAACCACTATTGTTAATGCTATCGGCGGATATTCGGGAGAGGGGAAAAAGCTTGTTATTATCACCTTTGCAATGCGTCAGTATCCTGTCTTTACACAGATAATTTCCAATATTGATAAAAATGCGTTTGTCACAGTTCACCGCGCCCATGAAATAAACGGCGAGGGGTGGACCTATGATGTGGAAGGAAACTGATCCTGAATTAACCGAACAATCATCGAGAATAATATTTTTATGATATTTTCAATAAGGAAAGGAGTGCGCCTTGATAAAAAGAACAGTCAGCATAGATTTTTCAAAAAAGATTGGCAAGCTTAAGCCCGTTAACTGTCTTAATAACGGACCGAAATTCGGTATGGAGCTCGATCTTGACTTTACCGAGCAATATAAGGAAATATCGCCCGGATACGTGCGCATTTCCGGAGTTGAAGCACCTTACTCGTCATCAAGATATCTTGATATACACTGTATTTTCCCTGATATGGACCTTGACGAGCGCTTTGATATGTCCTATAACTTTGCACCTACCGACCGCTACCTTGCATCGGTAAAGGAGTGCGGCGCAGATATTTTTCTCCGCCTTGGAGAATCACGCGAGCCTTATGAGATAAAGAAATATACCCACCCGCCAAAGGATTATGGAAAAATTGCAAGAATATGCGAAAGAATAATTGCTCACTATAATAAAGGATGGGCAAACGGCTTCAAATATAATATAAAATATGTAGAGATAATGTGCGATGCCGATACCGCAGACGGATGGTACGGTAGCAGAGGGGAATACTGTGAGCTTTACACTACTGTAGCAGCCCATCTTAAGGAAGTATATCCCAAGCTTAAGATCGGTGCATATTCCTCGGGCGGTTTCTTTAGCCTTAACCATTACAACGGAACGCCTGAACAAAAGTCTTATATCAGTTTTATGGAGGGCTTTCTTGAGTATATATCCAAGGTTAAGCGCGCACCGCTCGATTTCTTCTCTTGGAAATGCTATGCCGAGTCACCCGAGGAGGTCAGCCTTCATGCGAACTACGCAAGATCGTATCTCGGACAGTATGGATTTAAGAAGACTCAGAGTATAATTACCGAGTTCAACCTTATTGGCACAGATAAGGGAGCATTCCTTGAGCGCAAATATCCATCCTCACTTGCAAGAGCAATTATAATTGCGCAAAAAAGCAATGTTGATATGATGTTCTACTCACATCTTGATCCCCTGTCTAAGTGGAACGCCCTGTATACGGTGGACGGACGTACGGACAAGCATTTTTACTCAGCGTATCATGTTATGACTGCCTTTGGTGCACTTTACTCGCTCGGCAACGTTGTGGACTCTACCGAGGATTACCGTACCGAGATATATTCTCTTGCAACTCTCGGAGAGGGAAAAGGCGCATGTGTATTTTCCACCGCAGATTACAGCGGAGTCGTTGAGATAAAGCTTAGCGGCAAGAACTTTACGACATATTCGATAAAAGGTATTATTGGCGGCGGAGATCGAGGCGCAGGCTTCTTTACCGAAGAGCGCGGACTTCCTTTGCGCAATGATACGATAACGCTTCGAGTTGGTAAAAATGAGGTATATTTCCTCACCTTTAGTTAAAAACATAATAACACTCAATAACAAAACAAAAAAATCTGCCTTGTATAAAAAGGTTACCTTAATGAGAAAATAAGGATAACCTAATGAAAGGCAGGTTTTTAATTTTGAAAGATAAGAATAAATCAAACGAATATACCGAGGGGGAAATTGGATACCCCCTTGTAACAGACGGTCCTGTACCGGGCATGAATACCCCGGAAATATATCCTCCGGCATATAATCCACCTGTACCAAACAGAGCGTGGACAGCAATGAGAAACGGTAAGGATATCGACGAACTCTCCGAAGAAGAGAAGAGAATGCTCTATTACGGAAAAGACGGAATTATCTGATAAAACGGTAAAAAATAAAGAAATAAGTCCTAAAATATAGTCAAAAAATATGACATTCGAAATAATTACGAATTTTCGCACTGAATCTTAAAAAATGTAAAAAAATAAAGATTATGATATCAAAAAGTGCCGAAAAATATAAGTAAAATGGGATTTTTCTGTTTTTAAGTCAACAAAACAAAGAAAGCTACCGCAAACTGCTGTCTGCGGTAGCTTTTTAAATTAGATATATTTACACCATTTTTGAATTTCTGCGGAGCTGATCAAGCTTTAAAGAGTTTAGCCACAACTTTTCTATCAGTAATTACAGATTACCTTTTACCCCATACGGTATATGTACCGGGGGTATATGCTTTTGTTGTTCCGTCTATCGTTACGTTTGCGGTAGTGCCTGCGGGAACGGTGAAGTTGTATCTTATACCGCCGTCGGTATATACCCATTCGGATGTTATTACGCCAAAGCGAGTTTGGATATGAGCTTTGGCAAATCCAAGTTTTTCATAGGGGATAGGTGTGATGGAGAAGGTTTTATATGCAGGGGACGTAGGTTTAATACCGAGAATATCACGGTAGAACCATCCTGCGCACGCACCGTACGCGTAGTGGTTAAAGGAGTTCATATCCGTGCTCCAGAATTCTCCCTTTTCATTCTTACTGTCCCAATGCTCCCAGATAGTGGTTGCGCCTTGGTTGACAGAGAAGAGCCAAGAGGGGAATTTTTCCTGCAAGAGCAGGGTATATGCCTTGTCCGAGCGTCCTATTTCGGTGAGCGCATCGAGAAGGTAGGGTGTACCCACAAATCCCGTCTGGAGTCTGTCCTCAAATGCCTCGATAAGCTCTACGAGTCGTTTGCCAAGTTTTGATTTTAGCTCCGGTTCATCATCGACAAGCCCAAAGTGAATAGTGAGAACGTGTGCTGTCTGTGTGTCGGACGTGAGTTTGCCTCGCTTGATATACTCTTTTTTGTACGCTTTACGTATCTTCTCTGCGAGATTAACGTAATTCTCATTCTTTAGGCTGAGAACTTCACAGGTTTTGGCAATAATAACCGTTATGTAATAGAAATACGCACTTGCAATCAGATCCTTGTCTGTTGAGCCGGTATATGAGCCTGCAGGTGCGTCCATTCCGAGCCAATCTCCGAAATGCTCATCACCTGTCCAAAGGCACTTTCTGCCTGCGCGGCTCTTAACGTAGCCGTGCCATTTTTTCATCATCTGCAGGTTATCACGGAGTATTTTTTTATTGCCGTATGCTTGATAGACCTCCCAGGGAATGATGCAGGATGCATCGCTCCAAGCGGTAGAATTTCTTGTGCCGTTAACCCTCAGTGCATCCGGAATAACGTGCGGCAATTCACCGTTTGAAAGCTGCTCACTCGCCATATCACCGAGCCACTTTGCAAAGAATTTCTCGGTATCGTAATTTATAGATGCCGCTCTTGCAAACACCTGTGCATCACCCGTCCAGCCGAGTCTTTCATCTCTTTGAGGGCAGTCTGTGGGAATATCAAGATAGTTATCTCTCTGTCCCCAGATGATATTTGAGTAAAGCTGATTCAGCTTAGCGTGACCGCATTTGAAATAACCGGTACGCTTAAGATCAGAGTGCATTACGATAGCGCGGAAGTTCTCCGCTTTGATCTCTTCGGGCCAATCAATAATCTTGATATAGCGGAAGCCGAAGAATGTATATTTCGCCTTATAGGTTTGTCTTCCTTCTTTCGCTGTATAGACTATCTCGCTCCTTGCGGTACGGTAGTTTGCGTTGTAGAAATTGCCGTCCTTGTCGAGCACCTCGGCGCAATTGATCTGCACCGTTTCGCCGCCTTTTGCATTTAGAGTGAACTCGATATTTCCCGTAAGCTCTTGTCCGAAATCTATAACGCATTCGCCCTTGGGTGTAGTGAACACTCTTTTAGGCTCTACGCACTCTATTTCCTTCACCTTCTCGCCTTCAAGCGGGATAAGAACGTTCTTATCGTAATCAAGGATTTTGGCATGGGAATTAAATTCCGGAACAATTCTCGCATCGGTTATCTCGCCGTCGTATATGCCCGAGAATAAACATTCAGACTTTGCTACAGTCCAGCTTTCATCGGTCAAAATTACATCCTCTGTTCCGTCCTTATATAAGATCTCAACAGAGGCGATCAGGGCAGGGTGAGTGCCGTACATACCGTCCTTTGATTCGGGAAATCCGCCGCGCGACGAATACCATCCGTTGCCTACTCCTACGATAAGCTCGGATTTTTTCGAAAGCATATTTGTGATGTCATAGGTGAAAAATTGTAAACGTTTGTTATAATTTGTCCACCCCGGAGCCATAAAATCATTGCCGACACGAACGTCGTTGATTTTTGCTTCAAACACTCCGAGTGATGTGATTTGGAGCACTGCTCGCTTGAGCTCCCCCTTTAATTCGATCGTTTTTTTGAAGTATGGAGAGGCCGGTATCCACGCCTTATCGGCACAGATAAAACTCGCAGAATATATTGGATTTTTCATATTTCCTCCAAAATTATTTTGTTGAATTAATGGTAACACAATAGAAGATAAAAGTCAATATACCCCTTGAAAAATATGAGTCGGCGTGGTAGAATTATTTTGTAAGTTTTTTTGGAGGTTGTTTTGATGATAAACAAGACTTTGGTATTTGATATTATGGGGCATAAAGTAAACTTTATTTCCTACGTTGAAGAGGAAAGTAAGGACAGAGATGCCGTGCTAATTTTTCCGGGCGGAGGATATGAGCATCTTTCCATAGAACGTGAGGGAGATGCGGTAGCTCGTGCGTATCTCGATGAGGGGATAAATGCATTTGTTCTTCACTATGCTGTAGGCGAGGAATATAAGTATCCTTCACACTTGATAGATGCTTCCTATGCTGTATGTTACCTGAAAGAAAATGCCGAAAAATATGGAATAAACAAGGATAGGATCTTTACTGTTGGATTCTCTGCCGGAGGACATCTTTCCGGATCTTTGGCTATACTCCATAAGGACTCGGAAGTGCTTTCTGCACTCGGTATAGAAAAGGGGGATAATAAGCCCTGTGGTTCGATCCTTGCCTATCCTGTGGTATCCGCAATTGTGAATACACATGGCGGCTCGTTTGAAAGGCTTGCAGGTAAGCCGTTTGATCAAATATCCGATGAAGAAAGACAGAAGCTTTCTCTTGAAGAAAACGTTGACGAAGACTCTGCACCCCTATTCATTTGGCACACCTCGGAGGACCCCGGAGTGCCTGTTATAGGCTCCCTTAAGCTTGCTGAGGCGTATTATTCGATAGGCAGAGCATTTTCACTCCATGTTTATCCGTATGGACCGCATGGCATAGCTCTTGCAAATGAGGAAACATCTTGCGGCAACGCCGATTGGATACAGCCTCTTGCACAAGGTTGGGTAGTTGACAGCGTTAAGTGGATGAAAACGATAAAAAGCTATTGACAACAAACAGAAAAAAATATATAATGTATACGTAAAAATATGCACAAGTGCGAAAGGACGCAAAAAATGGAAAGAACTTATATTAAAAACGTGACTCCCGGTATGCACCGCGTACAGGGCTTCGTTGAGAACTTCCGTAACAAGAGAACAATGGCGTTTATCGTAGTAAAAGATGCTACCGGTAAGCTCCAGGTTACAATTGAAAAAGAGAAGCACCCCGAGATGCTCGAGATGCTTGATAATCTCACCATCCACTCTGTAGTTACTTTTGAGGGCGAGGTAGTTGCCTCCGAGTACGTAAAGATGGGCGGTAAGGAAATGTACCCTGATACTATGAAGGTTGAGTCTTATGCAGAGGCTCTTCCGATCAAGGATGACTCTGATATCGACGTAAGAATGGACTACAGATGGATCGACCTCCGCCGTGAGAAGAATCATCTTATGCTTGCACTCCAGACAACACTTACTGCGGCTCTGCGTGAGTTCCTTGTTGAGCGTGATTTCGTAGAGATCCACACACCCAAGCTTATTGCAGCTGCCTCCGAGTCAGGCTCTGACGTATTCGAGGTTAAGTACTTTGACGGTAATGCATATCTTGCTCAGTCGCCTCAGTTCTATAAGCAGATGGCAATGGCTGCAGGTCTTGAGAGAATCTTTGAGACAGGCCCTGTGTTCAGAGCAGAGAAGTCTTATACCAACAAGCACGCGACCGAGTTCACCGGCTTCGACCTTGAGTTCTCCTACATTAATGGTTGTGAGGACGTTATGAAGATGGAGGAGGAGCTTCTCACCTATGCACTCGGCAAGGTTAAGGAAGCACACGGTGATGCTATCAAGGAGCTTTACGGTATGGAGCTTGAAGTACCCACGCTTCCGTTCCCGAGAATGAAGCTCGCTGACGTTTACGCAGAGCTTGAGAAGAGATACGGATACACCGTTCCCGCAGAGCTTCATGGAGATCTTACCACAGAGGCAGAGAGAATGACAAAGCAGCTTTGCCGCGATATGTTTAACCACGAGTTCCTCTTTATCACCGACTACGATGCTAAGGAGAGAGCGTTCTATCATATGAGAGATGAGAGAGGCGTTCCCCAGGGATACGACCTTATCTGGCGCGGTGTAGAGATCACCACCGGTGCTCAGAGAGAGCATAGATATGATGTTCTGAAGAGCCAGGCAGAGGAGAAGGGACTTGCAGAGGACGTTAAGTTCTACCTCGAGTTCTTCAAGTACGGTTGTCCTCCCCACGGTGGATTCGGACTTGGTATCGACCGTCTTACAATGCTCTTCCTTGGACTTTCTATCAAGGAAGTTCAGTTCCTCTTCAGAGGTCCTAACCGTCTTACTCCGTAATCCTGTGAAACGGGAAAATAAGGTTATTTGCTAAGTTAAGTTTGCATATAATCTGTTTAAACACGATTATTAACATTCGAAAGGAAATTTTATAAAATGAAAATCGCACTTATCAACGAGAATAGCCAGGCGGCTAAGAACGCGCTTATCTGCGAAACTCTTAAGAAGGTTGTTGAGCCCCTCGGTCACGAGGTACATAACTACGGTATGTACTCCGCTGAAGACAAGGAGCAGCTCACATACGTTCAGATCGGTATCCTCTCTGCAGTTCTTCTTAATTCCGGTGCATGCGATCTTGTTATCACCGGTTGCGGCACTGGTGAGGGCGCAATGCTCGCTTGTAACTCCTTCCCCGGCGTACTTTGCGGTCACGTAGTTGATCCTACCGACGCTTATCAGTTCACTCAGGTAAACAATGGTAACGCTATTGCAATGCCCTTCGCTAAGGGTTGGGGTTGGGGCTGTGAGCTCAATCTCCAGTATGTATTTGAGAAGCTCTTCGTTTCCGAGTGGGGCCTTGGTTATCCCCGTGAGAGAGCAGTTCCCGAGCAGAGAAATAAGAAGATCCTCGATGAGGTAAAGAAGGTTACTCACACCGACATCTGCTACATCCTTGAGAACCTTGACAGAGAGCTTGTTAAGGGTGCTCTCGGTGGAGCTAAGTTCCAGGAGCTCTTCTTTGCTAACTGCAAGGATGAGAGAATTGCAGCTGCAGTTCGCAAGGTTCTCGCAGAATAATTTTCGGATATTTCCCCCGTTTTTACCAAACTCGTCGTAGATATCTACGACTTCGGGTAAAATAATGTGACAACTATCTCGAAAATAGAAATTTCGTATATTTCCCGTTTTTTTAAAAGTTAGTTGATGACTACGTTTTGAAAAAACAAATATGCTTATTGACCGCCACGATAAAAACGTGGCGGTTATTTTTTATATACAAATACGTGCGGCTTTGTGCATACTTGCCAAATATTTAAAAGTTCTATTGTAATTTTGATAATCGAGTGATATAATGCAGGTGTAAATAAAAATATTTATCCCGAGCAGGAGGGAAATGATGAAAAACCGGATAACGGAAACCCTTGTGACACCTATAAAATACGAATGTGACGTGTGCGTGTGCGGAGGCGGAGTTGCGGGTATTGCAGCGGCACTGTCGGCTAAGCGCGCAGGGGCGGAGAAGGTTATACTTCTTGAGCGCGGATTTATGCTTGGCGGTCTTGCTACTGCGGGACTTGTAACTATATATCTTGCTTTATGTGACGGCTACGGACATCAGGTATGCTTCGGACTTGCCGAGGAGCTTTTCAGACTTTCTATTGAGCACGGTGCGGAGGCGAGATACCCGACCGCTTGGCTTGATGGAGGCACGGTAGAGGAAAGGGCTAAACGTCGCTTTGAGGTGCAGTTCAATGCTCAGCTTTTTGCACTAAGCGCGGAGCGCCTTTTACGCGAGGAAGGCGTAAAGATCATCTACGGAGCATCGGTTGCCGGAGCACGCACAGAGGACGGCAAGATAACTGATATAATCATAGAAGGCAAGGGCGGACGCGAGGCGGTAAGTGTGCGCGGTGCTGTGGTTGATTGCACGGGCGATGCTGATGTATGTAAACTTGCAGGCGCAAAAACAGCTAATTTTGCCGCAGGCAATAAGCTCGCATCCTGGTATTACGGTTTAGGCGACGGAAAGCTCGATCTATATATGGTTGGAGTCCACGACGTTAACGACGATAAAAATGCGACCGATCTTAAGGATAAACGCAGATTCTCGGGCCTTGATACAGACGAGCTCTCAGAGATGGTAGAGATAGGTCACGCGGCTATGATGCGTAATCTGCTTGAAAGAAGAAAGGTGCTTCCCAATCTTGTTCCCGTGACAATAGCTACCATTCCCGAGGTGCGTATGACAAGGCGACTTGTAGGTGCTTACACCCAGGATATAGATGAGATTGGCGTGACTTATTCCGACACAGTGGGTGTATTCCCAAACTGGAAGAAGATAGGCCCCGTGTATGAATTACCGTTCTCCGCGCTCTATAGTAAGGAGATAAAAAATCTTGCCGCAGCAGGCAGATGTATATCCGTAACAGATGAGATGTGGGATGTAACACGTGTTATTCCCGTCTGCGCTGTATCGGGTGAGGCCGCAGGCGCTGCAGCTGCTATGTGCGCGGACTTTAACAATATAGATATTGAAAAATTACAGCGTCATCTGGTTTCGCATGGCGTTAAAATTCATAATCCGGTGGAGGAATAAAATGAAAAAAGTATATCTGAATAGCTCTTGGGTTCTTTCAGATCCGTCCCTTGAAAAGCCTCTTTTGGCAAAGGTCCCCGGTTGTTTGCACACCGATCTTATTTCGGCAGGTGTCATAAAGGACATTTATTACCGCGACAACAACGATAAATATCAGTGGGTAGAGAACTGCTCACCGATTTACGAAACTCATTTCGATGCTGAACTTGGTAAAAACGTTAATCTAAAGTTTGAGGGTATCGACACCTTTGCAGATATTTATTTGAACGGTGTGCATCTTGGCGAGGTACACAATATGTTCATCCCTCACGAGTACGATGTTACCTCGCTTTTGAAAGAAAAGGATAACTGTCTTCGCGTTGAGTTCACATCGCCTATAAAGGCAGTTGAGGGTATGACTCCCATACCGACAAGCTATGCTTTTACCGGCGACAGAATAAATGCTCGCCGCATACAGTGTACCTACAGTTGGGATTGGGTTGATCGATTTGTTACAATGGGCATATTCCGCCCTGTGTACCTCGAGTATCGCGATGGACTTGAAATAGAGGATGTGTACCTTCGTACAGACGCTATCGATCGTTTTGGCGCATCTATTGTAGCCGAGTACACACTCTCCGGCTTTGATATGCCCGGCATTGTTGAAGTAGAACTTCTCTCTCCCTTGGGAGAGGTAGTGTATCGCGACAGATTCTATGCAGACCGTGAGCTTTTGGTGAGAAAAATGGATATTCCGTCACCTAAGCTGTGGTATCCTCACGGATATGGCGCTCAGCCGCTCTACACCTTTGTTGCCCGCACTTCGAATTCCGAATATACATCAAAGCTTGGAATCAGAAAAATCAGAATTATAAATCACCGTGATGAGCCGGGTAGCGAGTACTATGATCGCGCGCTTTCGGCAACAAAATCCGAGGTCGCGGGAAAACGTACCTGTGACGATGATTTCTTCGGATTCAAGGTCATTGTAAATGAAAAAGAAATATTCTGCCGTGGTGCTAACTGGGTTCCCTGCGATCCCTTCGCTTCGGAAGAAAGCGACGAAAAGATCGTTTCATTGGTGAGAATCGCGCGTGATATGGGCGCAAATATCCTTAGAGTCTGGGGTGGTGGTCTGTTTGAGAAGCCCTCATTCTTCGACGAGTGCGACAGACAGGGTATACTTATCTGTCATGATTTCCTTATGGCTTGCGGACAGTATCCGGAGAAAGAGGAGTGGTTCATAAAGGAGTTGCTTCTTGAGTCGGAGTACGCTGTTAAGCTTATGCGGAACCATCCTTGCCTTGCGTGGTTCCACGGAGATAACGAGAATGCCGTTGACGGTAACGATACCGCGCCCGATTACACAGGCAGAAGCAGCGCGCTTGACGGAATTTTCCCAAGCATCTATAAGTATTCCAAGGGCATCCCGTTCCTGCCGTCAAGTCCGTGGGGCGGAAATAAGTTTAATTCAATAACCTCCGGCACTTCACATAACACGAATTTTGTCGGTGAGATGTTCGATTACGGATACACGACCGATTGCTACGATTACAAGGAATTTTTCGCTCAGTTTACTACGAGGTTTTTATCTGAAGAACCTGCCTTCGGTGCTATATGCCGTGAGTCTATGCGCGAGTTCATGACTGACGAAGACATCACGGGAGAAGATGAAAGTATTCTCAAATACCACTCTAAAACCAATCCTGCGTTGCCCGTGCACATTTACGATGATATCCGTGCATTTGCCGAGAAGGTACTCGGCAAGTTTGAGAGCGGCGAGGACAGATACTTTAAGATGAAGTACATCCACTGCGAATGGGTGAGAATTACAAAGGAGCTCGTCCTTAGAAATCTCGGTTATTCAAACGGTATTATTTATTGGATGTATAACGATTGTTGGCCTGCATCACTCGGCTGGGCATTTATCGATTATTATCTGCGCAGAAAGCCTGCATTTTACGCTTTTAAGCGTATGTCCGTGCCGGTTGTGGGTTCGATCAATACAGAGGGGAAGACACTCACCCTCAGCAACACGTCTGACGAGGGGGATAGTGCTCTTGTATCTGTTGTTGCCCTCGATATGTCAAATGGATTTAATGAGGTTGCACGACTTGATACGGGTGTCATCTTAGATCCTTATTCTACGGAAAATGTTGATGTTTCTTCGCTCAATACAGGGGATAATATACTTCTCGTCGCAGACGTTTTGTGCGGTGAAAACTCCTATCGTTCCTATTACAAAAAGGGCAAGCTTGAGATCGTGAGAAATGATAACTTTGAACTGATCTCTACGGATGATAGTAGCGTTACCATACGCGCAAACGGTTATCTCCAAGCAGTTGAGCTTGAAGGGGATTATAACTTCTCAGATAACTATTTCACCATGTTAAGCGGGGAGACTAAGACTGTTACTTTTGAGAAATTCTCGGATAGAGCAAATGGCGTAACGGTTAAATCTTATACGTTAAAGTAAAGTGAGGTTTACAAATAATGCGTTTACATCACGATTTTATATGGGGAACTCTGGTTCACTTCAGTACAAATTTATGGCATGATATAGGAAACACAAGGTGCGACGGATCACGTATATGGAAGAGCGCGGGCTCGTCATCTTTGCGTTTTGACCGAGAGCTGTGGCGAGAGTATTGCGACAAGCTTATCGAGTGTGGGAGCAATGCTGTAATCATTGATCTTGGTGATGCAATGGTATACGATTCTCATCCGGAGATAGCCGTTGAGGGTGCATTCACCAAGGACGAGATGAGACGTGAACTTGATCGGCTGAACACACTCGGATTTGAGGTCATACCAAAGCTTAATTTCTCCGCTACTCACGATGCTTGGCTCGGTGAGTATTCACGTATGCTTTCTACCAAAAAGTATTACGAGGTATGCCGTGATCTTATTTATGAAACTGCCGAGCTGTTTGATGCAAGACTGTTTCACATTGGTTTTGATGAGGAAACCTATGAACATCAGAAGGAGTACGATTACTCCGTGGTTCGCTCGGGCGATCTTTGGTGGCACGATCTCAAATACATAGCGGAATGCGTCGAGCGTACCGGTGCTCGTGCTCTTGTGTGGTCGGACTATGCTCGGCTTCATCCCGAGGAATTTGTAAATAAGCTTCCGAAATCTGTTATACCTGTGAATTGGTACTATTTTGTAGAGTTCGGTGAAAATATCTCGGAAGCTGCAAGTATTAGGGTACGTCCATTCCACATTCTTGAGGATAACGGATTTGACCAGATTCCTGCCGGCAGCATCGAATACCACAGAGAAAACATCGAGTTGCTTGCAAGATACTGCAAGGAGCATATTTCAAAGGAAAGGCTCGGCGGATTCATACAGACCACTTGGGCATCTGTCGAACCACAGTGGCGCGATTTGCTCTATGAAGGTGCAAAGACACTTGGAGAAGCTATCGCAGCATTTGGCGACAAATGAAGATGATAGTTTAAATTTACAACTGACTGACAGTGATTTCATTGTAATTAATTAAATCGGAAAGGATATATTATGGAATTCTTACGTTTTTTAGAAAGCATTAGAACGGGAGTTGGCGACTTCTTCTTTTCTACCGTTACTCACATGGGCGAGGAGGTGTTCTTCCTTGCTATTGCGATATTTTTTTATTGGTGCATAAGCAAAAGGCAGGGATATTATATTCTTGTCACGGGCGTTGTCGGCAGTGTTATAAACCAGTGGCTGAAGATCGTTTGCAGAATACCTCGCCCTTGGATAATCGATCCGGAGTTCAAGCCTGTTGGTGACGCGGTTGCAGAGGCAACGGGTTATTCATTCCCCTCGGGACATACCCAAAATATTGCGGGCACGTTTGGTTGTATCGGCAGATACAATAAACAGAAGTGGGTCAAGATACTTTCCCTTGTAGTTATTCTTCTTGTTGCATTCTCAAGAATGTATCTTGGTGTTCACACCCCCTTAGATGTTACTGTATCTCTCGGCATTGCGGCAGCACTTGTATTTGCTTTCCACTTTGTGTTCCGTACAGAGGAAAGCACCAATAAATATATGCTTCCCGTTATGATAGGCTCGGTCATTTTCTCCATAGCTTTTATTATCTATGTTTTTCTTCTTTCCGAGGGAGATTTTGCTGCAGGGGCAGACCTTGCTAATTTACTCAGCGCAAAGAAAAATGCCGCAACTCTTACGGGCTGTCTTGTAGGTCTTGGACTCGTATATCCTCTTGACAAATATGTCATTAAGTTTGATACAAAGGGCAGATGGTATTCTCAGGTAATCAAGTTTGTTATTGGCGTAGCGGTTGTACTTGCCATCAAGTCCGGCCTGAAATCTCCGCTTGAAGCTCTCTTTGGAAACGAGTATGTTGCAAGAGCGGTAAGATACTTCCTTATCGTTGCCTTTGCAGGCGGTGTGTGGCCTCTAACTTTCAAGTTCTTTGAGAAGCTTAGAATAGAGAAACTTGAAAAATTCACCGAATGGGTGGTATCCAAATTCAAAAAGGAAGAAGTTATTGCAAAATAAAATACATAAATTAACGGCAAAAGGCTATTTTAACGGCTATTTTGCCGTTTCTTATTGGGAAAATGGGAATTTTCAAAAGAACAAATAATGTTCCTTTTATTCGATGTATAATCTACTTTTGCGCGCAAATTAATAAAACCTCTTTACTTTTTTAAAAACGTATGCTATAATATAAGTTGCGAAATATTTTTTTATTATTTATTTTATACTGAAAGGCCGATTATGAAGTGTCCTGCATGTAATAATTCCGATTCAAGAGTTCTTGACTCCAGACCCGTCGAGGACGGATCAAGCATAAAGCGCCGCCGCGAATGTCCGGCTTGCGGTAAGCGTTTCACAACCTACGAGGTTATTGATACCGTACCGATCGCGGTAGTAAAGCGTGATGGCAGACGTGAGTTTTTTGATACTCACAAATTAGTGGTTGGTATAGAACGCGCTTGTCAGAAGCGACCTGTTGATCCCGCTGAAATAGCCAAGGATATTGAGATCGAGCTCCAGAACGAGCTTGTTGCAGAAATCAGCTCAAAGGATATCGGAGAGATGGTTTTGGCAAAGCTCAAAGAAAAAGATATAGTGTCCTACATTCGATTCGCCTCGGTGTACCGTGAGTTTGCGGATATCGACTCCTTTATGGAGGAGATAAAGAGCCTTGGCAAAAAAGGAAGGAAAAGGTCGGTAAAGACCCACGAGGCAGAAGTATGATAAAGAGTATGACCGCCTTCGGCAGAGCAAAGGTCGAGGGTGTAGAAAAGGATATAACCGTTGAGATCAAAAGCGTAAACTCAAGATTCTTTGATTGCACGGTGAAGATGCCGAGAGCTTACCTCTCGCTTGAGGAGAGAATTAAAAACTACGTACAGAAGAACGCAGTATCAAGAGCAAAGGTTGATGTGTTTATTACCGTTGACAATCATTCAACTGCACCGCAGAAACTTGATATCGACGTCGGATATGCAGAGAGTTATATTGCCGCGCTCTATGAGTTGCGCGACAAGTTCGGACTTTCCGATGATATCAGCGTTATGACGGTTGCGAGAAACCAGGACGTGTTTAGAACCACAAAGGTCGATGCGGATCTTGAGGCTGAGTGGGCTTTGCTTTCTCCTGTGCTTGACGCCGCTATTGCTGATCACACAGCGATGCGTACCAAAGAGGGCGAGAAGGCTATTGCGGACATAAACGGCAAGATTGAGCTTATCCGTTCCTTTGTTGACGAGATAGAAACTATCTCTAAGGAGGATACGGTTGGTTACCGCGACAAGCTTGAGGAAAGACTCAGAAAGATTCTCGGGGACAATTCGATAGAGATCGATGAGCAGAGACTTCTTACAGAATGTGCGGTATGGGCTGATAAAATTGCCATTGATGAGGAGCTTGTAAGACTCCGCAGCCACTTCGGTGCATTTTATGACATTGCGGATTCTAAGGAACCCTCGGGCAGAAAGCTTGATTTCCTTATGCAGGAGATGAACAGAGAGACCAACACCATCGGCTCAAAGGCAAACAATGCCCGTATCGCTCGTATCGTTGTAAATATCAAAGGCGAACTCGAGAAGATACGCGAGCAGGTTCAAAACATAGAGTAAGGAGACAGTTTATGATGAAGTTTATCAACATCGGCTTCGGAAATATGGTAAGCGCAGGCAGGATCGTTGCTATTGCATCTCCCGACTCCGCCCCGGTAAAGAGACTCGTTCAGGATGCGCGTGAGGACGGCAGAGTTATAGATGTTTCCTGCGGCAGAAGGACGAGGGCCGTCATTATCACTGACTCCGATCACGTTATCCTCTCGGCGATACAGACCGAGACTATCACCAATAGACTCTCGAGTGATGATAATTATGACACCGATGAGGATGATGAAGAGTAGATATGTTCACTGTGTGAACGCGACATGTTGCTTTGCAACGCGATATTCGATATATAGAATCGAGCGATATGCCACCTTTGGCGGCGCGATATGTTGCTTCGCAACGTGAGTAATATTAAATTAAAATAGGCGAAAGCCACCGTATATATGAAAGGAATTAAGAAATGATTTATCCTACCATTGACAAACTTACAGGCGGCGAGTTCAATCGCTACGAGCTGGTTATCGGCGTAGCAAAGGGCGCGCGCATTGTAACCGATAAGTATGTTGAGATGAGAATGAAGGCGCAGAAGATGATTGAAAATCACGAGACCGACAAGCCTCTCGCATCTCTTATAGATCCCGAGTACAAGGATCAAAAGGCAGTTAAGATTGCCATAGCAAAGCTTGAGCGCGGCGAGTTCAAGCTCTCTCGCGGCAGCGAGCAGTAAAATCACTAAAGACAAATAATCGATGAAG
This sequence comes from Eubacteriales bacterium, assembly GCA_045634385.1. Taxonomy (GTDB): domain Bacteria; phylum Bacillota; class Clostridia; order Oscillospirales; family CAG-272; genus UBA1740. Next base: position 8,789 of record JAZRAE010000041.1, on the reverse strand, counting down.
GAGGGGATGTTGATGTTTTGCGAGGTATATCTGTTGGATGCACCGTATCATATCGACAGACCCTTCGACTATTCTTGTCAGGAGGGGATTCTCCCCGGCAGCATAGTACGAGTTCCATTCGGCAAGTCGGGCAGAACCAGACTTGGTGTGGTGGTTAATGTCAAGGACGTCTGCGATATTCCCGATGGAGTCACCGTTAAGAGTATAGCATCTTGTCTATCCTCCATATTTGCTTTGACTCCCGAGATGTTGGGGCTTTGCCGTTTTCTCAAGGAATACACTCTTTGTACCTTTGGTGAGGCGGTGAGGACGGTCCTGCCGCCCGGTGCATTGTCGGACAGTATTAATATCCGATATAGAAAAAGGGCGCGGCTTCTCATTGACAGAGAAGCGCTTGCAACCCTTCTTTCGCTCGGCGGAAGGCAGGGTATCAGAAGTGAAGGACAGAGGACCGCTTTGCGCTTTCTTGCCGATATAGGCTCGGCTGATTTTGATATACTGAAACAGTTGCCCGGAGTTACCTCGACACATATCAACGCCCTTCGCGATAAGGGTGTTTTGGCTATTGACGAGGATGAGGATATCAGAAATCCCTATTCCGAGTATGCAAAAAAAAGAGATACGTCCGAGATAGTTTTGAGCCGGGCACAGACTGCTGCGTACGAGACTATCGATTCGCTTTATTCCGAGGATGCACCAAAGGCGGCACTTCTTTACGGAATTACGGGATCGGGAAAAACAAGGGTTATTATGAAAGCGATAGACCGTACCTTGTCGGACGGAAAGTCGGTCATAATGCTTGTGCCCGAAATATCGCTTACCCCCCAGACTGTGAGCATTTTTTGCTCAAGATACGGCGAGAGGGTGGCGGTTATACATTCATCGCTTTCGCAGGGGGAACGCCTTGATGCTTGGAGAAGAATACGCCGCGGTGACGTGGATCTCGTTATCGGTACGCGCTCGGCAATATTTGCACCTCTTGATAATGTCGGTATGATTGTTATCGATGAGGAACACGAGCATACTTATAAGTCGGAGAGCGACCCGAAGTATCATGCACGAGATATTGCGAGCTACAGATGTGGCAAGCACAAAGCACTTATGCTTCTCGCCTCGGCAACACCTGCCGTTGAGAGCTTTTATAAAGCGAAGACGGGTGCATACACGCTCGTGCCCCTGCGCGAGAGATATGGAGGTGCAAGACTGCCAAAGGCGGTTATTGTCGATATGAGAGAGGAGCTGAGGCTTGGCAATATGTCGCCAATCAGCCAAAGGCTCTACAATATGCTCCTTGATGTAAAAGAAAATGAAAATCAAGCTATACTCTTCCTCAATAGGAGAGGATATAGCAGTCATATAAGCTGTAAGGAGTGCGGAGAGGTACTTGAGTGTCCCAGATGTTCCGTATCCCTTACTTATCATACCCATGCGGGCGGAGCGATGCTATGTCATATGTGCGGCTACCGTATGCCAACCCCGAGGGCTTGCCCCTCTTGTTCTGCAGATGCGCTCTCATTCCTTGGTTTTGGCACGCAGAAGCTTGAGTCGGAGATGTCAAAATATTTGCCTGAGATGACGGTAATGCGTATGGATGCCGATACCACTACCGGCAAGCTTGCATACGATAGAATGCTCGATGATTTCAGAGGTGGCAATGCGGATATTTTACTCGGCACACAGATGGTTGCTAAAGGGCATGATTTCCCGAGGGTGACTCTTGTCGGCGTTGCTCTTGCAGATACCTCACTCCACGTGAGCGACTTCCGTGCGGCAGAGCGTACATTTTCACTGCTCACACAAGTTATAGGCCGAGCGGGCAGAGCGAGTGATGAGGGTGTTGCGGTAATACAGACGTTCCAGCCTGCTAACGAAACCATACGGCTTGCCTGTCACCAGGATTATGACAGATTCTATGAAGGTGAGATTGCTCTTAGGCGTGAACTTTCATATCCGCCGTTTTGCGATATGGTACAGCTTACTCTCACTGCAGATGATGAAGTTAATCTTTCACGCAGTGCGGATGAGCTTGCTGCTATGGTAAAGGCAAAGCTTGATGGGGAATATTCAAATTTACCTTTCATAGCTTATGGGCCGTTTGATGCGCAAATATATAAGCTGAATGAAAAGTATAGAAAGAGAATGATGGTTAAGTGTAAATTGAATTCCGATTCGAGAAGAATGTTTTCAGAGCTTATATCGGAGTTTTCAAAGGAGAGAACGGTGACACTTGCAATTGACCTGAACCCCCTAACCGTGTAGAGATTTTGGTATACTTTTCGCTTACAAAGTAAAAAAAGGTGTTTTCGCCTACGTATATAGATGAAAGCGTGGGATAATCTCCCAAGCATAAAAACAATCAGGAGAATAAAAATGGCAAAGTTAAAAATAGTACAATTTGGTGACGATACACTCAGAAAGGTGTGTCGTCCGGTTGACGAGATAACCCCGAGAATCAAGCAGCTTTTGGACGATATGATCGATACGATGCGTGCTGCGGAGGGTTGCGGTCTTGCTGCTCCCCAGGTAGGGGTGCTCCGAAGAATAGCAGTTATTGAGGTCGAAGACGGCGTTGTATATGAGCTTATCAATCCGAAGATAATTGCATTCTCGGGCGAACAGCAGGACAGAGAGGGATGCCTTTCCAATCCCGGATTTGCAGGCATTACCAAAAGACCGAGAACCGTAACTGTGAGAGCAATGAACCGCAATGGTGAGGTGTATGATCTTACCGGCTCCGACCTTCTTGCAAGAGCAATCTGTCATGAGTGTGACCACCTCGACGGCAAGCTTTATACCGATGTACAGATAAGACCAATCAAGGATTAATGATATGAGAATAATGTTTATGGGAACTCCCGAGATTTCCGCTATTTGTCTTCGTGAGCTTATAGCATCCGATAATGATATTGTGGCGGTAGTTACGGGCAAGGATAAGCCGCGCGGACGCGGCAACGTAATGACACCTACTGCGGTTAAGGCGTTAGCTCTTGAGCATTCGCTCCCCGTCTATACTCCCGACAGCCTTAAGGGGGAGGATTTTGCTGATCTGCTCCGTGAGATAGATCCGGACATTATTGCGGTTGTTGCTTACGGCAAGATACTTCCGAAGTCCGTGCTTGATTATCCTAAATACGGTTGCATCAACGTTCATGTTTCACTTCTTCCCAAGTATAGGGGTGCTGCTCCTATGCAAAGAGCGATAATTAACGGTGAGAAAGAGACCGGCGTTACGATAATGTATATGGCAGAGGGCGTTGATACGGGAGATATAATTGCGACGAAAGCCTTCCCGATCGGTGCGGAGGATGACTTCGAGGCAATACACGACAAATCCGCAGAGGTTGGAGCAAAGCTCCTTGTAAAAACAATCAAGGATTTAACCGATGGAACTGCTACAAGGACTCCTCAGGACGACTCTCTCGCCACCCACGCGGCAAAGATTGAAAAAGAGGATTGTAAAATAGACTTTTCACGCAGTGCTAAAGTGCTTGACTGTGCTATCAGAGGTGTAACTCCCATTCCGGGTGCGTTTGCATATTTAAAGGGCAAAATGCTTAAAATATACAAAGCAACACCTACAAGCGGAGATGGACAGCCCGGTGAGGTTATTGCCGTTGATCCTAAGGGTACAGGCTCGTTTACCGTTGCATGCGGCGATGGTGCACTTCTTGTCAAGGGGGTAATTCCCGAGGGCAAGGGAAGAATGAGCGCGGGTGATTTCGTCCGCGGCAGAAAAATTGAAATCGGAGATATACTTGAATAATGGATATACTGTATTTACTGCTTCTTTTGACTTTTGTATTTACACTTGTTGTTCAGGTGAAGGTATCAACAACCTTCAATAAATATGCAAATATCAGAGCAGGAATGGGCAGGACGGGTGCTGAGGTAGCGCGCAGGATTCTTGATGCTCACGGACTTTTTGACGTGCATATAGAACGTGTTCACGGTCATCTTACCGACCATTACGACCCACGTGCAAGAGTATTAAGACTCTCCGAAAGTGTCTATTCTTCATCCTCCCCGTCGGCTGTCGGAGTTGCAGCACACGAGGTTGGACACGCCATACAACACGCGGATAAATACGCTCCGATCGAGTGGAGAACCAAGCTCGTTCCTGTGGTTAATTTTGCATCGCGTTTTTCATGGATAGCAATTGTCCTTGGCTTATTTATCACATATTCGTCAACTATACTTGGCAATTATGTGGTTTCTTTCGGAATCATATTGTTTGCTGCGACTACTCTTTTTCATCTTGTAACACTTCCTTGCGAGTTTAATGCGTCACGCCGTGCACTTACAGAACTTGAGCTGACGGGATGGTATTCTGCAGAAGAACTCGGGATGTCCAAGCAGGTGCTTGGTGCCGCCGCAATGACTTACGTTGCCGCTTTGGCAATGTCTGTGATTCAGCTTCTTAGACTCATTAGAATTTTTGGTAACAGAAGAGATTGAATATGAACGTAAGAGAACTAACACTTACGCTTCTCAATGATTATGAGGTGAGTGGTAAGTATGTAAATCTTTCGCTTTCCTCTCACCTTGCAGATAAGCTTAGCCGAGAGGAGCGCGGATTTCTTACTGCTCTTCTTTATACCGTGGTTGAGCGTAAAATAACATACGATTATTACATCGGTGCTATATCCGGACGTAGTCTTGATAAAATAGATCCTGTAACTCTCAATATCTTGCGTCTCGGTGTGTGCCAGATAGTACATATAGACTCCGTACCCGATCACGCGGCAGTAAACGAAACAGTTACACTCGCGAGAAACCCGGGTGAAAAGAGCTTTGTAAACGGAGTTTTAAGACAAGCCGCGAGGCTTAAAACAGAGGGAAAATTACCTTTGCCCCAAAGAGATAAAAAGGTGTCCCGATATCTGTCAGTGGCATATTCATTCCCATTATGGACGGTGAAGCATTTTATCTCTATTTTCGGTGAGGAGGCTACAGAGAGGCTTCTTGACCGCTTCAATACAGCGAGATATACCGATCTTACCGTAAACCTTACAAAGACAACTAAGGACAAGCTTGCATCGGATCTCAGGGCAGCTGGGTATGAGCCTGAGTTCTTTATAGACTCAAACTTGAGCATAAGACTTCCCGGCTCGGTTAATCCGAGAAATCTTCCGGGCTTTGATGAAGGTTTATTTTTCGTACAGGATGCCGCCTGTGCCATAAGTGCAGAGGCTCTTGAGGTAGGTGAGGGAGATCGCATTATCGATGTCTGCGCCTGTCCCGGCGGCAAGAGCTTTGCAGCGGCTATCCTTTCCCGTACGGGTGAAGTTTGGTCGCTTGATATTCACGACAGTAAGCTTTCACTTGTCGAGGACGGTGCAAAAAGACTCGGCCTTATGAACGTCAGAGCTTTGGAATGCGATGCCACGAAACCATGTGAGGAATTGTTCGGTAGCTTTGACAGAGTGATATGTGACGTTCCTTGTTCGGGACTTGGTGTACTTGCCAAGAAGCCCGATATTCGTCACAAGGACAACCAAAGTTTGCAAAATCTACCGGAATTGCAGTATGAGATACTTACTGCCTCGTCTAATTACTTGACGGATAATGGCATAATGATCTACTCCACTTGCACCCTTAATCCCGAGGAGAATGAGAAAATTATAGAACGTTTTCTTGCTGAGCATCGTGAGTTTTGTGCAGTTGATTTTGCCGTCGGAGATATGTCCTCGAAGGACGGAATGTTAACCCTTTTACCGCACGTTCACGGTACTGACGGATTCTTTATTGCAAAGATAAAAAAGATAAAAATCAACTAAGCTTGTTTAGTTTAGGAAAAAGAAAAAATGACAGAAAAGATTGATCTATATTCAATGACGGACACCGAGCTTGAGGAATACTTCATATCTCTCGGTGAGCCGAAATTCAGAGCAAAGCAGGTATTTCCAAGGCTTGCCGAGGGCACACCTCTTGCAGAAATGACAAATTTACCTAAGAAGCTGCGTGAAAGACTCGAAGAAGAAACCCTTGATACACTTCCTCGCGTAGAAGCAAAGCTCACTTCAAAAATAGACGGTACGGTGAAATACCTTTTCCGGCTTCATGACGGTGAATGTGTAGAGAGTGTTTTTATGCGATATAAGCATGGTAACACCCTATGTATATCGAGTCAGGTTGGATGCCGCATGGGGTGTAAGTTCTGCGCCTCAACTATTGGCGGACGTGTGCGTGACCTTCTCCCTTCGGAGCTTCTCGGTCAGGTAATAGCCGCCTCACGCGATACGGCTGAGAGGGTATCCAACATCGTTATGATGGGCATCGGAGAGCCGCTTGACAACTTCGATAACGTAGTTAAGTTTTTAAAGCTCGTGAATCTGCCCGGCGGTCTTAACATCGGTTACCGACACATATCTCTCTCAACCTGTGGTGTTGTCACAGGCATAGATAAGCTGGCAGAGGTTGATATTCCCATCACTCTCTCCATATCCCTTCACGCGGCAACTGACGAAAAACGCTCGGCAATTATGCCCGTCAACAATAAATGGAAGATAAAGGACCTTCTCGAAGCTTGTGTTCGCTACTATAATCGCACAGGCAGAAGAATTTCCTTTGAATATACTCTTATCAGCGGCAAAAATGATACAAGTGCGGATGCAGAAGAGCTTGCAACGCTTCTTAACTCCTACTTCAAGCCGATAAATGCTTCCATCCACGTCAATCTCATTAGAGTAAATGAGGTGAAGGAAACAGGATTTAAGCAGGGAAGTACTGAGAGTGCAAACGCATTTGCTGCCCTTCTCGAAAAGCGCGGTATTACCGCAACTGTACGCCGCAGACTCGGATCCGACGTAAATGCAGCCTGCGGACAGCTCCGCAGAGCGGAAGCAAAAAAAGAAGAAACCAACTGACTCTAAACGAAAGTGAGTAAATCATTTGATAACGACAAAATACGGAAAGGTAGTTAAGGGGCTCGGAGGTCTTTACGACACACGGGTAGTTACAGAAAACGGAGTGGAAAGACTTTCCTGCCGCGCCAAGGGTGTACTGAAGCGTGATGAGGAAAAGGTGCTTATCGGCGACAACGTTATGATACTGTGCGACGATTCTACACCCGATGGACTCATTATATCCGAGATCATTGAGCGTAAGAACAGTCTTATCAGACCACCTATGGCAAATCTCGACTATCTTTTTATAGTCTTTGCAGCCAAGAAGCCTTCGCCCGTAATCGAGACAGTAGATAAGCTTATAGCTATCTCGGTTCACAATGGAATAATCCCTGTCATAGTTATTACCAAAAGTGACCTTGACTCTCAGGTAGCGGATGAGTATGCGTCTATATATAAAAAGGTAGGAATTCCGACCTTTGTCACGTCATCCGAGGATAAGACAGGTGTTGAGCCGCTTGCGGAATACATAGCGCAAGAGGTCATAGATGGCAGAACAGCCGCATTTGCCGGTGCATCCGGAGTAGGCAAGTCCACTTTAATGAACGCGCTTTTCCCGAATCTAACTCTTGCAACGGCTGAAATATCACGCAAGATCGAGCGAGGCAGACATACAACCCGCCATGTTGAAATCTTCGAGATACAAGAAACAGAGAACACAGGCTTCCTTGCAGATACTCCCGGATTCTCGCTTATCGACTTTGCAAGGTTTGACTTTTTCTCACTTGAAGAGCTTCTTCCGACATTTCCCGAGCTTTTGCCCTACGTTGGCAAGTGCAGATATACAGACTGCGCACACGTGGGAGAGGGAGCAGATGAGTGCGCCGTAGCTCAAGCAGTACTTGATGGTATCATCCCCGAGAGCAGAATCGAATCCTATCGTTCTATATACAGAATATTAAAGGAAAAGAAGAATAATTATAACTAAAATATCCGCCGGGCATAATACTCGGCGGAGAATAACAAAAAACTTAAACTTTTTTCAAAAAAGGTATTGACAAGTGGCAACACTTCGTGTATAATACCATAGGTATCCTAAGACAGCAGGTTCCGGTAAAAGCACATAGCTTTCCTGCCGAGGTGTGACAAATTCAATAAAAATACGCGATGGAGTACTGTTGCGTTTTCTTTGGTTGTCCTTTCTCGGAGATTTATGTGTTTCTCCCGGAAAGGATTTTTTATTTGAAATTTTTATGGAGGTGGAAACAAATGCCAAGTAATAAGGTTCTTGAAGCCAAGAAACAGGTCGTAGAAGAGCTCGCTGGTAAGCTTCAGACAGCTGTATCCGGCGTTCTTGTTAAGTACGAGGGCATTACCGTTGCAGATGACACCGCACTTAGAACCGCTCTTCGTAAGGCTGGTATCGAGTATTCCGTTATGAAGAATACTCTCACCGGTAGAGCTTGCGAGATGGTTGGTTACGGTGAGATGAAGCAGTACCTCTCCGGTATGACCGCTATTGCGATCAGCCAGGATGATGCTATTGCTCCTGCAAAGATTATGAAGGAATACGCTGATAAGATTCCCACTTTCGAAATCAAGGCTGGTTTCGTTGACGGTGGTGTAATCGATCAGGCAGGCGTAGAGGAACTCGCCGCTACTCCTTCTAAGGAAGTTCTCATCGGCAAGATGATGGGCAGCCTTATGTCTTCTCTTTACGGCTTTGCTTATGTTCTTCAGGCTAAGATCGATAAGGAAAATGAAGGTGGCGAAGCTACCGAAGCTCCCGCAGAGGCTTAATTTTCTGCAAACTGATTTTGTATTAAAATTTGTATAATATTCGGAGGATTTTAAAATGAACGAAAAGTCTACCCAGATTCTTGACCTTGTAAAGGGTCTTACTATTCTTGAACTCGCTGACCTCGTTAAGGCTCTTGAGGAGGA
>JAZRAE010000040.1:0-5935 GCA_045634385.1 Eubacteriales bacterium | reverse complement strand
TGAATCTTTCATTTTGAATATTTTACGAAGATATTTTACTGCAGATTGCGTATCTTTGCTAAAATAGGTGCCTTTTGGAATAAAACTTTCGTAAGAAAAATCATTTAAAACGATATTCAATGCGTCGTTTATCTTCCAAACGTTATCATTCATGTCTCCTATTGAATATGGAAACTCGGGTTTAAATAAATAATTGCTATTCCAAGTTTTTGTTTTATATTCTTGATATTTTTCAACAATTGCGCTGAAGGTTTTATAGTCCGCGATCCCCGTTTTATCAAAACCGCGCTCGGATTGAACTAAGAGCACTGCATCTCGTGTAGCCTGATCGTATACTGCCGTTTGATTTATTCCAAGTAATTTTTGAAGCTCTTTTATGGCTGCTGGTGTATTTTCTATACGATACATTTCATCTCCTAAGATATCCCGTACCCGGGAAACTGTTCTTCATTTACTGTATTACCAGAATACAAGTCATCGAAAACGTTGATAATTGCATTCCAAACTTGTGCGTTAACGCGTCCTCGACTGTCAGGAAGATTAAAAAGTTCTACAAATTTATTTACTGCGGAAGCGGTTGACGGACCGTAATAACCATCAACAGTTACTTTTGGAATAGTGGTATAAGTGTTTGAAATATAATTTAGATATTGCTGTACAGCCCTTATGTCATTTCCATCTAAACCTATCGTTAAAACTCTTCCTGGATAGGGAAGTATTAATCCATTCGAATAATCATAAGGAAAACGTGAAAGAATTTCATAATAAGTATTTTGGATACTATTCCACGTTATTTCGTCAACAACGCCTGTGACGTCAAGACCAAACGTCTTTTGATAAGAGCGCACAGCGTCTGCCGTCCCCTGTCCAAAATCACCGTCCGTACTTGGTTTTATAACAGTTGGATAGAATAGTGAAATATATGCCAAATAGTATTGCAGCACAAAAACATTTCTTGATGAGTCTCCGAGCCTCAATTCCGATTCATAAGTTGTATCTATCTCCGAGAGAGTAAGTCCTTCGGAATTTATGGTGTATAGATTCTTTACTGCGTTATAAATATGATTAATTGAATTCCATGTAGCAGCACCGATTATACCATCCTGCCTCAAATTAAATACCTCTTGAAACTTTTTTACAGCATCTTCTGTGCTTGTATCGAAGAATCCGTCTACAGGATATATCTTAGGAATTCCGGGGTAGTTTTTTGATATTCTATTGAGTCTTATCTGCATTAGCTCAACTCCGCTTCCCGAATCTCCAATTTTTAGAGGAATGATCGGCGGTGAAAAAACAGAATTTTCAATAGGAGCATCTGTAACGATCTCTATATCGTCACCATAATATCTTCGTAATATTTGCATATAATTTGCACCATTTTCGGCAAGTTCGACCGAACCCCATTGGTAAAGACCGTTGCACATCACCTCAATACCATCGCAAAATTCTGCAAATAGCGGCTCAATATTTCCATTTCTCCTTATATAGCTATTGAATATTTCATCGACTATTTCGGATATGTTTTCGTAAATATCTCTCTGATATACATATGTTTGGTCATATGCGGGTGAATTTGTTATATCAAAGTTTTTTCCTTGATTTCTATAAAAACCGGTATATATTCTGTTTAATGCTACGGATATTTGAGCGAGAATGTTTGCTCTTAATGCCTCCTCGGGCCAAGTGGGATATATCTCGCTTGATGCTACATTTTTTATATAGTCGGAGAAGCTTTCGGTCACATTCGGAGCATCTGAGTCAGGCGAGCCAAGATGAACAACGATGTTTTCGGGAATTGTGGGTGGCATTCAAGTCTCCTTATTCAAGATTTTCGTTTTCATAAATCGTTGAGTTAAGATTATTTTGTTGTATTATATTTCCGTTTTCCAAAAAAGAAAGAGGAATCATTTCAATGGGTAATACTGCAGCTGTTTGGCCAAATATTGGTATGTTATTAATTACTTTAGGGTAAAAACCGTCTTTAGCAACTTCAACCGTATACACTGCATATGGAGTTTCAATTGCACCAGGAGATGTGGAATATGATTTATCAGGGGTGGGAAGTGTTATTTCCTTGGTTACACCGTCTGAATCGGTTATTATTGAATACATTACATCTTTATTGTTATCATCTGTACCGTACACTTTTACCAAAACGTCTTCCACAGGCAGTGCTTCGGACGCTACATACGTTCTTACTTTCATTGTCCCAAAACTATTGTATTTCATTGTTCTCTCCTTTTCGTTATTATTTTATTTTATTCATGTTGTATATTTTTGATAAGTACATAAGGTTTTGTAGTGTTTTTTTTTATTTTTAAAGCACTTGACTTTGTGTTGACAAAATTATATAATATATTTATCAGTTAAATTTTTAAATAAAATGTACGACGGGGTGTTGAAAAATGAAGGATAGCTTATACGGTGAACTTAGCGTCATAGGCATGAAAGGATGCGAGGATTTTGCAAATCAGGTTGACTTTTATCTAAAGGATTGGAGACGTCATCATACAGAGGGAACCTTCCTTGTTGATGCGAGTTGCCCAAGATTTGGCAGCGGCGAGGCTAAGGGAACAATTCATCAGTCGCTTAGGGGTAATGACGTTTATATCATTGTAGACGTTTTTAATCATGGTGTTACTTACGATATGTACGGTAAGACTGTTCCCATGAGTCCGGATGATCATTTCCAGGATCTTAAGAGAACTATCGGCGCTGTTGGTGGTAAAGCTCGCCGTATCAGCGTTATTATGCCTATGCTTTACGAGGGTAGACAACATAAGCGTTCAGGCAGAGAGTCTCTTGACTGCGCACTCGCACTTCAGGAACTTGTAAATATGGGTGTTACCAACTTCATTACCTTCGATGCTCATGATCCGAGAGTGCAGAATGCTATTCCGCTTTCAGGTTTTGAGGATGTAAGAAGTGCATATCAGATGATAAAGGCTATACTTCGCGAATACCCTGATCTCGATATCGATCCCGATTCTACAATGATAATATCTCCCGACGAGGGCGGAATGGGTAAGTGTATGTATTACTCGTCTGTACTTGGAATTGATCTTGGTATGTTCTATAAGCGCCGTGATTATTCCATCATTGTCAATGGCAAGAATCCTATTGTTGCACATGAGTATCTTGGCAGAGATGTTGAAGGCAAGGACGTAATAATAGTTGATGATATGATTTCTTCGGGCGAATCTATACTTGACGTTGCAAAGCAACTTAAAAACAAGGGGGCTAAACGAATATTCGTATTCTCTACCTTTGGTCTTTTCTGCAACGGTCTTGAAACGATTGATAAGGCCTATGAGGACGGCGTATTTACCAGAATCTTCACAACCAATCTTGTTTACAGAACTCCTGAGCTTCTTGCAAGAGAGTGGTACTCTGAGGTTAATATGTGTAAATATGTCGCGTATATTATCGATACACTCAACCATGATCAGACCATAAGTCATCTTCTTGATCAGTCCAAGAAAATCCATGCGGTGCTTGATCGACATAATAAGGCAAAAAAATGATAATATTCTGGGGATTGTCCGTTTTGGGTCAATCCCCATTTAATCCAAAATTACGGAAGGAGAATAAGATGAGAATAACGCTCGAATCGGATTATGCGCTTCGTATACTTACAGAGCTTGCAGATCATGATGATGTTGTAGATGCAAATACACTTTCTACAGCCACTTCCGTTACAATTAGATTTACATTAAAAATTTTAAATAAGCTTGTCAAAAACGGATTTGTCAGCTCATATAAAGGGGCAAAGGGCGGTTATAAGCTCAAGCGTCCAACAGATGAAATAACACTTAAGAGCGTAATTGAACTGATTGACGGTCCTATAGTTATCGCTCGATGTCTTGAAACAAGTGAGTCGTGTTCGCTTAATAAGGATAAAACATCGTGTCTTTATCATCATATTTTCAGTACAATAAGTATTGATGTTGCTAAAAAGCTTGACGGAATAACTATTGCCGATGTGATTAATAAAAAATATTCTTTGGTTTGATAGGTGGAAACTTTTATGTTACATGTTACTAAACTTTCGTTCCCCGGACTTGGAATTGGGGAGTTTTCGGTAAACAGTGAGGCATTTTCGTTGTTCGGAGCGCCAATAGCCTGGTACGCACTAATCATTTGTATGGGTATGATTTTTGCTGTTACCTATATTATATTCAGAGCGAAGCATATTGGCATTGATAGCGAGCAGGTGCTTGATTTTGCTTTATTCGTAATACCAATAGGCGTTTTGGGAGCGCGTATTTATTACGTAATAATGGAAATTGATAGCTTTAATTCAATCGGTGAGGTATTTAATATACGAAACGGAGGACTTGCGATATACGGTGGTATAATAGCAGGTGCGATAACCGTGTTCTGCGTATGTAAATATAAGAAGATAGACTTCCTTGCTTTTGCAGATTGCGTTGTTCCGGGTTTGATTATGGCGCAGTCCATCGGCAGATGGGGCAATTTTATGAACGGTGAGGCCTTTGGCGAAATGACCGATTCGTTTTTAAGAATGGGTATAAGAAACGCAAATACATGGTATACTTTCCATACTACCGAAATGGTATTCGTTCATCCTACCTTCCTTTACGAGTCGCTTTGGAATTTGGCAGGATTTATAGGTGTAAATATATTCTATAAGCATAAGAAGTATGATGGCCAGATATTCCTTATGATATTTGGCTGGTACGGTCTTGGAAGAACATGGATTGAAGGACTTAGGACAGATAGCCTTTACTTGTTTGGCACATCTATAAGAGTGTCGCAGGCGTTGGCTATAGTATTATTCATTGCTTGTACGGCACTTTTGATTTACTTTGCAATAAAGAAACCCAACAGACCCTTCTATAGGATGGAAACTGCGCTTGTGAATTCCGAAGAATCCACTAATGCAAACGATGAATCGAACTTACAATCAAATGATAGTGAAGTAACGCTTGAAGCGAACATCGAAACGGATAAATCAGATCTTGAGTTGGAACAGACGAAAGTTGAACCCAGCCAGCTTAATAATGAGTTGGATAAAAGTGGAAATTTCAAGGAATAAAATATGGCAGAAATTATAGATGGAAAAAATGTTGCGCTGGAAATTAGGCAAAAGCTTAAAGATGAAATATCCGATTTTGTAAATGAAAGTAACATTGTACCTGGACTTGCAGTGATTATTGTCGGAGAAAATCCAGCATCAATTGTGTATGTTCGAAATAAAAAACGCGCGTGTGAGCAAGTCGGAATTAATTCTTACGAAATTGCATTTCCCGGTGATGTTACGGAAGACGAGCTTCTTGAATGCATCTCAAAGCTTAATATGGATTCTAAGGTGCATGGAATTCTCGTTCAATTACCACTTCCAAGACATATTTACGAGGAGAAAATTATAAGTGCTATTACTCCAAGCAAGGACGTTGATGCCTTTCATCCCGAGAACGTAGGCCGGATTTTGATAGGAAACTACAGCTTTCTACCGTGTACTCCCGCAGGTGTAATCGATCTTCTTGATTATTATAATATTGATGTTTCGTCTAAGAAATGTGTTGTTATTGGACGAAGTAATATTGTTGGCAAACCGATGGCGCATCTTTTGCTTGAAAGAAACGGAACTGTTACCGTATGTCATTCACGCACGGTTGATATAGTATCCGAAATGAAAAATGCAGATATCCTCGTTGTAGCCGTAGGAAAGCCGCAGTTTGTAAACGGTGATATGATTAAGCCCGGTGCTGTTGTAATTGACGTTGGAATAAACAGAATAGCACCTAAAACATTGGTAGGAGACGTGGACTTTGCATCTGCAGAACCCGTTGCCGGAGCAATCACTCCCGTGCCGGGCGGTGTAGGTCCTATGACTATTGCTATGCTAATGCAAAATACACTTACTGCCGCAAAAAGACAAAATGGTATAGCAAAGTCGGATCGTAGCCAT
>JAZRAE010000039.1:0-33634 GCA_045634385.1 Eubacteriales bacterium | reverse complement strand
TAACAAACGGTGCACCGGGAGCTACAGGCTCACAAGGCGCACAAGGACCTCAGGGTATTCAAGGTATCCAAGGTGTAAAGGGTGAGGATGGACATACTCCGGTAATTACGATTCAAAACGGTAATTGGTATATTGACGGTGTAGATAGCGGTGTATCTGCAGAAAGCGAAAAGGGTGATGACGGTCTTTCAGCATTTGAGATATATTGCAAATATCATCCCGAGTATACAGGAACAGAGGAAGAATGGATAGAATCCCTTAAAGGCGCGGACGGCACACAAGGAGAGCAGGGAGTTAGCGTAGTTAACGCTTACATTAACGATAAGATTCATCTTATACTTGTTCTTTCGAACGGTGATGAGATTGATGCAGGATATGTTGGAGTATCAAGTGGAACAGACCCCGATCCCGATCCTGATCCGGAGCCAGATCCCGATCCTGATCCGGAGCCAGATCCCGAGCCTGATCCGGAACCCGAAACCTTTACCGTTACGTTTATGGATCACGACGGTAGCATTTTGGATACACAAACGATTGTTAGCGGTGAGGATGCAATACTTCCCAAAACACCAACAAGAGCAGGTTATATCTTTAGTGAATGGGTTGGCAGCTATACCGGTATAAGTAAGGATTGCACCGTTGTGGCAACCTATACAGCAAATCCTACCGGAGCTGCGTTTATTGCCAGCGAGGCGGTGGTGAGTAGCGGAACGAGTGGTGTTGAAATAACAATTGCTCTAAGATCAAATCCCGGCATTGCATCAATTAAGTTCTCGGCCGCGTTTGATGATACCGCACTTACTTTGACAAGTGTAAAATATAATACAGAAATTGGCGGACAGGCTCAGCGTCCTCAAAGTACAACGAGTCCTGTAATTCTTAATTGGTTTAACGGTGTTGAGAATGCGGAGGGTGACTTTGTATTTGTTACTCTGTATTTTAATGTATCGGAAAACGCATCAATAGGTGTATACGATATTATCTTAAGCTATGATGCTAATGATATATACAATATCGATGAAACTAATTTAGATGTTTCTGTTTTGAACGGTAAGATTATAGTTGTAGAGTAAGTATAGAAATTGTATCTACTGTTTTGAGATAAAAATACAAAATATTTTAGGAGGTAAATATGAAAAAAAGTATTAAGCAACGAATAATATCCGGTGTTTTGGCATTGGTGATGTTAATTTCGTTTGTTCCCTTTGGTGGATTTACAGCTATTGCGGGTGGGAATTCATCCCGGGATAATAATGTAACAAATTATGCTGACACTCCAACAAAGATGCTCGGATTGGGATATAATGCCATAAGCGGAGAATCAATAGATGCTAAATCATTAGTAGGTAACACTCCATGGATAGATCATAATAGCAGTAATACACAGCTATATGAATACGGAAGTTCAGGTGGAACCGGTGTATTGGAACAGTACGGAGAAGCAACGTATCATAAAAGTTCACTTGAATTTATGACAAGTTTGGGTATAGATTTTAAAAACACTACAAGTGCTAATTTTACTGTTAAAAAGATAAAAGCAGGAGTAGAAAACAAATTTGGTTTAAGTTTTGACTTGTCAAACAAGATGACAACAAGCGAAATGTATTACCATTACGTCTATAGAGCAATCTGTAATCGATATGCGATGGGTAATAATTACGGCCAGTATTTGAGCCAAGATTTCATTAATGCAGTCAACGATCTTGGAGAGAATCCATCGGACCCCAAACTTGAAGAGTTCTTTAACAAATTCGGTACACATATGCTTGTTGCATTTTCTACAGGCGCGGAATTGGAATTGACATCCTGGTCGACATTTGAAGGAAACGAGACCGAGCAAACGTTAGAATTGGATAATAAGTTGTCCGCAAATGCGGGAGTAGGAACAAAAGTTAAAGTAAAAAGCTCGATAGAACTAGGATTAGAATTACATACTGAAAAAGAAACTACTGATTATAGAACTGGATCTACGTATCATGCAATTGGTGGAGATACTATGTATGCCGGAGTCACTGATAGTGAGAGCAAGGGAGTAGATGTAGACAAAATTGATATCGACAAATGGGTGAAGAGTATTAGTGACAAGGATAATGGCAAAGGTGCGCTTTTACCTTCAACAACGGAATGGATTTCCATTTGGGAAGTGTTAAGTTATAATGTGAAATACAACGCTTTATGCGATAGAATGTATGAATACTTTATGCAGGAAACTCAGCAGAAAAATAGTGACTTTATTAAAAAATACTGTTCGTTCTCGAGTCGACTCACTTTGGGTGGATACACTTATATCTCTCCTAATGGAAACGTATTCCAAAACGTACCTATCGAAACGATTGTCACTGAAAACGGTACGACACTTAACCCCGTAGCACCGGGATCGAAGGTAATCGTTTCAAAAACTGTTGATGATGAATCGCTGTATTCTATTGATGAGATCAACTATGAGATAAATTTGAAAAACGCATCCGGAAATATTGAGGTTGATAGAAACGGTGTAATTAGCATTGGAAATAATGCTTTTGGGAGCTTTGAATTACATATGAAATTCGAAGATGTAACCATTTCAATAGTAAACTTCACTATCGTGAATGAGGGATACAATGGAAATGGTGGCGGATATGGAACAAGTTCAAGACCATACACCATATCGAACCACAGTGATTTAAGCTACTTATCTACAAGTGGAACAAACTATACCGACAAACATTTTATTTTAACTAATGATATTGATTTTAATGGCAATGCCTTTTCAGGAATTGCAGAGTTTTCAGGAGTGCTTGATGGAAACGGATATCATATTTATGGATTCAAATTAACGTCAGACGAGGAGAACAAAAAGGAAAATATAGGTTTTGTAGGCAAAAATACAGGAATAATTCGTAATCTTATCATCGGAAAAACGTTTAGTAATGATAGTGAGAAAAAGGCGAATCTCAAGGGGATAAATAAAGGAACAGGGGAGGACACATATTACTCTGCAGTTATTAGTGCTACACAAAACGAGAACAACGCAGCTCGTTATAATGTTGGTGCTTTGGTAGGATGGAATGAGGGTGTAATTGATAATTGTCGAGTTGAAAATGTTTTTGTTTACGGTTGTCTTAAACAAGCTATAATTTCAGAAGTAGGATCTTTTAAAATTTTTAATACAAATCCGTCGTACATCTATGTGGGAATGGTTGGTACCAACTGCTACATCGAAAAAGAAGATGGAGAAAATACTATCATTGGCGGTGTAATTACTAGATGTTATTCTACGGGGAACTACTTTGAGGCTTATGCAACAAAACTTGATGATAACAGTGATAAAAACTATACATACGTAGGCGGTATCGCAGGTAGAAGTTCCGGAAAAATATATCATTGTTTATCTTCATATAATACGTTGCGTAGCGATGCTCGAGGAGATGGAACAAGTAATAAAAAAGCTAAGGCAGAGGCAATAGCGGGTGGACTTGTTGGAAGAATTTCAAATGTTGCTGGGAAGTCTTCAGAATCAGATTATAGAGAATGGCAAGTAATTGACTCTTATGCATATTCTAATTCTTTTTCCATTTGGTATACACAAACTAAATATACAGATGGAACATCCTCTGTAGGAGGTATAGCTGGTGAAGCAATTGCAAATGAAGATGGCACAACTTTTTCGAATGTTTATACATCCGATGTTAAAAATATGTACGTCGGTTGTAATTTATACGATAATCAGTTTAAGCACGATGAATTAAACGTTGATAAGGATGATCATCCTGCAGCTATTCAATACTTAGACGGTATTTCCGAAAACCAAAACTATGGTTCAGAAGATTTTAATCAACTTTTAATCTATGGGGATAATAATCCATACATAATTTCTACAAGTGATAATCTTGTCATTCCTATGCCTGATACATTCACATTATCAGGTGGACAGCAAAAATACGTTCATGGAGATTTTATAACTCCGGAAGGGATTAAAATACAGGGGCAGTATAAGCAATATAACCAGATAACCGGCAATTATGATGATGTTACTTACAATAGTTTTAAAATTTCGGGAACAAGTAAAGCAAAAAATACAACCACTAAAGAAATTACGGTAACGGATATTGTAATTACAGCTTTTGGTGGCGTAGAACTGAAATCTCCTGATGGAGCATCTTTGTATCAACCTACTGTAAGTCCTGTTGTTGTTGAGAATTTGAATATCTCAAGACTGCCATTCAATACAGGTTATTATTTAGGAGATGAGTTCTCAGAAAATGGTTTGACTCTTGAGGCCCAGTATAATGATGGAACGGTCAAAGAATTAAACGTGGGAGATTATACTATCGACGGATATAGTACTGACACTATCGGAGAACAGGTACTTAATGTTTCCTACAGCGAAACATATGGTGAAGGCGTTGATGCAGTGACAGTTACTGTTAGTGTTGCATTTACAGTTACGCTTTACCGCGTAAAGCCTACATATATATCAATTCTTTCAGAACCCGATAAGTTAAATTACGCAATCGGAGAGGAATTTGACAGCACCGGTGCAACCTTTACCCTTGGATATAATAACGGTAATAAGGAAACTATTGGGGCTGAAGACGTAGTATTCTCTGGATTTAGCAGTGCTAACGAGGGAAGTGTTGATGTTACTGCGACATACACATATTATGATGAGGATATTGCCGCCAATGCGACTGTAAGCGATGTAATACACGTTAATATAGGTACAGTTGATAGTATTGAAATTAACACCCTTCCTGAGAAACTTTCATATTACACAAGTGATAAAAAGCTTATTACAGACGGGCTTTCCATTAACGTTCACTATAGTAATGGCGTTGTAAAAACAGTAGAAAATTCAAAGGCTATTAAGTTAAGTAATTATGATTTGTCTGTTGAGGGAGTTCACAACGTTAAGGTGGAATATCAAGGCTTTACAGATACCTTTGATATTGAGGTTCTCCCCGTTACGCTTTCAAGTGTTGAAATAAAGACCCTTCCTAAGACTAAATTCTATATTCCGGATGAAATGACTACAAGCGGAATGGTGCTTACTCTTAACTATGTCGATGGAAGCTCAAGAGACGTATACGATGGATTTATTACGACTGTGGAGGGATATGAAGAAGGAAAACTTCCTCAGTTTATGACTACCGGTACAAAGAAGGTAACTGTAGCTTATGAGGAAAACGGTATTAGAAGATATACATCTTACGATATTACAATTTCATATCGTGCGGTTACGGAAATACAGGTTGTATATATGCCTTTAAAGCAGATTTACAAGCAAAATGAGGAGATCAGCACAGACGGTCTTGTTTTATACGGTATTTATAACAACGGTGAAGTGTTTGAAATAAAGGATTATACTATTCTTTCCGTAGATATGTCCACTGTAGGAACAAAAACAGTTAGCATAGTTTATAGGGGCTCTTATCGTACATCATTCGAGATTGATGTTGTTGCTCCCGAACATATCTATGTTGATAAAATGCCGGATAAATCCATATACACAATCGGCGAAACATTTGACCCGACGGGACTTGTTGTGAAAGCTGTATATTGGGATTATAGTGAGATAGTACTTAACAAGAATGCGTATACATTGTCGGAGGTTTCTTTGGATGATTACGGAAGTGAGCAGGTGACTGTAACCTACGGTGCACTCAACACTTCATTCTATGTACATACTATGGAATTTGAGGTGCCCGAGGATGCGCCTAAAATTCTGATTGACAACGTGAATGCAACAATCGGTAAGACCGTTCAGGTAAATATCTGCATCGCAAACAACCCCGGCATTGCTTCTATGAAGCTGAATGTTGATTTTGATGAAACTGTTCTTTCCCTTATCGATGTTACTTATAATTCCGAGATGGGCGGACAGTCTCAGTTGCCTCAGGATATGGATGCACCCTTGATCCTCAACTGGTATAACGGTTGGGATGACTACATTGGTGACTGTGTATTTGCAACACTTACCTTTGAGGTTTCGGAGAATGCAACGCATAACAGCTTAACATACATTTCTGTTTCGTACGACCCTGAGGATGTATATAACATTTTGGAAGAAAACGTAACTTATTATGCTGATGGCGGAGAGGTTAATGTTATAGAATACATACCCGGTGATATTAATGGTGACGGAGAAGTAAATAACAAGGATGCTACACGTCTGTTCCAGTATCTTTCCGGATGGGATGTTGAGGTTTGCGAAAAGGCTCTTGACGTTAACGGAGACGGAAATGTTAACAATAAAGATATGACACGTTTATTCCAGTATCTTTCCGGATGGGATGTAGAAATACATTGATACAAATTATTGATAAGTACTTAAAACGCTATTATAAGCAAACTTAACTTGTCAAAAAGCAAGAAAATAAACAAAAACCGGAAGGCTATCTGCCTTCCGGTTTTAAATGTAATAACCGAAAAATGGTATTTTCTTATCCGGTTTAATTTTTGTTTATACCTTGCTATGTATTTATACTTGTGCTTCCTTGTGCTTTTCAGCTTCCTTTTTTTCTTCCTTTTCGGCAACCTTTATCTCGTAGTAGATCTTAACGAGATTGACCCACTTCATAACGGTGAGAGGCTTTTTAGGGAAGCAACGGTAGGAGATATCTCCGTGCTGAATTTCAAAGTTTCTGCCCGGCTTGAAGGGGAGGGAAGGGAAGTTTTGAGTAGGCATTGTGAGGTCTACAGACTCACCGTTTATTTTACCTTTGATTGAGAGTGTGTCGGGGGTAAGGGTTATTCTCGCTTTGCCTGCATCACAGTATTTATGCTTTTTAGGGTCAATTATCTGTACTGTTGCTATAGTCGTGATCTTCTTTATCTTGCCCGCTTCAACCTTTTCCTTTAGGTCATCGTAGATCATCTGACTCCACATAGATACGTGTCGGACCTCATCTCCTACACCCTTTTCATTGTGCAGAAAGGCGTATTTATCGCTTGTCTCCTCAAAGCCGCACTTTACACAGTAGATGGTCTTCTTTTTCTTAATGCGCATCGTGAATTCGCTCATACAGTTCGGACAGACGTAAAGAACGTTTTCCAGTCCCTCTATATTATCATTTTTATAGTACTTGATCTTGAGCTTTTCTTGCTCAAGGTATGCGTCAAAGTCAAGTGCCTCCGAGGTCTTTTCCTTGACCTCTTCGATTGGCATACTGTGAAGCTCGTCCTTATCAAAGAGCTTGTAGATATCTATGAATGTTCTGCCGACACGAATTCCCTTTGCCCACTTAGGCATAGAGAAATACGTACCTATCGTCTTTGCAACGTAAACATCGGTATTGAGCCATTTGAGAAATTCATAGGTTGCGGCGGGTATGGGAGTTGAGTGACCGTCCTCGCACATAAGTCCTGCAGGATAAATAACGAGTATGCGTCCATCCTTGATAGTGCTTTTCATAGCACTGAGGTCTCGAAGGGAGGTCTGGAACTGTTGCTTAGGTATCATACCGAGCCGTGATACAATGCCTTTGAATGGGAGTGTGTTGTAAAATGAGTTACTGATAACGAAAGAGAGCGGAGTTCTTGTTGCACCGATAAGGTTTACGAAGTCAAGCGCCGCTTCGTGATTTGCAATTATAACAAAAGGACCTTTTTTGCCCTTTATTTCGTTTCTTAAGAATTTTCTCCTAAAGGCAAATACGGCTACAAACCAAGCCAAAAATTGCACTAATCGATAGAAAAATAGATTTTGTTTATTCTTATTGGAGCTTTTCTTATTATTTTCTTTTTTCATGGTCATCACCTTAAATTGCCGATTTACGCATGCATATTTATAAGCTTTAAAACTTTTTTGCTTGTTTTTTGCGTGGATATAATAGCACAAAAAAGATAAAATGTCAATTAAATCAACTTTAAAATGCTTTTTAAAGCATTATAACGGGTAATAATCTACAATAAAAAGGCGTAATGCGTGTACAAAAGAAACAAAAAAACGTTGTATGATACTCGCGGTGGAATATCATACAACGCATTTACTTAAAAAGGGAGAATGCAGTTACTCGTGTCGGTTATTGTACCAAATAACGCGAGATTATATAACTGTAAAAACGCTTAAATTACATTATACTTTGCCCGAGATAGTAATCACCGCAACACCGGGGGTAATGGAATAAACGCCGGTTGTAGGATCTTGAGTGTAGGTTGCGGCGGGGACGGGAACTGCACCGGGGAGGGTTGTAAATTCGCCGGTGGTTTCGTCATAGTTGTACTGCGTGCCCTCGGTCCAATCTTCGCCGTTAAAGGTCACGGTGATAGGGTTGAGAATCGGGTTGAAGGTGTCTGTTATTATGAGATCATCGGTAGCTACTACAGGTGTATTGCCCGTGTTTTGTATGATAAGTGTGTACGTTACCATACCGCACTCGGTCACAAGGGGAGGGCAGATCGACTTTGCAATTGTTAATGAAACCTCATCCCTTGCTGTAACTACGGCTGTGTCGGTTAGCTCCTCGCACACCCCATCGCCGCCGAGTGTTACTGTGTTGGTAACGGATGCATCTGCCATATGGGGAGTAAATTCGTTTGTCGCCACCTCGTAGATGATCTGCACGTTGCCGCCGGCGGGTATATCTATGCCGCTGATAATAAGGGGTGGGCCGCCTGCTGCTATAGGACCATCTGTCAAAGTGCCATTCTGATAGAACAATAGTGAGCCTTCAACGTAGGTAAATGGAGTAACCGTGTTGTTTCCCACGGTGTAAGAACCGAGATCATCCGTAAGAGTTGCTCCCGTGATTGCTCCGCCGTCGTTTTCGATCGTTATAATATAGCTGATGTGGT
The DNA here is from genome assembly GCA_045634385.1 of Eubacteriales bacterium. Lineage (GTDB taxonomy): Bacteria > Bacillota > Clostridia > Oscillospirales > CAG-272 > UBA1740. Next base: position 24,859 of record JAZRAE010000039.1, on the reverse strand, counting down.
CGTTCACACCGTAGTCACGGGATATAGAGGTTTTTGTGAGTGTAAGGCCGCTCGTCACTTCTCCCGTTGTAACATTGGAGGCGGTTGTTTGGCCGTTGTAAATAAGCGTTGCTTGATTAGTGAAGATTGCCATTTCATATTCCTTTACTGCTTTTCGGAATAAGTCCGTTTTCGGAATGAGAAAAGAACGGACGGAAGCCGCATAATGCAAAGAATATGCCATCCTTCGTATATGCAGAGCTGCCGCCCGGTCCTTTTCCGCTTCCCATATACATTATATGAAAATGACGGAAAATGGGGAATGATTATACAATTTCTCTTGATTTTGAGCAGGTAAAGTAGAGTATCTGCTTTGTCTTGCCGAGAGCTTTGAGAGTAGCCTTTGCTCTTTCAAGCTTTGCATCGTCAAGAGCAATAAACGGATCGTCGAGTATAATGAAGGGGGATTCCTTTTCATAGAGCGCGTCGATAAGAGCAAGTCTAAGTCCGAGCGAATAAAGGTCGCGTGTACCGCGGCTGTATGCCTCAATCCCGTGAGATTCGCCGCGCTCAGTCTTGGCAAGCTCAAAGCTGGTGTTGAGTGTATACTCGCCGTCAACTCCTGCGATAAGCTTCGAGTATTCAAGGAATTTCTCCTTGGTTTTTCCAAGATACTTTGAGGTGATATTGTCGCATGCTTCCTTAAGACAGAGTGAGGTCTTCTTGATGATCTCGAGGCTTTCAACGTGCTTGTTATAAAGCTCGTCAAGCTCCTCTTTTGCCATTTCATACTCGTCCTTCTTATCAATTTCAGCTCTTGCGATGTTCAACTCGCGCTCTACGAGAGCGTACTCTGCACTAAGAACCTTAAGTCTTTCACCGATCTCGGCTATTGCCGCATTGACGGCATTCTCGGTTTCCTTGTCGGTGGATGATATTTTACCTGTTACACCGTACTTTACAGCGAATACGTCGCACTCTCTTTCGAGCTTTGATACGCTTGCCTTAATGTAGTTGTAATCGCTGAGCTTGTTGCGTATTTCGCTGAAGGGATCGCTTGACTGTATGGGGAAGTAAGCGAGGAATTTCTCTGCAGCCTTTAAGAGTGCTTCACTTCTTTCAAGCTTTGCTACCTTGCCGCTTTCCTTTGTTTCATCCGCTTCGGAAAGAGTGTAATAACGGGTGTATTTTTGCTTGATAGTGCTTATAGATTCAATCATAGAATCCGCGGTGGTAATGGGGAACTTTTCAAGGAATGTGCATACTTTAAGTGTGAGTGCGCTATATTCCTCGTCTAAAGAAGCGCGGAGCGCCTCTCTTTCATTTGCGAGCAGGTCGTAGCGGTCGAGATTTTCCTTTAGCTTATCAAGTGTGGCCTTAACTTCTGATGTGTCACAATCGGTGTACTTGCGCACATATGACAATATTTCTTTGCTTTTTTTGTTATTTAAAGTTAAAACAGCGCTGACAATTAAAGCAACTAAACCGGCTGCGGCAAGGACATATCCATACGTATTACCGATTATAATACCGGCAATAGCCAGAATTAAACCGACGGCACCGATGATTACTTTTGTAAGCGAGAAGCCACCCTTAAGTGACTTTTTAGCATTCTCAAGCTCATCTCTTTTCGGAATATTATCGGAGAAGAGAGTTCGCATCTCGATAGAATGCTTATCAAATCCGTTTTTGATCGCAACAAGCTCTCGTGACTTTTCGTCTAATAGATATGCGTTTCTTTCTATCTCCGCTATTTCCACAAAGTTCGTACCGTTCTTAAAGAACTCGCTGAGTGCTACGTATTCTTCGTTGCCCGACTCGGACAGAGCCTCTTGTTTTAATCTTTGTGACTCTACGTAAGCATCTCTTGCGCCGTCTATATGAGCTGTAGAGGGGATACCGTTTTTGAAGAATTCGGACACTTCATTTAAACGCTCTTTTTCCTTTGCGAGCGTTTCGAGCATAGTTCCGTACCTCTCCTCGTGAGAAGTGCGTTCTCTTTGGCGGTTGATATGATCAAGCTTGAGCTTTTCTTCCTTTTCGAGCATTGTAAGTCTGTCTTTTTCGGCAGTAAGCTCTTTAAGTCTTGCTTGCTTTTCTTCTGCATCCTTTTCAATTTTTGATATTGCGTCAATGCGTCTTTGACACTCGTTAATTCTTTCCTTAACGTTGGCGATCTCGCCCGTGTTACCTTTTTTGAAGTAGAACCTGCGTCTGTCCTCAAGGAGTCTTATTGCATCATCAAACCCACCGACGTCACCGTCAACGCCGACAAGATCGGAGAGCTTTGCGGAGATGGATTTATTATCGTTCTTGCCCTGTATGTTTTTCTCGGAGAGGAAGACTGTACGCAGAAATCCGTCGCGGTCTATACCAAAGAGCTTTTCGCCTATATCCTCGCCAAAGTCGTAGCTGACCTTTCCGCTATCGGTTTCAATAAGTCTGAAGGTATCGTCGGCAGGTCTTGTACCAAAACTGCGCTCGATGGTGTATTTCTTCTTTCCCGATTCTATGGTGAGCGAGCCGCCAAAACGTCCGCCCTGCCAGGGGTAGTATTTTCTTCTCGGATTTTCATCGAGCGACTGACGGCGCGAGTCACCGATACCGTATAACATAGCTTCAATGAAAGCGGTCAATGTAGTCTTTCCCGTGCCGTTTTCCGAAATGCAGCAATTGAGTCCTTTGGAGAAGTTGAACTCGGTTGTGCGGAGAAGACCGAAGTTTTCGATATAACATTTTACAAGCTTCATACGTCCCTCCTTAAATTTCGTCGCACTCACCCATAAGAGCGGCGAGTCCTGTGCGTATTATTTTGTCCTTTTCCTCATCGGAAATGTCAGTTTTAGAGCTTACAAGTCTGATGAACTCACCTTTCAAGGAGCGGTCGTACTTGTAATCCTCGGGGTTAATGAGTATGCTCGACTCATCCTTTATCTCAAAGTGGTAAAAGGCGTTTTGCCATCTTGACGTTACAGCGCCAAGGTCAGGGAACATCTCCGGAGGCCTTTTGCCGACAAGTCTTACTCTTACAAGATCGGAAGATCCAATGCCCGAAAGAGCGGAATCCACTCTTGTATCAACCTCGCCGCGCGATTCTGCGCCCGAGAGATCAACGTCTACTATCCTGAGCTTTCTTTTTGCAAAGGGACGGAATTCATAGTGCACGTGTCTTCCGTCGGCTTCTATCATAACAAAGCCCTTTTCGCCGACCTCGTCAAAGCCGCGTCCCTCGGGAGTACCCGCATAAATGGCTACGCCGGTTTCGTCTATTTTATGTGCAGAGTAACTATGGTAGTGTCCGAGTGCGAGATAGTCTATATGCTTTCCCTCAAGCTCGCGTTTGCCTACGATCTCACCTCCGCTTTTTCCGTCTGCGAGCGCACCGTGAAGAACGACTATATTTGTCTTTCTGTAGTCAAGATCAAGGCTCTCGAACATTCCCGGTACGATAGTGCTTCTACCCGTTACACATACCTCACCAAAGTCATAGCTCGTCCAATTTTCACCGAAAAGCTTAAGGTTTTTTGGCAGGGGAGTACCGCCCTCGGTAAGTGCATCTTTCTCGTGATTTCCCGACAGGTAGAGAAAATCTATGCCGGGGCATCTCGCTATTGCCGTGAGTACGCGGTCTTTTGTGGATTTTGTGATCCTCTCTGTATCAAAGAGATCGCCAGCGATTATAAAGAGGCTGACTCTTTCGTATACAGCTTCCTCGATCATTCTTTCAAAGTTTGAAAGCAACTCGCCCTTTCTCTCTCTGATTTTATCCTGGGAGAGTCTCGAGGTTAGGGCAGAGCCTATATGTAAGTCTGATGTATGCAGAATTTTCATTATTTACCCCCTAAAAAAGTTATTGCTTGTTGTCCTCGGCGTATTCGCTCGGAGGAATTCCGTATTTTGCAGAGAATACTTTAGAAAAGTAAGATTGGTCCGAAAAGCCGGTCTCTGATGCTATCTCGCTTATATGTCTCTCACCCATTTTCAGCATATTGATAGCTTCATTCAGCCTCACCTCGGTAATATAGTTGTTTACCGTCATACCGTATTCACGTTTAAATCCTGTGATCAGAGTTGATTTTGAACAGCCTATTTCATCACAAATATCCGCAATGGTTATCTTTGAGCGGAAGTTGTCGAAGATGTATTTTTTCGCCATCTCGGCAACGGTCTGCTTTGTTGACGGTATCGCATTCGAGAGCGTGAGATACTGCGCACAAATCGTCATTATTTTTACATATGAGCGCACCATATCAGCATCAACAAGCGGGGTCTGCTCGGCAAGTGAAGAAAAGGTTTCGCCAAGATTTTTGATGTTGTTTACCTCCGGGTGCAGGGGCTTGCCCTCCGGGGTGGTCTCAAAGACCTGTCCCATCATAAGAAAGCCGGTCAAGGTACCGAAGTTATAAAGAGGACTTACCGCCTCAGTAAATCCGTAGCGGCAGGTGTATATGTGTGTGCTTTTGTCATTCAAGGCTCGCTTGCACGCCGCCTTGTCGCATGCCACACATTTATCATACTCCTCGGGATCTTGGTGAATCATACGGCAGAATTTTCTCTTTTCGGGAGGATATGCGGCTATTTCACTGTAATCCGCTCCGTGAAGCGATACGCGAAATCCGGTAATTTTGTATAGCTCCGAGAGGACGGAGATTATTTCTTCCTTTGTCATTACAATTCTCCGGGTTTGTAAAATAAAGTTAAAAAATGTGCTATTCTACAAAATATTATACAATTTTACCTTGCAATTGTCAATAACATAGTTTATAATTATTGTAGATATTTCAAATAAATATTTTTGCTTGGGAATATTATATAAGCATATACGAATATGGAGGATTATTTTATGGTAGCTATTGAAAAGGTAATTGCGGCATTTGATGTTGAGGGGAAGGTAGCAGACTGCATACCCTTCGGAAACGGCCACATCTACGACACAAGACTTGTTACTATGGATAGTGGTGTACAGTACGTTGCACAGAGAATCAACAAAAACGTATTTAAGCGTCCCGATCTCCTTATGGAGAACTACGTAGGCGTTACCAAGTTTATCAGAAAGAAGATAGAGGCAGAGGGGGGCGATCCTCTTCGTAACGTTCTTAACGCTATTCCCACCAAGGACGGCAAACCCTTCTATTTTGATGAAGAAGAGGAGTACTGGCGTCTTCTCGTTTATGTTACCGATTCCATTGGCTATGATAAGGTTGAGAGACCCGAGCAGTTCTATGACAGCGCTGTTTCCTTCGGTGACTTCCAGTATATGCTCGGTGCATATCCCGCTGAGACTCTTCACGAGACTATCGTTAATTTCCATAACACTCCCGACAGATACCGTCAGCTTATGGAGGCTATAGAGAATAACGTTGCCGGTAGACTCGGTGAGGTTTCGGCTGAGGTTGAGTTTGCAAAGGCAAGAAAGGAATTCGCAGCTACTCTTGAAAGAGCACACGCAGAAGGAAAGCTTCCTCTTCGTGTTACACACAACGATACCAAGCTCAACAACATTCTCTTTGATACCAAGACAGGTGAGGCACTCTGTGTTATCGACCTTGATACTATTATGCCCGGATACTCCGTAAACGATTTCGGTGACTCAATCAGATTCGGTGCGACCACTGCTCTTGAGGATGAGACCGATCTTTCCAAGGTTAACTTTGACATATCTCTTTACGAGCTTTACGTCAAGGGCTTTATCGAGGGTGCAAAGGGAGGACTTACCGAGGGTGAGCTTGAGATGCTTCCCATCGGTGCTATTATGATGACCTTTGAGTGCGGTATGAGATTCCTTACGGATTACCTTAACGGTGATACATATTTCAGAATCCACAGACCGAGCCACAACCTTGACAGATGCCGTAACCAGTTCAAGCTCGTGTCGGATATGGAAGCGCATCTTGACGAGATGAGAGCAATCGTTAAGAAGTATTGCTGATCGAACGCTTTGGAACTCGCAATGAATTGCGTAAAACGCATGAATTGAGTGCGATGCACTCATGAATTGTCTACGACATGAATTGCCCTGCGGGGCATAGGGTAAAGCGCAATTCAAATCATAACGGCTTGCCGCCGATTCATTAAGTTTTTTTAAATTTGATTCAGTTTACATAAGGAGAATAAGACAATGATAAAGATATTGTATGGCAAGTGCGCTCACTGTGCAAGTGTTAATGCTGCAAACGTTATTACAGACGTGCTCAAGAATAAGCCTGATGCGGTTCTTGGTCTTGCGACCGGCTCCTCTCCCATCGGTATGTACAAGGAGCTTATTGACAGATGCTCTAAGGGGGAAATCAGCTTCAAGAACGTGAAGAGCGTTAATCTTGACGAGTACGTAGGACTCTCTGCAGATCACGATCAGAGCTACGCTTACTTTATGAGCCACAACCTCTTTGACCACGTTGATATCGATAAGGCTAATACCAATCTTCCCAATGGCTTGGCAGCTGATCCTGCTGCAGAGTGCAAGAGATACGACGAAGTAGTAGCTTCTATGGGCGGTGTAGACGTTCAGGTCCTCGGTATTGGTAACAACGGTCACATCGGCTTCAATGAGCCTAACACCTACTTCACTAAGGGCACAGGTCTTGTAGACCTCACCGACTCCACCATCGACGCAAACGCTCGCTTCTTCGAGAAGAGAGAGGACGTTCCTACTCAGGCGCTCTCTATGGGCTGCGGTCAGATAATGAATGCTAAGAAGATCCTCCTTATCGCTCTCGGTAAGGGCAAGGCAGAGATCCTTGAGAAGTCACTCTTCGGTGACGTAACTCCCGAGGTTCCCGCATCCATCCTCCAGTTCTTCAAGGGTGAGGTTGTTGTTTGCGCAGACGAGGAGGCTCTCTCCGTAATCCTCGAGAAGCATCCTGAGGCTGTCACGAAGTGACAACTTTGCTTGCAAATAGCAAGCAAATCATAACTTTTGCACAGCAAAATCATAACTGCGAGCAAAGTGAGCATCATAACGAGCGCTCGGCGCTCTCATAACTAAAAACTCTAAAAAGATAAAGCGTAGTTTGAAAAAAACTGCGCTTTACCTATATAAACTGTACCAAACGTGCGCAAAAAATATCTATAATGGTGTTGATTTTATGTACCGTATACGATACAATGAAAAAACGTTTTGCAACCCACAATTGCGGAATTGACAACCGGGATACGTTGACTTTATCGGTATTAAGTGATATACTATCAGAAAAGATAAAAAAAGGAAGGGGTTTATGACAAAGCTTTGGAATAAGGATTTTATATTGCTTTTGCAAGGAAGCTTAGTAAGTACGATAGGCGACCTGATGTATAGTGTGGCTATCGGTTATTGGGTATACGAGCAAACGGGCTCATCGAGCTTGATGGGAATAATGTCTGCGATCTCTATGTTTGTGACAATGTTTCTTTCCCCCTTCGCAGGTAGCATTGTAGATAAATGCAACCGCAAATGGGTGCTCGTTGGCATGGATATTTTGCAGAGTGCAGTCATGCTTACTGTTGGTATACTTGCTTATATGGATAAGCTTAATGTTGTGGGAATATTGATTGCGGCGTTTTTGGCTGCAATGGGTACGGTATTTTATTCACCTGCTGCAAGCACGCTGATGCTTGATATTATCCCGCGTGACGATATGGTGCGCGGACAGTCCATCTTCTCCGGATCGTCTTCGCTTATAAACATGGTAGGAAGCGCGTTCAGCGGTCTGATGGTAGCATTCTTCGGTGTTCCCTTGATCGTTGTTATCAACGGTCTTAGCAACCTCTATTCTGCAATTTCGGAGCTGTTCGTTAATGTTCCGAAAACGGTGCATCAAGGAGAGACGGTTACGCTAAAGGGACTCTTTAAGGATTATAAGATAGCCATAAACGTGATTTTCAGCGATCCTTATTTAAAGCTCTTTGTACCGTTTCTTTTGATAATTAATCTTCTCGCGGCAGGACCTATGTCGCTTATGCTTCCTTTTTGTATGGAGAAGGGGTTCACCGTTGATATGTACGGATACCTTATGTCTATCTGGACGGGAGCATCGGTTATTTCCGTGTTGATACTCGGAGTTGTGAAGCTGTCTGCTAAGGCGCGTTTTCTCGTGCTTTCAATCAGCTTTACTGCGTCTGTGTTATTTATGTCACTCGGATATATATCTAAAAACTTTATCCTTCTGTGTGCGCTTGCATTTTTCGGTGCATTCTTAAATACAGCGGGAAACACGGTATTCTCAGCCTCTATGATGCTTGCTCTACCCGAGGAAAACAGGGGTACGATACTTGGATTTATACAGTCATCGTGTGTTGGAGGCTCCGCTATCTCTACTGTGATGTACGGATTCCTCGGAGATGTTTTCCCGATATATATCGTGTTCTTATGTGGAAGCATCTTGTCACTTGCTCCAATGGTATATTTCTGCTTCCATGCAAGAACTAAGGAGTTTATTCTCACTCACTGATTGAAAAAAATAATAAAAAAAGTAAAGCGCGGTTTGCAAAAACCGCGCTTTTGTATTGGCGTAATTAAAATTGTTGATAGTATAACGATGACCGATTGAAGATTAAACGATAGTCACAGTCTTGATTCTTACTGCGATCTTAGGTCTGTCGGAGTAATCTGTGGGGATGGATGCGATCTCGTCAACGACCTCCATACCGGATACTACCTTGCCGAATGCAGCGTACTGACCGTCGAGGTGGGGAGCGTTCTTATGCATGATGAAGAACTGGCTGGATGCAGAGTTGGGATCGTATGCTCTCGCCATGGAGATAACGCCTCTCTCGTGCTTGATGGGGTTGTTATGGCCGTTTGCTCTGAACTCGCCTACGAGTTTCTTGTCGGAGCCGCCCATACCGTTGCCGAGGGGGTCACCGCCCTGGATCATAAATCCGGGGATAACTCTGTGGAAGGTGAGTCCGTTGTAGAAGCCCTCCTTAACGAGTGCTTCAAAGTTTGCGACGGTCTTGGGAGCATGCTCGGGGTAGAGCTCAAGCTCGATCTTGCCGCCGTTTTCCATTTCAATAATTACCATATCTTTTTCCTTTCGTGTTTTAAATACTCTTTTATTTGGATACAATTTAATATAATATAATTCAGATATTTTCGGAGAGTAAAATGAAATATGATAAAATAAGAAGATACACCGATCTTGTTGTTCTGATTATTGGTGCGGGCTTTCTTTTATATTTATTCTTTAAGCACGTACTTCTTTATTTGTTGCCATTTCTTATTGGTTGGTTTATCGCATTTGCCATGCGTCCGCCTGCGGCATATCTTGCCCCTAAAATGAAGATAAAGCCAAAGATACTTCGTCTTATTCTGACCGTTTCACTTTATCTTGCTTTACTTGGATTATCATCGGCGGGGGTGTGGCTGCTTTCACGCGAGGTGTGGGAGTTGCTCGCAGGACTTGGCGAGGGTAATAACTCACTTTCGGAATTCATTTCCGGTCTTATGGGCTCGGGCGGATTATTCGGCAGACTTTTCGGAGACTTCGGAGACTACGTAGCCGATGCATTATACCGTGTAGCAATGTCTATGCTTTCAACACTTGGTTCGGCATTGTCGAGTGTAGTTTCTGCAGTCCCAAAGGCATTGTTCTTTCTGCTTATATCGGTTATTGCTTCGGGTTACTTCGCTATTGGACTTGAAGGGGTAAACGCCGCAGTCAAAAGACTATTACCGCGCTCTGTATTCGACGTTGCGGTTAAGGTAAAAAACGGTTTTCTCGACGCGCTCCTAAAGTATATGCGCTCATATCTTTTGCTTCTCTTAATAACTTTTGGCGAGATGCTGTTAGGACTGTTTCTTATCCGTGCGCCCTATCCCTTCATTATGGCTATAGTTATCGCACTTCTCGACTTATTGCCTGTTATAGGCGTCGGTGCGGTGCTGATCCCGTGGGGGATATGGTCTTTCTTTGTCGGCAAGACTCCATTTGGAATTGGTCTGTTAGTTCTGTTCGTTGCACATACTGTGTTTCGTCAGGTAATAGAGCCAAAGATTGTAGGCAAAAATCTTGGTGTGCATCCGCTTATGACTCTTGTGTTTATCTACGTCGGTTATTCTGTGTTTGGAATCGTTGGACTTTTGCTTGTACCGATATTCACGGTTTTAGCCGATATTATCTATAAAAAGGATACCGCCGAGGTCACGGAGAGTTCCCGGACAAAGGGAGATAACGTCGAGCCCCTCTGACCTTGCCGCATTGATAATTTTCTCGGAATCCGGGTGAGTTGTCACGTCACCGAAAAAGCAGAGTTTGCCGTCGTGAACGCCTGCCGCCCCGCCGATGAAACCGTACTCGTGAGGGGGCAGGGAAATGCCACCTTGCTCAATCAAAGTCACGTGTATGCCGTTATTTTCAAGAATTTTAGCCATTCCGCGATCCGCGGTAACTGCCGCTGTGTTCGAGAGCTTCAGCACCGTGCAGGCAGGGTAGCCTTGCTTTACGTCAATTATCCGGATGCCTTTTCGCTCGGCTATATCAATAAGAGTGGTAGATGCACTCTCCTTGCGACAGAACATCGTCTTACCCATAACCAATGCGTTGAGTCCAACGTCGGAGGGGTATTTGGGTGAAACCTCGTCCGCGGTAAATGTGAAGCGCGCGCCCGTGCCTGAAAGCATAAGCGAAAGATCGGAGAAAACGTATGATGCTTCTTCACAGTAGTCTGCATATGAGATATACTCATTACCTATACGGCATAGAAGCATATCTGTGTGCGATGCCACAGCTTCTGAAAGACGTGAGAAAGGGGGGAGTGTTAGGACTCTGTAGCCGAGCAAGGATAGCTTTCTCTCGGCTGCGCAATCAATACGCGAGTCTACAATTGCAATTTTCATAGGTTATATTAACCCTTATCATCAATAATATATAAAATAATAGCTAAATATACAAAAAACTCCGCTTTCAATCAGCGGAGTTTTTGACCCTTATGCACGCTCAACCTTACCGGAGCGAAGGCAACGGGAGCAAACGTATACAGAAGTCTTTGTACCGTCAACTACTGCCTTAACCTTACGAATGTTAGGCTTCCAGGTTCTGTTTGTCTTACGGTTGGAGTGGGATACGTTGTGTCCAAAAGTAACACCCTTACCGCAAACGCTACACTTTGCCATTTTGATACCTCCCTAAAATCTAACCTTATAGGTCGAATTTTATATAATTTTTTTGTTAATCATAAATTGACAAGTAGTATTATAGCATATGAAAAATGAAAATGCAATAGTTTTTGAGAAAAAAATCAAAAAACTTCGCTAAATATTTTTTAAGTAAGAATTCAATGTGCGTATGAATAAAGCAAGGGTAAAAAATCGTTGGCTATGACTCGATACGCGGGTGCATATTCTCTACGAAAGCTGTCTGAATGGTGTATAGGAGGGTAGTCTGCCTTTTGCCACTTGTCAAGCATCAGATCAAAATCGGATATTGAAAACGGTAGAAGTCCTTCCTTGATCATATCTCTTGCTACATTCACCTTTTTGATAAGCGCTGCTTTCCCGTTTTGCTCGTTTTTTGCAGACATAGAGAAGTATTTTGCGAGAATCTCGGGTGTCAGATTATTCATAACGGATGATAGGTGAACACGGCTATAGTTTCCGTCAAGTGCATCAACCATCCACTCTTGCTTTTCTACTTTAGTCAGCTCCGAGTTAATATATTCAAGTACCCTTTCGGGGGAAGATATATGATGCTCGCAGCCAAACGAACTTTGATACAGATATTTAAAAAGATCGATTATTTCAAGCTTTGGATATTTTTTGTAGTGCCTTATGATTTGTTCACTTGTGGTCAAGGTGTCACCGCCTTTCATATAAATATTGTATCATATCGCAAAACAAAAATCAAGTGTTGTCTGTGATTTGTTTTTATACTTTTAAACTGAATTTTGTAAACTTAAGTTGATAAAAAAGTATTTAAAAAAGAAAGAACCAAGTTTGTCACTTTGGACTGCAACTTGGCTCTTTATGTTTTTTTGTAAATTATCCTAAAGCAATAACATTGATCTCGTTGAGGACAAGCATAAGCATATAGAACGCGTAGCATCCGAGAAGCGCATATCCCTGCCACTTCTTGAACTTCCCCTGCACGATAGTGGGAATTATTGCAAGGGCGCATACCGCGATACAAACGGGGAAGTCGAAGACGAGGTTAACTCTATCTACAGGGAGAGCTGTGCCGTTGATTACCGAGCAGAGGGGAAGGATGAGAGTGGTATCGATGATGTTTGCACCAATGATGTTACCAACGGAAAGAGAGTTCTCCTTCTTACGGATAGCGGTAAGAGTGGTAACAAGCTCGGGAAGAGAGGTACCGAGAGCAATAACGGTGAAGCCGATGATGGTTTCACTGATACCGATGCCTGCGGCAAGTGTCTTACCGGATGAAACAAGGAATTCTGCACCGAGCACGATGGCTGCAGTACCGAGAACGAACCAAAGGATCTTGCCCGGGATCTCAGATTTTTCATAGGTCATTTTTTCTTCGTCGGAGCTTGCTGCATTCTTGCCATCAAGAAGGTTGATTATCATAAAGGCAAGGAAAATTGCCCAAAGGATAAACGCAGACCAAACGGGGAGTGAGCCGGAGAGAGAAAGAAGTGTCAGACCGATGATTGCAGCAAGGAGCAGACCGCCGCGGATAGCGATAGTCTTTCTTGAAATCACGCCTGCCATTGCAACGAGTGATACACCCATGATGAGTGTGGTGTTTGCAGTAACAGAGCCGATTGCGTTACCTATAGCAAGCTGAGCCGAGCCGTTCATAGCCGCTCTTACAGAAACGAGAAGCTCGGGAAGTGTGGTTGCAAAGGAAACAACGGTTGCACCTACGACAAACTTAGGGATACCGAAAGCCTCAGCAAACCAGGATGCAGAGTCTACGAACCAGTCACCGCCCTTGATAACAAGGATAAGACCGATTACGAACAAGCCTGCGGCAATCGCAAGCAGAGGTCCTCCCGAAAGAGCACCAAAAAGGGTAAAGCCGAAAAATTCCATAATATATTCCTCCAAAAAAAATAACCAAGTAAGGACATAACCGTACTTGGAACAGGAAATAGAGGAGAGTCCATGTACGGTGTAGCCGAGTGATTAAAGTAGCATTGACTTTAGATCAACGTTAGCTAATTATACATGAGTCTCGCACATTAAAACAAGCCAGACCAATAGGCCAGGATGTTGACTTGCTACGCCTTAAGGCGCGTGCTACTCCCTCACAACGGATATTTTAACATATTTTATATATTTTGTCAAGATTAGTCGGAAAAATACTAAGAAAAGAATGAAAGAGGAAAAATAAAAGCGCGAATGATAGCTCTATTACGCATCATTTGTCGTGACCGGCATAATTTGTGCCACAAGTGGCAATGATGATGAATTGAAGTTCAAATTAGCTTACCCACAGACAACAAAAGAGACCTATCACGAGGATAGGTTAATTGTACAATAGCTCCCGCAAGCAGTGGTAGCAAGGTATTCGCCCGTGGCGAAGATATCACGCCTTTCACGATGCCTCGCGAGCGGGCATCTGTCAGAAAGGCGGATATGTGAACTTACAGCGTTCGCGAGAACGCTCACGCTAAGTTCAAATCGACCGATACCCAACAACAAAAAGAACCACCCGTAAAGAGTGGTTCTTTTTGTTGCCTAAGAACGACTAAAAGGTGCGTAAAGTGGGGTAAGAACGACTAAAAGTACACCAGTGTATTAAATCTTGATTCCTTTTAGCAAAGTTGTCAGTAGTGTTTGATCTGCTTCGAATTCAAATTGTAATGAATGAGAAGAGAAAGATGCACCGAGTTGACCTTTAACCAGTAGTCTGCCGTTTTTCATTTTAAAATCTATATAGCCATCCGTGTCTGCTCCAACATCACAAATACGAAAAGCTCCGTTTAAAGAATGGTGAACAGTTTCTATTTTCTCTATGGTATCCGTATAAAATTTATCAAACAGCGTAAAAGTTTCGTATCCTTTAAAGCAAAAGTTTTCGTAAGAAATTCCAAATGTAATGCAAGGGATATTATCAATGTATTTGTATTGCGTTTCGTTGGGTATCGAAAACAAGCAAAACTTATCTGTTTCATTGTCCCACAAAACTATATCATTTTTTACAGTCATTTGCTTTCTCCTTTACGGTTTTACAGGATGCAATCAGCATAACTCTCAAAGAAGTGCATTTAGAGGATAAGGATTTGAAGGTTTGCTCATCGATATACTTTGTCCTGTATAAGAGCTCAAGCCAATAACCCGTTTCACTTGCTTCTTTGAGTGCGATTTCAAATTTAGAGATAAAATCCTTTGTTCCTTGAGCGTACTGTGCTTCGTGAATGTTTGCACCGATCGAGGTGCCGCTTCTTCCAATTTGGTTGGAAATAATCGTTTCGTGGTTCGATTTTAGAAATTTAACGAGGTTAATGATATCAACAGAAAAATCCATTGAAAGCTCGACAAGTTTATTTTCTTTCATAATTGCACCTCCTATCACCAATATAATACCATAAAATCGCTTGCTTGTCAAATGATGCATCGCCTTACGGCGATATGATGCATTTGCTTCGCAAATATGATGTTGCTCGTTTCACTCGCAATGATGCGATGCTTGCCCAAAAATGTGGCGAAGCCACGCATCATTAGCATCAGCGTCATCATTGGCGAAGCCAACATCATTTGCCGAAGGCAAACATCATTCAAAAAACGCACCTTTGTCGGTAGACAAAAGTGCGTTTTTGTTGCGAAAGAGCGACTAAAAGGTGCGTAAGGTTAGGTAAAAACGCAAAAAAGGTGCGTAAATGATCAATATTTACCCCAATCTCGAAGCATTTCTCTAAAATAAGAAGATTTGTATTCTTCAAGAAGCGGTTCGATGTTAATAAAAGAACAGAAACACCCCATCTGATCGCACCAATTCTTCATCTCTTGGCTTATTGGAAAATCGGGTGGATAAGTCAAGCAAATAACAACTCCGTTTTCACTTCCGTATTTTTCAATATATCCAAACGCAGAAAGCTCGTCTGTTAAAGCAAAAGGGCTGTGAAAAACAAAATCGAAATCTTTCGCAGCTGACTCGAATTTTTCGCGTGCAATGCGATATTCTGCTTCAGAAATCATATCAACGCCTCCTTTTCCGTTATTATATCATTAAATTGTCAGTATGTCAAATGATGTATCCCCTACGGCGATATGATGTTTTTCGCTTCGCTCAAAATGATGTTGCTCCACTTCGTTTCGCAATGATGCGATGTTTGCCATAAAATGTGGCGAAGCCACGCATCATTAGGCGTAGCCGTCATCATTGGCGAAGCCAACATCATTTGCGTGACAGGCAAACATCATTCAAAAAACGCACCTTTGTCAGTAGACAAAAGTGCGTTTTTTGTTGGCAGGGGTAGCAAGATTTGAACTTACGAATGAGGGAGTCAAAGTCCCTTGCCTTACCGCTTGGCGATACCCCTATGGCACTTGGTTATTATATCATAAAAAATATGCGTTGTCAAGGAGTAAAATGCGATTTGTAAAAACGATTTATAAAAACGAATATTGCGATAATAATAAATTGTAAGATGTGAAAGGTGTGAAAAAAACAAAAACACAGGCGACTATCAAATAACGGATTTTAACCGATTGAATTCGCCTATTGGTTTAGCTCACGATAAAAATGCGTTGTTGATTTTGACTTTAGGATGTGATACAATACAGACAGAAGGTCCTTCGAAAATCAATTTCAGAAAACAAAGGAGAACGTAAATGGAAATTGGTAACAAGATTAAACAACTAAGATTTAAGGCGGGATTGACACAGGAGCAACTTTCTTCGTCACTTGGCATAAGCGCGCAATCGGTATCCAAGTGGGAGAACGGTGTTACTATGCCGGATATAACTTTGTTACCTGCACTCTCGGAGGAGTTTGGAGTAACAATAGACGAGCTTTTTGACTTGACCGTAGAGCAGAGGCTGAATAGGATAGAGAACAGACTTGACATAGAGGAGGAACTATCCCCCGACACATTCACGGACTATGTGAGCTATCTAACAAATCAGCTCAAAGAGAACAGCGACAAGGCGAGAGTACAGAGCCTGCTCGCTCAGCTTTACCATCACAGAATGACTGCAGATTCACGCAGAGTCAGCAAATATGCAAGAGAAGCGATTCTTGCACACCCCGAGAAAAAGGAATGTCAATGGCTACTGCAAAAGGCGGAGGGCGCAACTGTGTGGGATTGGAATATCGCAAATCACACTGATGTAATCGATTTTTACAAAAGGGTAATAGGGAGTGACAATATCGAGCCTAAAACCCCGATGCCATATTATGAGGTTATGGACAATCTTATCGCAGACCATCGCACAAAGGAAGCCCGTGAGTATCTCGAGATTTACAAGATACTTCCCGCGCGCAAGCCGTTCTTGGTTCCTGTATATGAGGCTCATATCGCCCTTGCCGAGTACGACGTAGCAAGAGCAGATGCGATAATGGAGTCTGCCCTTGCAGATTTTAATGACGATGGGGGATTCCTATTTGAGAGTGCACAATACTATGCTACAAAGTGCGATTATCAGAAGGCTATAGATTTTTACGAAAAATCTTGGAAAAGCGAGGAAAATAAAAAGCCGAGGTTTACCGATGCGCTTCACGGAATTGCGACAATCTACAAGATCTTAGGCAATATTGAAAAGGCAACAGAAACATATGACAGAATGATTGATTGCATTAAGAATGAGTGGGGATATAGCGACGATGATGCGGCTGTAATTGAGGTTGTGAGAGAAAAGAAAAAACTTTTAAATTAAACGTGCATTGGAGATTGTTTAAAATAATAATGAGTGATTATAACAACCATTATTTACAAAATATGGGTTTATTGTGCAATTTTGAAATATATTGAATCTCTGCGCTTGAAGTTAGTTTTATATATTTTTTATAAGCGCGTGCTCTTGCAGTATGAGAAGAAAATCGGAAGATAATAAAAATATCAAATTCGATTGCAATATTATTATGTGCGTGGTATAATAAAGTATCGGTGATGATTTTTTGTAAGCTTTACCGCTTTTTACCGAATAGGTGATAGAATTGTATTAGCGAAAAGAGGAGCATTATATGATTAATGCAAAAAAATACATTAAAGATACTGCAATCACTCTGCTGATTTTGTTTGCGGCATTTGCCATCAGCATAGTGCTACAGGACGTACTTGATATATCCGAGCACGTTACGACCCTATTTTCATTTGCAGTTTTTATTATTTCCCTTGTAACCGATGGATTTTGGTACGGAATAGGTGGTACGGTAGCAAGCGTTATTGCTATCAATTATGCCTTTACATATCCGTATTTTAACGTTGATTTCACAATACCCGAGAACATATTTTCGGCTATTGTTATGCTGATAATTTCACTGCTGACAAGTACGTTTACTACCAAACTGAAAAAATGGCAGGAACTAAAGCTTGAGGGGGAAAGAGAAAGGATGAGGGCAAATCTTTTGCGTGCCGTATCTCACGATCTAAGATCTCCCTTGACCACAATTTACGGCGCAAGCTCGGCGATTCTTGAGAATAATGATAGCCTGACCAAAGAGCAAAAAACGAAAATGATAACCGGCATAAAAGAGGATTCCGATTGGCTTATCCGTATGGTGGAAAATCTACTGTCCATTACTCGTATCGACAGCGGAAAGGTAAAGATCATTAAGACTCCTACGGTGCTCGAGGAGCTTGTAGATTCGGTAATTCTGAAATTCAAAAAACGATATCCTGACAGACAGGTGTTTATAGATATTCCGCAGGAGCTTGTGATTATTCCTATGGATGCTATCCTCATCGAGCAGGTTATAATTAACATGCTTGAAAATTCGGTTCAGCATGCAGGCGATTTTAACAAGTTGTCACTAAGAGTATTTGTGATTGGTGATAAAGCTATCTTTGAAATAGCGGACAATGGGTGCGGCATTGACAAAGACAAACTTGACAGTATCTTTATAGGATACTACGACAAGGGTGATGATTTCGATACTCAAAAACGAAATGCAGGAATCGGACTTTCTGTGTGTGCAACCATTATAAAAGCACACGGGGGTACTGTAAGTGCCGAAAATGCAAAGGACGGCGGCGCAATATTCCGCTTTGATTTAGCAACGGAGGTAGGAGAAAACTGTGACGAATAATAAATATAAAATACTCGTTGTCGAGGATGATGAGAATATCCTTACCGTTGTTTCATCTCTAATTGAAGCAAACGGATACCAAGTCATATCTGCAAAAAACTATGCTTGCGCAAAGACTATGTACGCATCTCATATTCCCGATCTTATAATTCTTGATCTTGGACTTCCGGACTGTGACGGAACTGTATTTATAAGCGAGATTAGGCAAAAAGATCCGACACCGATAATTGTACTTTCCGCAAGAAGCGAGGAAAAGGAAAAGGTAAAGGCTCTTGACCTTGGTGCGAACGATTACGTAACCAAGCCGTTTGGCTCTGAGGAGCTGCTTGCCCGTATCCGTTCTTCGCTGCGCACTAACCGATTCGGTGCGGAGGAAGGGAAGCTTCCGGGAGGTAAATTCACTCTTGGCGAGCTCGCTATCGACTATGATGCGAGAAGAGTTTGGATTGGTACTGAAGAAATCAAGCTGACTCAGACAGAATATAACATTTTGGCATTTCTCTCCGAGCATTGTGCAAAGGTAATGACTTATGCTGCGATTATTAAGGCTGTGTGGAGAGAATATCCCGATGAGGGAAGTATTAAAAAACTGCAGGTCAACATGGCGAATATCCGTAAGAAGTTCGGAGCAAAACCCGGTGAGAAAAGCTATATTATCAACGAGCTTGGCGTAGGATATCGGATGGATAGTGACAGATAATTTGTTTAGTTACCGATTTTTATTATGTCTGTTGGGCGGAAAAACTGTTAAGACGGTTTTTCCGCCTTTTCTATCTTTACCGCATCTTAACCGGATTTATGATATTATGTTATAGCTATGCAATTTATTTGATATTTAAGTAAAGGAGAAAAATGTTATCTACGAGTGAAATATTGCAATTGTTACAGAGCTTGATATGGTTGCTTGCGGGTGTGGGAATTTTTATCGTAGGTATGAACTTTATGGGCGATGCCATGGAGAAAAGTGCAGGCCGCGGTATGAAAACCCTGCTTGAAAAAATTAGTAACAATCGCATATCGGGAGTTGGTATTGGCGCAGGTGTTACGGCAATAATACAAAGCTCCTCGGCAACATCCGTTATGGTTATCGGTCTTGTAAATGCGGGTGTTATGACCTTGATGCAGGCAACTCCCATAATTATGGGTGCAAACATCGGTACGACCATCACGGGCGTGTTGGTTGCTTTGAAGAACGACTATTTCAATATGGCAATGTATCTTCTTGCTTTTGCGGGAGTTATGATGGGATTCTTCAAAAAGGAGAAGATCAAGATATTTGGAAACCTTTTCTCGGGACTCGGATTGATTTTCGTCGGACTCGAGGTGATGAGCAGCGAAGGTGCATTTGGCAATCCTCTTGTTGAAAGCTTATTTACCGACATATTTGCGACGATTAATTTCCCGCTGCTCTTGATTTTAGTAGGTGTAATATTCACTGCGCTGATTCAAAGCTCGTCTGCTGCCACGGGTGTCGTGATTACGATGGTAGGCACAGGTGTACTGCCGCTTGATTTGGCATTGTTTATCGTTCTTGGAGCAAATATAGGCACTTGTGTGACGGCACTTCTTGCATCGGTCGGTGCAAACGCAAATTCCAAACGTGTTGCTCTTATACACTTTACGTTTAACGTGATCGGAACGGTCTTCTTCACAGCGTTGATTTGGATATTCAAAGAGCCTGCTGTAAATCTTCTTGTATCTATGTTCCCCGGAAGTGATCCGATGTCTCTTCAAATGAGAGTTTCCGTATTCCACGTTATCTTCAACGTTACTACTACGCTTTTACTTCTCCCGTTTGTCAAGCATCTTGTCAAATATTCATGCCTTATTATCAAGGATAATAAGGAAACGGAAGAAACACTCACTCTTAAATACGTTGACGACAGACTCCTTACCACGCCTCCTATCGCTCTTATGCAGGTTAAGAAGGAAATGGACTATATGCTTTCGTTGGTTGAGGAAAATGCTATATATTCCTTTGTGGCAATGGATAAGGGGTCGTCCGAATACGACGGACGCATACGAAAGAATGAGGAAATTATTGACTTTACAAACGGTGCACTAACAAAATTTTTAATCCAACTGTCCACGAACGTAGAGCAGAGTGACGAGAAGGTGATTGGCTCTTATTTCCACGTCTTAAACGATCTTGAACGTATAGGCGACCACGCAGAGAACTTCCACGAAATCGGCATAGAGATGATCGAAAAGAAGATCAGCTTCTCCGAGAAGGCACAGGGCGAGATTTTGTCTATGCGCGAGAGCATTATGGAAATGTTCTATATCGCAAAGGACGCTTTTGAAAATCTTAACAAAAATGAGTTGCCTGCACTCACCGTGCTTGAGGAAAATGTTGATGAAAAGAAAAAAGAACTCATAGCAAGTCACTTTGCAAGACTTGCCGAAGGAAACTGCAATATTGACGTTAGTCCGTACTATTCATCTGTTGTAGTGGGACTTGAAAGAGTTGCAGATCATCTTGTAAACGTAGGATACAGTATTGTAAACCCTATTGGCTCGGAAAAATAATTGAAAGGAATTAATTTTATGTATATAGCTTTAGCTTTATTTGCAGTAACATACGTTTTGATGCTCGTGTTCAGTAAGTATAGACCGTACATTGCGCTTGCATCGGGTTTAATTTTTGTTGTGACGGGAATGCTTCCCATAGGTAAACTTTTTGGCTCAATAGACTTTAACGTTATTCTTATGATTGCGGGTACGATGGGTATTGTAGCCTTATTTATTGAAAGTAAAATGCCCGAACTTCTCGCAGATTTGATTATGGAAAAGGTTCCAAACGTTCAGTGGGCGGCAATTGCGATGGCTTTGTTTGCAGGTATTATTTCTGCGTTTGTCGATAACGTTGCAACCGTGCTTATGATAGCTCCTGTTGCGCTTGAGATTTGCAGAAAGTTAGACACAAATCCCGTCCCGTTTATTATCGCTATCGCGGTATCGTCAAATTTGCAGGGGGCGGCAACGCTTGTTGGTGATACCACCGCAATTATGCTTGGATCGGCACTTGATATGAGCTTCATTGACTTCTTCTGGTACAAGGGCAGACCCGGTATGTTCTTTGCAGTAGAGCTTGGAGCAATCCTTTCGGCTCTTATTCTCGCATTCCTTTTCAGAAAAGAGAAGGCGGAAATCCCCAAGGGGGCAGGACGCACAAAGGTAACGGATTACGTTCCTTCGGTATTACTGCTCGGCACGATCGTATTGCTGATTGCGGCATCCTTTATTCCAAATAAGCCTGATATCACAAACGGACTTATATGCTGTGTACTACTGATCATAGGACTGATATATAGCTATATCCGTAAGAAAAACATCGAAGCTATCGTTGCTCCTTTGAAGGAGATCGATTTTCAAACGATAGGGCTTTTGCTCGGATTGTTCGTTATGATCGGCGGTATTTCGGAGATGGGTGTAATTGAGGCGGCGGCAAACCTTCTTGCCAAGCTCGGCGGCGGAAACGTGTTTGTGCTGTATACGGTTATAGTTTGGGCGTCAGTTCTTATCTCCGCGTTCATAGATAATATTCCTTACGTTGCAACGATGATTCCGGTTATTGCAGGACTTGCAAAGAATCTTGGTGTTGATCCTACGGTGCTTTACTTCGGACTACTTTCCGGAGCAACGCTCGGCGGCAATTGCACTCCTATCGGAGCATCGGCAAATATTACCGGTATCGGAATACTTCGCAAGGAGGGATATACAGTCAAGAATTCTGATTTCTTTAAGATCGGTATACCGTTCACCTTGGCTGCGATAATACCCGCTTATATTTATTTGTGGTTGATGTACGGAATATAATTTAAAAAAGATTGGACCGAATCATTAGCTTTGATGTAAGCTTTTGATTCGGTCAGCTTTTTTGTTTGGAAGAGAAATACGTGAAAAGACCGCCAAAGAAGTAGATTTATTCTTTGGATACCACTATACCGTTTTTGATAATGCTGCTCTCGGGATATATACCGTGCGCCATAGTGAGGGGATAAACCATTGAGTTTTTACCGACTACAGTACCGGGGCAGAGGACAGCTCCGCAGCCTATTTCTGCACCGTCACCGAGTATTGCACCGAGCTTTCTAAGTCCGGTATCAATACTGAAATTATCACCCTTTATAACAACTCTTTCTTTGTCGGATCGTAGGTTTGAACATATAGCTCCTGCACCGAGGTGGGTGCCTTTGCCGAGTATTGAATCTCCAATATAATTGAAGTGCGGAGCTTGTGTACCGTCGAGTAGAATGCTATTTTTTATTTCGCTTGAATTACCGACTACACATCCCTTGCCGAGTATGACCGATCCGCGTATATATGCGCCGTGACGAAGCTCGCATCCGTCACTTATAATGGTTGGTCCATTTATTGCGGCAGTATCTGCGATCTTTACGTCTTTGCCAACAAGAACACCGCTTTTCAGCAACGTGAAACCTTTAAGACCTGAGTCAATTGCCGCTTCAATTACGCTCTTAATCATGGGCAAGATTTCCCAAGGGAAACTTACAGCATCAAATATTCCTTTAAGTAAAAAGTCGGAATAAGTAAATAAAGATTGACATTTTAATCTATTATACATCGACATGACCTCTTGCTTTAAAAAGAGAAACAATGCTATTTATTGCGTTTTTACAGATTTCACGACTTTTTGCCTCGACCATAATTCGCATCTTGGGCTCGGTTCCGCTTTCTCTGACAAGTATTCGGCCGGTAGGGGCAATCTCGCTATCTATCTTTTCTATAAGCCTTTTAATCTTTTCATCACTTATGGCGAGGCTTTTGTTTTTTACAAGTACGCTTGCACATTCCTGCGGATAAATGACAAGTCCATTAGCTAACTCACTAAGGGATGATCCTTGCTCGCTCATTTCTTTTGCAAGCATGATTGCAGTAAAGATGCCGTCCCCTGTTCCAAGATAATTTCGCATTATGATGTGTCCGGATTGCTCACCGCCTAAGACTGCATTTTTTATTTGCATTCTTTCATAAACAAATCTATCTCCTACCTTGGTTATCTCGGTGTTTACCCCAAGATTTAAAAGAGATTTTATGAGTCCACCATTTGACATAACGGTAGTGACGAGTGTCTTATTTTGCATCAAGCCTTGGCGTAAAAATCGTTTTGCAAGAATATACATTATACCGTCACCGTCGATGATATTACCGTCCTTGTCTACCGCAATACATCGATCGGCATCACCGTCAAATGCAAAGCCGACATCAAGTCCATTTTCCTTGACGAGCCTTGACAGATTTTCAATATGCGTTGAGCCACAGTTCTTGTTTATATTTGCTCCTGTGGGCGTTTCACCTATTGTAAGTAGTTTTGCACCGAGAGAGTTAAAAACTATTTGAGATATTTCAAATGCAGAACCGTTTGCTGAATCAAGCCCGATTTTTAGTCCGTCGAATGAAGTATCTGCAAGCTCAACTAAATGGTTGATATAATTCTCGCGCCCTTTAAGATAACTCTGTATTTTTCCAATGCTTTCATCCACTGCAAAGGGGAGGGAATAGCTGTATTCGTCCGAGTCGATATATTCCTCGATAAGTGAGGCGAGGGCATCGTTTATTTTCTCTCCGTCAGCTCCTATGATCTTTATTCCGTTATCATAGTAGGGATTATGTGATGCGGTGATCATTATTCCAAGGTCAAAGCGTTCTTGTAGTGTTATATAGGTCAGAGCCGGAGTTGGGATCACGTGCATAAGATAAGCGTCAGCGCCCGATGATGCAAGTCCGGATGCTACAGCATATTCAAGCATGTAGCTTGAAAGCCTTGTATCTTTTCCTATTGCAACTCGCGGTCTGTAATAGTCTCTTTTACTTTTGGATAAATGATATCCTAAAAAACGTCCGATCTTAAATGCGTTTAGGGCTGTTAATTCCACGCCAGCCTTGCCTCTAAAGCCATCTGTACCAAAATACTTATTCATGTATTTTCCTCACTGCCGCGCTTGGATTTAATTTTGTATTAACGCGGCGGATGTGTTGATTTTGCTATCAATTAACCGGTTAATATTTTGTGGGTATTGTCGAAAAATATGATAAAACAAAGATTTTGCACGTCATTGCACTACTTTTTCTGATTTTCAACATTCTTAGTAATCATTTTTTCCTATTATACAATTATATGCAGATTTTTATTTTGACGACTTTGTTTTTCTGCGCTT
Source organism: Eubacteriales bacterium (assembly GCA_045634385.1). Lineage (GTDB taxonomy): Bacteria > Bacillota > Clostridia > Oscillospirales > CAG-272 > UBA1740. The sequence continues at coordinate 567 of JAZRAE010000039.1, read as the reverse complement.
AAAAAAGAATAACAAGTTTTTATAAAAAAATTCAAAAAAGGTATTGACAAACTCTTTTTCATCTGTTATAATATTGACTGTTCAGCACGCTGGTGTGGCTCAATGGCAGAGCAGCTGATTTGTAATCAGCAGGTTGATGGTTCGACTCCGTTCACCAGCTCCAGCTTATATGGGGGAATTCCCGAGCGGCCAAAGGGGGCAGACTGTAAATCTGTTGACACTGACTTCGCTGGTCCGAATCCAGCTTCCCCCACCATAACAAAGAAACCGACCCTTGTGGTCGGTTTTTTTGTTATGGCGTGCGAAGCACAGTTTCGGACCAGGCATTGTGCCTATAGGGCACATATGCTGCTGGTTCGCATACCCCATCCGAAGATCGAAGAGCTCGCTCTTCAGGCGCAGGATGTGGGTATCTTCACCTATGGTGAATACCCAGCTTAAATTTTCTCGACCCTTGTGGTCGGTTTTTTTGTTATGGCGTGCGAAGCACAGTTTCGGACCAGGCATTGTGCCTATAGGGCACATATGCTGCTGGTTCGCATACCCCATCCGAAGATCGAAGAGCTC